>NZ_JBIRQM010000012.1:0-139324 GCF_044333225.1 Streptomyces sp. NPDC021080 | reverse complement strand
AGGACGCCTACCGCGGGGCGGGAACCGGTTCCGAGCTCCGGGACACCGCCCCTCAAGAGCTCAGGACCCTCTCCGTGCATCGCCGCCGGACGCCTGGCTCGGGTCGGGGACCGGGTCCGGACCGCCACCCCTCAAAAGCCCGGGCTTCCGGGCATTGCCGCCGGACGCCTACCGCGGGGCGGGAACCGGTTCCGAGCTCCGGGACACCGCCCCTCAAGAGCTCAGGACCCTCTCCGTGCATCGCCGCCGGACGCCTGACGCAGGCCAGGGACCGGGTTCGGCCGACGGCCCGGTCCTGCTCCGGCGCCTGGTGGTGGTCGGGCTGCTCCCGGGGCTCCGCCCGCCCCCTCCGCCGCGCCGTGGCCCCGCCCCCGGTCAAGAGGGCTCATCCGGCTCGGTCCGTGTCCGGGACATCCGGCGACCGAGGCATCCGATTGCCACTTTCGGTCCGTCCGCCCCCCGTCTTGGAGGCACTGGTCCCCTGCGCGGGCCCCGGCGGCTCTAGCGTCTGCGGCATGGAAGGCCCACGGGGGCACCGCCGAGGACCCAGAGGACCCATGGAGGTAAGGCCACCATGTCACCGCACCGCGCTGCTCTCGACGCAGTCGCCACCCAGTCCTTGAACATCGTTCTCTCCATCCGCGACGACCTGCAGCGCTACGGACTCGAAGGCATGCTGAGGTCCCTCCGCGAGGTCGCCGCCTGCCATCCCTTCGCCGACCTCACGTCCGCCGTGGACGCCCTGCGCGCCCCGGCGACCGACCTGCTGATCGTGGCTCCCGGGGGCACGGACCTGGACCCCGACTCCGTACTGCACCGCGTGGCCGCCTACGGCGTACGCGTACTGCTGCTCCTGCCCGACCTGGACTCCGTGGACCTGAACCGGGTGGCGTCCCTGTCCGGCGCGTCGCTGCTCTGCTCTGAGGGTCTCCAGATCGAGAACCTGCACAAGGTGCTCGTCGCGATGGGCGAAGGCGAGGTGCACATACCGGCCGCGCTCACCCGCGACCTGCTCCAGCTCGCGGGGCGCGGACACGGCGACCGGCAGGCCGTCCCGGTGCCGCCCCGGCTGACACCGCGGGAGCGCGAGGCGCTCGGGCATCTCGTCGAGGGCCTCAGCAACAAGCAGATCGCCCGTCGGCTGCACATCTCCGAGCACGGTGTGAAGCGTCTCGTCGCCAGCATTCTCGCCAAGCTCAACTGCCCGAACCGCACCCTGGCGACGGTCCGCGCCCTGCGCGAGGGCCTGTGCGCCCCGGTGGCGGCGCACCCCGCAGGCCGCCCCGCCCACCGCTCCTCCCCGGGCGGCGACGTCCGCCCCGTCCCGTCGGCCACCGGCCAGGCGGTTGCCTCATCCCTCACGAACGGCTGGTGACCCTCCCCATGAATCCCCACACCGCTCCCGCCGCCTTCTTCGATGTCGACGAGACTCTGGTCAACACGAAAAGCATGTTCCACTTCCTGCGCTTCTGGATGGCCCGGCAGGGCGACGACGGCAGCGGCTACGACGCCGTCATGGCCGGCGTGCACCGGGCCGCGGCCTCCGGCGTGCACCGCTCGGAGATCAACCGGGCCTACTACCGGCGCTTCGCCGGCGTACCGTACGACGCCCTGCTGGAGGCCGGGCGGGAATGGTGGCGGGAGTACCGCCGAGGATCCGCCGCCGTCGTCGTCCCGGCCTGGGCCGCGGCCACCCGGCACCGCAAGGCGGGTCATCTGGTGGTCCTCGTCTCCGGGTCGTTCCGTGGCTGTCTGGAGCCGCTCGCCGAGGATCTCGGCGCGCACCGCATCCTGTGCTCCGAACCTCTGGTGGACACCGACGGCCGGCTGACCGGCGAGGTCGCACGGCCGATGATCGGCTCGGTCAAGGCCGACGCCGTGCGCGAGACCGTCGCGGAGCTCGGCCTGGCCGCCGCGGACTGCAGCTGCTACGGCGATCACTCCAGTGACCTGGACATGCTCGGCACGGTGGGCAACCCGGTGGTCGTCGGCGGTGACCGGGTGCTGCTGGAGCACGCCCAGCGCCTCGACTGGCCCGTCCTGCCCGCGACCCCCGGGCATCTGCCGTCCCCGGACGCCTCGCCCGCGCGGCTGCTGACCGCGGCCGAACGGCGCTGAGCGCTCCGCCGGAAGTGCCACGATGTGCCGCCGGCCTCCCGCGGCACCGTCGTGGCTGATCGCGCGCCCGCGCGACACGGCGGAGCAGCACATCGACACGGCCCAGCGCCTCCTCAGGGCACCGCCGAACCATCGACACGGCCCAGCGCCTCCTCAGGGCACCGCCGAACCGCTGCCGGCTTCGCCCTGCCTGCCCGGCCGCCGTCCCGTTCGCCGTTCCCTCACCGGGCGCGCCTCACCGCGATCGCGGTGAGGACGAGCCCGTCACGTACGGCCCAGTGGCCGGTGAACCAGGCGATGCGGACCCCGTCCACCACCGGTCCGGGTACCAGCAGGCGTGCCGTGTACGTTCCGGCGTCCGGGTCGAAGGTGAGCCGGGCGTCACGGAAGCCGAGCCAGCGCCGGGCCAGCGGATACCAGGCCTTGTAGACCGTCTCCTTCGCACTGAACAACACGGTCGCCCAGTGCACCGCGGGGTGGCTGCGCTCCAGTTCGCGCAGGTGGGCTTGTTCGTCCGGGCCGGTGATGTAGGCGACGAGCTTCTCGGGAAGCGGCTCGTGGCGCTCGGCGTCGATCCCGATGGAGTGGAACGCGCGGCTGTGCGAGAGGGCTGCCGCCCGGTAGCCGTCGCAGTGCGTCATGCTGCCCGTCACCCCGGCCGGCCATTCCGGCTCCCCCTTGGGACCCGAGCCGACCGCGGCCGACGGCACTCCGAGCACGGTCATCGCCGTACGGGCGCACCGTCGGGTGGTCACGAATTCGCGCCGGCGGTGCTCCACACAGTCCGCCAGATACGGCTCCTCCTCCGGGAACACCGGGGAGTCGAGCAGATCGGCCGTGGTGTGGGCGCTGGCGACGGCAGGCGGAAGTATCTGCTGAATCACTTCTTCTCCTGGGAGGAACGGCGCCGTGAAAGGCGCACCAGGGCCCGCCGGATACGGCGGGCCACTGCCATCCCAGGACAAGGTCATGGCAGCACATCGCTGCCCCGATGATGCCGTGCCCGATGCTTCTTCCGCTACATAGCCGTCCGGGCACGCCCAATGACTCCGACCGGACGGCTACGTCGATTCGGCCACTCCGTAAGAGGTCCCGGAAAAGGCAGATTGAAACCCGGAACAACACCGGCCTAGAGTTTCCTCATCGAAATAGAGCAAGGGAATGCGCGACCCGAACAACGCAACCAGAAAACGCCGCAAGAAAATTTCACAGAACAATTCGGCAGAAAAATGCGAACGAATAACGGGAGAAACCGATGCCTCATCCTTTCCTGGACCGGCTGAAAACCTTCGGCGACACCGAGGCCGTCGTCTTCGAGGGCCGTTCCCACGGCTACGACGAGCTGCTGCGCCTCGTCGACGACTGGCGCGGCTTCCTCGACCGCCACCAGGTGGCTGCGGGCGAGGTCGTCACGCTCGAGGGCGCCTACTCCCCGCAGGCCTGCGCCGGCCTGCTCGCGCTGATCGAGCGCGGCGCCGTCGTCGTTCCGCTCAGTGCGATCCCGGCCGCCAAGCGCGCGGAGTTCCTGGACGTCGCGCAGGTGGAGGTGGTGATCGAGGTCGACGCGAACGGCGGCGATCACAGGGCGGAGCGCACCGGACGCGGCGCGGCGCACCGGCTGTACGAGGAACTGCGCGCCACCGGGCATCCGGGTCTGGTCCTGTTCAGCTCCGGTACGACGGGGCGCAGCAAGGCCTCGGTGCTGGACTTCGAGAAGGTGCTCGGCCGTTACGGCGAGCCGACCCGGCCGGGCCGCATCCTCTCCTTCCTCAGCCTGGACCACATCGGCGGCGTCAACACCCTGCTGCACACGCTGAGCCAGGGCGGCACCGTGATCACGGTGGCCGAGCGCACGCCGGACTCCGTCTTCCGGGCGATCGACGAGCACCGGGTGGAGATCCTGCCCACCACGCCGACCTTCCTGAACATGGTGCTGATCTCCGGAGCCCACGAGCGGCACGCCACCGACTCCCTCCGGCTCGTCACCTACGGCACCGAGCCGATGCCCCTGCAGACGCTGCAACGCCTGGCCCGGGCACTCCCCGAGGTCCGGCTGAAGCAGACGTACGGCCTGTCCGAGCTGGGCATCCTGCCCACCCGTTCCCGGGGCGACGACACGCTGTGGGTGAAGCTCGGCGACTCCGGGTTCGACCACAAGATCATCGACAACGTCCTGTGGATCCGCTCGGAGATGGCGATGCTGGGCTATCTCAACGCCCCGGCCCCCTTCGACGAGGAGGGCTACTTCAACACGCAGGACGTCGTCGAGGTCGACGGCGACTGGGTGCGGATCCTGGGCCGCAACTCGGAGATCATCAACGTGGGCGGCGAGAAGGTCTACCCGAGCGAGGTCGAGAGCGTCCTGCTCCAGCTGGACAACATCGCCGAGGCCACCGTCAGCGGCCGGCCCAGCCCGGTGATGGGCATGGTGGTCAAGGCCACCGTGCAGCTGGTCGAGGACGAGGACCGGCGTGAGGTCACGCGCCGGGTGCGGGAGTTCTGCGCGCAGCGCCTGGAGCCGTACAAGGTGCCGGCCCTGGTCGAGATCGCCGCCGCGCCGATGCACTCCGACCGCTACAAGAAGATCCGGAGCGCGGCGTGAACGCCCGCGAGCGGGACACCGGGACCGGAACCGCGACGGCAGCCGGGACGGCAGCCGCGGCCGGCGACGGCGACCGCGTCGCCGTGATCAGCGGCGGCAGCAAGGGACTCGGCCGGCTCCTCGTCGAGCGGCTGCTCACGGACGGCTGGCGGGTGGCGACGTTCAGCAGGTCGGCCAACGAGTTCGTCAAGGAGCTCCAGGTCACCGCGGAGGACCGCTTCCTGTGGGAGGCCGCCGACCTCACCGACCCCGACTCGCTGCGGGAGTTCGTACGAACGGTGCGGCGCCGCTTCGGCCGCGTGGACCTGCTGATCAACAACGCGGCGCTGCTGCACCAGGAGCTGTTCCTGACCACGTCCGCGAAGCAGACCGCGACGCTGATCGCCGCCAACCTGGTGGCCCCGATCACGCTCGCGCACGCCTGCGCCCGCTCGATGACGAAGCAGGGCGGCGGCCAGATCCTCAACGTCTCGTCCATCAACGCCATCCGCGGCTACCGCGGTGTCGCCGTCTACTCCGCCACCAAGGCGGGGCTCGACGGATTCAGCCGGAGCCTCGCCCGGGAACTCGGCGCGTTCGGCATCCGGGTCAACTCGATCGTCCCCGGCTTCTTCGACAGCGACATGACGTCCGACGTCACGGAGCGGAACCGGGAACGCATCCAGCGGCGTACGCCGCTCGGCCGGCTCGGCGACATCCACGAGATCGCCGACGCCGTCCTCTACCTCATCTCACCCGACGCCTCGTTCATCACGGGGCAGACCATCGTCGTCGACGGAGGAATCACATGCTGACCACGACCGACATCACCTCGACCGTGCACGAGCAGATCAACGCCCTGCTGAAGGAGGCCGGCAAGCCCGTGCGCCTGCTCACCGGGGACGAGCCCCTGGCCCGGATCGGGCTCGACTCGCTGCTCCTGGCCCGGCTGATCATCGAGCTGGAGACGGAGTTCGGCGCCGACCCGTTCGAGGAGGACTACGTGATCTCCGACGTGCGGACGGTGGGCGCGCTGGCCGACGCCTACGTCGAGACGCTGGCGAACCTGGCCGCGGCCACCGTCTGAGCCCGTCCCGTCCACCACCACTACCGGAGGACCGACCATGTCACGAACCACGGCACAGTCCGCGTCGCCCGACGCCGTCATCGCGGTCGGCGACCGCTTCGAGGACTTCCTCGTCAACCGCGGCACCATCCCCGTCTCCGACCTGCTGGCCCGGCTGCGCTCCGGCGACGTGCCGGAAGGCCTGGCCGTCGCCATCGGACAGGGCCTGAGCGACGAGCAGTTGGCGGAGATACGCGCCCTGACCGACCGGCTCGCGCCGGCGGTCACGGTCGCCAAGCCCGGGGTCCCCGAGCGGGCCCGGCAACGGCTCACCCACAAGCACGACGCCAAGAACGTGCTGATCGGGCCGGTCGGCCAGACCGGCGAGCACCGTTTCGCCGCCGACCTGGTGCTCGACCAGCACGTGGAGGTCCTGGAGGACCACCTCACCGGCCAGCACATCCCGGCCATCACGCTCCTGGAGGCCGCCCGGCAGTTCTGGACCGTGGTCACCGAGCAGTTCTACGTCACCGGACCGGACCGCACCCGGTTCGTCATCGGCTCGGTCGGCTCCACGTTCCACAGCTTCGTCTTCCCGCTCGCCGCGACGCTGCAGTACGAGCTGCTGGAGCTGACCCGCACCCCGGTGGGACCGGTCTTCAAGTGCCGGATCTCGATCCACCACGGGGACACGCTCGCCAGCGTGATCGACGCCGAATACCGGGTGATCCCCGAGCCGTTCAGCGTCAAGCAGGAGAAGATCGCGGCCCGCCGGGCCGTGGTCGCGGAGCTGACCCGGCTGCGCGACCAGGCCGCACCGGTGATGAGCGGCGACCAGGTGGCCTGACACCCGTCGGCCGCGTGCCACCGCTCGCCTCCCCGTAGTCCTGTCCCGACGATCCCTGTCCCTGCAACCCCTGCCCCCACGACCCGAGGAGAGACAGATGCTGTGGGCGATCCACTGCCTCGACGCACCGGGCACCGCCGAACTGCGGGCGGCCCAGCGGCCCGCGCACTCGGCCCGGCTGCGCGCCACGTCCGTACGGCCGGTGCTCTACGGACCCCTGGTCGACGCCGACGGCAGCACCGCGGTCGGCAGCCTGATCGTGGTCGAGGCCGCGAACCGGAAGCAGGCGGAGGAATACGCCTTCGCCGACCCGTTCGCCGTCTCGGGCGTCTGGGAACGCATCGACGTCCAGGCGTTCACTCCCTCGCAGCGCTCCCCTGTGCGGCTCACGGAGGAGGCCGCACAGGCCCCGGAAGGACGGCCGTGACCTCCGTGAGCGGCCGTCCCCGGCTCCCGCACGGCGTCGGTCCCCGGGAGTTCGCCGAGGCGCTCGCCGCGTTCCGCGCGGTGCTCGGCGACTCCCGGGTCCTGACCGACGAGGACATCGCCCTCCTCGGCTACGACGACCCGCAACCGGTGCTCGGACCCGGGCACTTCGTCCCGAGCGCGGCGCTGCTGGCCGGCTCGGTCGACGACGTACGGCGCGTGCTGGACGTCGCCAGGACCTTCGGGGTGCCGCTCGCGCCCGCCCTGCCCGGCCGCAACACCGGGCTCGGCGGCGCGGCACCCCGGCTGCCCGGCGCCGTCGTCCTCGACCTCAGCCGGATGAACCGGGTACTGGAGGTCGACGAGACCTTCGGGTACGCCGTCGTCGAGCCCGGCGTCACCTTCGTCGACCTCGCCGCCCACCTCTCCGCACGCGGGCTGCCGTACCGGGTCGATCCCGTGGGCCTGGGCTGGGACAGCGTGGTCGGCCACGCCCTGGCCACCGGGGGCCTCGCACCCTACGAGGACGAACCCGCGCTGTGGTGCGGGATGGAGGTCGTGCTGCCGGACGGCGACCTGGTGCGCACCGGGATGGGCGGCCTGCGCGCCTCGCGCTGCGCCCATCTGTGGCCCTACGGCTTCGGCCCCTCCTTCGACACGATGTTCGCGCCGTCGAACCTGGGGGTCGTCACCAAACTCGGCGTCCGGCTCCGCCTCGCGCCCCCGCACCGCCGTACCTTCACCGTCTCCGTTCCGCGTGCGGAGGACCTCGGCCCGCTCGTCGACGCCCTGCGGACGCTGCGCGCCGACGGGACGCTCACCGAGTCGCCCACCGTGCGCAGCCTGCTCCTGGACGCGGCCGCCGCGGGCCGGTGCCGCGACACCCTCCCCGGCGCTCCGGGCCCGGTGCCCGACAGCGGCCACTCCCCCGTCATGGCCGACCTGCGACTCGGCCGCTGGAACGCGTACGGCGTCGTGGCGGGCAGCCGTCCCCTCGTGCGCGCCCGGTGGGACGCCGTGCGCACGGCCCTGGCCCCGATCGCCGGGGTGCGCTGCCGCCTCGGCGACCCGGACGACGGCCGTGACACACCCGGCCTGTGGGGCGACGCGGCCGACAGCTGGCTGGAGCACGGCGGGCACCTCTCCGTCACGCCCGTGCTGCCGGGCACCGGCGCGGACGCGCTGGCGCAGTACACGCGGGTGCGGGGGCTCGTGCGGGCGGCCGGCAAGGACTATCTGGGCTCGTTCGTGGTGGGCCGGCGGGTGCTGCACCACCATGTTCCGGTCGTGTTCGACATCCGCGACCCGGACGACCGGGCCCGCACCCTGGCCCTGTGCGAACGCCTGGTGGGGGACGCGGCGGCGGCCGGGCTCGGCGTACGGCACGCGCATCCGGCCCTGATGGACCAGGTCGCGGAGACGTACGCCTTCCACGGGCACGCGCTCCGGCGGCTCGGCGAACGGATCAAGGACGCGCTCGACCCGGCGGGCGTGCTGGCCCCCGGCGCCCACGGCATCTGGCCCCGCCGCTACCGCGGCCTGCGCCTGTGACCCGGTACCACCGAAGACTCGTACCGAAAGGAGACCGACCATGTCGGCGCAGACCCTGAACAGCAGTCAACTGGCCGAACTGGAAGAGGAGTTCGCGGCTCCGTCCGTCCCGCCGTCACTGCGGGCCCGTACCGCCGAACTGGAGGGGCTGCGCGCGGGCGTGGTCGCGGGTGACGCCGCCGCCACCGACCGGCAGCACGCCAAGGGCAAGCTGACGGCCCGGGAGCGCATCGAACTCCTGCTGGATCCGGGCACGTTCAGCGAACTGGAGCCGCTGCGCCGGCACCGGGCGACCGGCTTCGGCATGGAGGACAGGCGTCCGCACACGGACGGCGTGATCGGCGGCTGGGGCACGGTCCACGGCCGTACGGTCTTCGTGTACGCGCACGACTTCCGGATCTTCGGCGGCGCGCTGGGCGAGGCCCACGCGCAGAAGATCCACAAGATCATGGACCTGGCCCTCGCGGCGGGCGCCCCCCTGGTGTCCCTCAACGACGGCGCCGGCGCCCGCATCCAGGAGGGCGTCACCGCGCTCGCGGGCTACGGCGGCATCTTCCAGCGCAACACCAAGGCCTCCGGGGTCATCCCGCAGATCTCGGTGATGCTCGGCCCGTGCGCGGGCGGCGCCGCCTACTCCCCCGCCCTGACCGACTTCGTCTTCATGGTCCGCGAGACGTCCCAGATGTTCATCACCGGCCCCGACGTCATCCAGGCCGTCACCGGCGAGCGGGTCACCCAGAACGGGCTCGGCGGCGCGGACGTGCACGCCGAGACGTCGGGTGTCGCGCACTTCGCCTACGACGACGAGCCGACCTGCCTCGAAGAGGTCCGCTACCTGCTCTCCCTGCTCCCGCAGAACAGCACCGAGACACCGCCCGAGGCGCCCTGCGACGACCCGGCCGACCGGCTCTGCACCGAGCTGCTGGACATCGTGCCCGCGGATCCGGCCCAGCCGTACGACATGCGCCGGGTGGTCGAGGAGGTGGTGGATGACGGCGAGTTCCTGGAGGTCCAGGAGCGCTGGGCGGCCAATGTCATCTGCGCGCTCGGCCGCATCGAGGGCCGCCCCGTCGGCATCGTGGCCAACCAGCCGATGGTGCTGGCCGGGGTGCTCGACATCCACGCCAGCGAAAAGGCCGCGCGGTTCGTGCAGCTGTGCGACGCCTTCAACATCCCGGTGGTGTCGCTGGTCGACGTGCCCGGCTTCCTGCCCGGCGTGGACCAGGAGCACGGCGGCATCATCCGGCACGGCGCCAAACTGCTGTACGCCTACTGCAACGCGACCGTCCCCCGAATACAGATGATCGTGCGCAAGGCCTACGGCGGGGCGTACATCGTCATGGACTCGCGCTCCATCGGCGCGGACCTGTCGTACGCGTGGCCCGCCAACGAGATCGCCGTGATGGGCGCGGAGGGCGCCGCGAACGTCATCTTCCGCCGCGAGATCGCCGCGGCCGACGACCCGGAGGCGACCCGGGGCCGGCGGGTGGCCGAGTACCGCGAGGCACTGATGCACCCCTACTACGCCGCCGAGCGCGGCCTCGTCGACGACGTCATCGCCCCGCAGTCCACGCGCGCCGTCCTCGCCTCGGGGCTGCGGATGCTGGGCACGAAGAGCGCGCCGCTGCCGCACCGCAAGCACGGGAACCAGCCGGCATGAGCGGCATCGACGGCATCCGCGTCGTGTCCGGCGAACCGACGCCCGAGGAGCTCGCCGCCGTCCTGGCCGTCCTGAACGGTCTGGCGCACCAGCGGGTGGGGGACCTGCCCGCCGATGTCGTCCGGCCCGCCGCCTGGGCCCGCGCGGGCCGCACGCACCGCCCGGCCAGGATCTGGCGGCAAACCGCGTGAGCGCAGGGCATCTCGCCCTTCCGGTGGGAAAATGGGCGTGACAGAGCCGGATCCGGGGGGAATCGGAGGCGGCGGCAGCATGACATTCGTACAGCTCATCGACTGCAGGACCAGCCAGTTCGACCGGATGAACCAGCTGATGGACACCTGGGTCGAGCAGACCAAGGGGAAGCGGACCGCGACGCACGGCATCATCGCCAAGGACCGGTCCGACGCGTCGCACTTCATCGAGATCGTGGAGTTCCCGTCGTACGAGGACGCGATGCGGAACTCGAACCTGCCCGAGACCGACAAGATCTTCCAGGAGATGGTGGCGCTCTGCGACGAGATGCCGACCTTCACGGACCTGGACGTGGTGCGCGACGAGCGGCTCCTCGCGGCGAGCGCCCGCAGCTTCTTCGAGATGGCGGCCGCCCCGGGTGAGTTGCCGCCGCTCGACGGGCTGATGGCGGAGAGCTATCACGATCACGATCCCAGCCGCGAGCAGGATGCCATCGGGCTCGACGCGGTGCGGCGCGTGATCGAGATGTGGCGCGGCGCCTTCGACATGGCGTTCACCATCGAGGACCAGATCACCGAGGGCGACCGGGTCTGCACGCGCTGGTCCTGGAGCGGCACTCACAAGGGCGACTTCATGGGGATCCCGGCCTCCGGGAAGAAGGTCTCCATGACCGGCACGACCGTCTTCCGGTGCGGGGAGAACGGAAAGATCGCCGAGGGCTGGTGGCAGTACGACCGGCTGGGCCTGATGGCGGATCTCGGGGCACTGGACGCGATGGAGGGCTGATCCGACCAGGTTCCTGAAGGACCTGCGGGCCGTCGGCACGTGACGGCGGCCGCCCGCCCGAGAGGTTTGTCCTGCCGCCTGAGGTGACCGACCCAGGTCGCTTCAGTGTGCCCCGGGGGCCGCCGGGGCCGACCGGGACGGCTGCTCGCCGGAGGACGGCGGGCCGACCGGTTGTGCCCACGACCCGGCGACCGCCGTGGCGAACGCCGTCGCTCCGGCCACCAGCACCGTGCCGGCGGGGACGGTGACGGACGACAGCCGACGGAAGTTCCTGACCTGCGCCCACTTCATCCCGGCAACCCGTGCCAGCCACCACTCCCAGCAGAGTCCCAGCCCCATGCAGACGACGAACGTCTGCCCCGCCACACCGCCGCACTCCGCGGCCATGTCGGTTCAGGACGGGTTCCATGTGTACTGCGGGTCCACGGTGAGAGTGACCAGGGGCAGAACCTCGGCCGGAGCGAGGACCAGCATGAGTACGGCCACCTTCTTACGCGACGGCCCGCAGGTTCTCCCGTCAGGAGTTCGGCGCGGTCGCCACGCACGGGCATGCGGGCGGTGGTCCCTCAGTAGTGGTACCGGGCCTTGATGATCACGATTTCCTTCTCGGTGGCCCGGTAGACCAGTCGGTGCTCGTCGTCGATCCGGCGTGACCAGTAACCCGACAGGTCGCCCTTCAGCGGTTCAGGCTTGCCGATCCCCGTGAAGGGATCGCGCTGGATCTCCCCGATCAGGCGGACCAGCTTGCCGAACAGCTTCTTGTCGGCGGACTGCCAGTAGAGGAGGTCCTCCCAGCCGGTGGGACGGAACCGTACGTCCCTCACTCCCCGTCCTCCGCCATGGCCGTCAGCTCGTCCATGGACCTGGTGACCAACGGTGTTTCGGCGGCCTTGTCCTCGGCGACGGCCGCCATGAGGCGGGCAGCGTTGGCAGGGCTGCGGAGCAGGTAGACGGTCTCCTGCCAGGAGCGGAAGTCGTCGGCCGACATCAGTATGGCGTCGCCGCCCTTGGAGGTGATCTCGACCGGCTCGTGATCGTCGTTGACCTGCTGGATGAGCGGGAACAGCCTGGCTCGGGCCTCGCTGGCGGTGATGGCCATGGACTCGTCCTCCCAGGAAGTGGTACGACCTCACGGTACCACTCGATTGGTACAAGGATCTGGTACCAGTCCGAAGAGCGCTCATGCCCGGCCGGGACGCCGGACAGCACTTCGCCCCGCCGTTCGGAACGGCGGGGCGAAGTCACGCGGCCCGGTTCGGCACCGGGCCCCTGTCAGGGGCTCAGTGCCGGGTCGGCCTGCCGGTGTCCCGGCCTGCGTCAGTGGGAGTGGCCGTGGCCGCCGTGACCGGCGTCGCCCTCTTCCTCCGCCGGCTTCTCGACAACCAGGGTCTCGGTCGTCAGGAGCAGGGAGGCGATGGAGGCGGCGTTCTCCAGGGCGGAGCGGGTGACCTTGACCGGGTCGATGACGCCGGCCTTGACCAGGTCGCCGTACTCACCGGTGGCGGCGTTGAAGCCCTGGCCCTTGTCGAGCTCGGCGACCTTGGAGGTGATGACGTAGCCCTCGAGGCCGGAGTTCTCGGCGATCCAGCGCAGCGGCTCGACGGCGGCGCGGCGGACGACCGCGACACCCGTGGCCTCGTCGCCGGTCTTGCCGAGGTTGCCCTCGAGGACCTTGACGGCGTGGACGAGCGCGGAGCCACCACCGGAGACGATGCCCTCCTCGACCGCGGCGCGGGTCGCGGAGATGGCGTCCTCCAGACGGTGCTTCTTCTCCTTGAGCTCCACCTCGGTGGCGGCGCCGACCTTGATCACGCACACGCCGCCGGCCAGCTTCGCGAGGCGCTCCTGGAGCTTCTCGCGGTCCCAGTCGGAGTCGGTGTTCTCGATCTCGGCCTTGATCTGGTTGACGCGGCCGACGACCTCGTCGCTGCTGCCGGCACCGTCGACGATGGTGGTGTCGTCCTTGGTGACGGTCACGCGGCGGGCGCTGCCGAGCACGTCCAGGCCGACCTGGTCGAGCTTGAGGCCGACCTCCTCGGCGATGACCTGACCACCGGTGAGGGTGGCGATGTCGCCGAGCATGGCCTTGCGGCGGTCACCGAAGCCGGGGGCCTTCACGGCGACGGCGTTGAACGTGCCGCGGATCTTGTTGACGACCAGGGTCGACAGGGCCTCGCCCTCGACGTCCTCGGCGATGATCAGCAGCGGCTTGGAGGCGTTCGACTGGATGACCTTCTCCAGCAGCGGCAGCAGGTCCTGGATGGAGCTGATCTTGCCCTGGTGGATGAGGATGTACGGGTCGTCGAGGACGGCCTCCATACGCTCCTGGTCGGACACCATGTACGGGGACAGGTAGCCCTTGTCGAAGGCCATGCCCTCGGTGAAGTCGAGCTCCAGACCGAAGGTGTTGGACTCCTCGACGGTGATGACACCGTCCTTGCCGACCTTGTCCATCGCCTCGGCGATGAGCTCGCCGACCTGGCTGTCCTGGGCGGAGAGCCCGGCCACGGCGGCGATGTCGGACTTGTCGTCGATCGGGCGGGCCGTCGCGAGGAGCTCCTCGGAGACCGCCTTGACGGCCGCGTCGATGCCCTTCTTCAGCAGCGCCGGGGAGGCACCGGCGGCGACGTTGCGCAGGCCCTCGCGCACGAGCGCCTGGGCGAGCACGGTGGCGGTGGTCGTACCGTCACCCGCGATGTCGTTGGTCTTGGTCGCCACCTCCTTCACCAGCTGCGCGCCGAGGTTCTCGAACGGGTCCTCGATCTCGACCTCACGGGCGATGGTCACACCGTCGTTGGTGATGGTGGGAGCGCCGAACTTCTTGTCGATGACGACGTTGCGGCCCTTGGGGCCGATCGTCACCTTCACCGTGTCGGCAAGCTTGTTGACGCCGCGCTCAAGGGCGCGACGGGCGTCCTCGTCGAACTTCAGGATCTTCGCCATGGAAGCGGTTCAGCCCTCTCGGAAAATGTGGAGAACGAACCGCGCCCCTGGCGCCCGGCTGGAATGATCGCGGGTGCCAGGGGCGTGGTTCACTGCAATGCTTGGTGCGGGGTTGTCCGGGGGCGAACCCCGAACTCCCTTACCAGGTGAATTACTTCTCGATGATCGCGAGCACGTCGCGAGCCGAGAGGACGAGGTACTCCTCGCCGTTGTACTTCACCTCGGTGCCGCCGTACTTGCTGTAGAGAACGATGTCGCCGACGGCGACGTCGAGCTCGACACGCTTGCCGTCCTCGATGCGGCCCGGGCCCACGGCCAGGACGACGCCCTCCTGGGGCTTCTCCTTGGCGGTGTCCGGGATGACCAGGCCGGAGGCCGTGGTCTGCTCGGCGTCGAGCGGCTGGACCACAATGCGGTCCTCGAGCGGCTTGATGGCAACCTTGGAGCTGGTGGTCGTCACGATCCGACCTCCCCCTTCGGAGATCTCACGGGGTTAACTGTCTGAGGTGGCGACCAGGTCGATCCGTCGTCGCGGGTGCCGGATCTGCCTGTCGCTGTTGGCACTCTCCAGGGGGGAGTGCCAGACCTGAGACTATGACTGCGATTAGCACTCGGTCAAGCGGAGTGCCAAAGGCGTCGGCGTGGCGTCGGCGGGAAGGTGCCGGATCGCACCGAATGGGCGTCGCCCGGGCGGGTGCCCTGCCGCTTCCCGGGCGGGTGCCCTGCCGGTTCCTCGCCGGTGCTCCGTCGGTCCCCTAGAGGTAGTTCTCCAGCCGCGCCGGGGTGAAGCCCTCCCGCTGGATCCGCCGGAGCAGCCGGAGCGTGGCGTCGGTGAGTCCGGGTTCGCCGGGGCCGGAGAGGATGTCGCCCGGCCGGAGCCGGTGCTCGTCGGCGGTCCTGCCGAGGACGATCGCGGCGACCCCGCAGTCGGCGGCGGCGCGCAGGGTGGTGTCGTCGTACCTGCCGTAGGGGGGCCGCAGCAGCCGGGGCCGGACGCCGAAGCGGCGCGCGAGCTTGTCCTGTTGTCCGCAGATCTCGGCGCGCTGGCCGGAGTAGGGCAGACCGCGCAGGACGGCGTGGTCGAGGGTGTGGTTCTGGATGCCGGCGCCGACCGCGCGCAGCCGGGCGAGGTGCCCGTACCCGGGACCCGCGACCCGGTCCGTGAGGAACATGCTGACGGGCAGGCGCAGTTCGCGGACCATGTCGGCGAACAGCGGATCGCGCTCCGCCCCGTCGTCGTACGTCAGGAAGACCACTTTGTCGCGGGTGCGCACCTGGTTCACCACGGGCGGCAGTCCCGTGTCCGCGGTGCGCGCGGTGGTGCGGACGGACACCTTCGGCGCCGGGGCGAGCGGGGCGGAAAGGCCCCAGCGGCGGTACGCCGACTCCGTCGGGTGCACGCGCTGGGCCGCCTTCTTGCCGAGGCGCTCGATGGGGTCGACGGACTGCGCGCAGCCGCTGAGCAGGACCGCCACGAGCAGCCCGGCGGCCGGTACCCGCACCCTCACAGGTAGTCCTCCAGGCGTGCGACCGCGTACCCCTTGGCCGTGACCGTCCGCAGGAAGCGGCGGACCATGTCGGGCATGGTGCCCTTCCACTCCTTGCGGCCCTGGAAGTGGGTGAGGACGATGTCGCCGGGGTGCAGGTCCCGGTCCTCCTCGCGGTACTCCCAGTGGTCGGCGAAGACCTCCTCGTTCCAGATGGGCGCGTACCTGATGCCGCAGGCCTTCGCGGCGCGCAGGGTGTCCTGGTCGTAGTTGCCGTACGGCGGGCGGAAGACGGCCGGGCGCCTGCCGAACTCCTTCTCCATGACGTCCTGCATGCCGCAGATCTCGTGCTTCTGCCGCTCGTAGGACAGCCCAGGCAGATAGGGGTGGGTCAGCGTGTGGTTGTCGAGCGTGACGCCGCGGTCGCGCATCTTCCGGAAGTACCCGTAGTCGTCCTCGACGAGGAAGTCGCTGAGGAAGGCGGTGTACGGGATCTTCAGGTCGCTCATCATCCGCAGGAACGCGGGGTCCTTCTCGGCGCCGTCGTCGACGGTGAGGAAGACGACCTTGTCCTTGGTGGGGACGGTGGTGAAGACCGGCGGCAGCCGCAACTCCTCCTGGCCGTCCACCTCGAAGCCCTTGCGCGCCTCGATGTGCGGTTTCCTCGCGGGCGGCGCCGGGGGCGTCAGCGGTACCGTCACGAGGCCCCAGCGCCTGGCGACGGCGGCGCGCCGGACCTGCGTCCGGCCGAGCCGGGCGGCGTACGCGGCGAGGGCGCCGGCGGGGCCCGTCCGGAGCCCGGCCTGCGGTGCGTGGGCCGGTGCGTGGACCGGCGCGTGGGCCGGTTTGGCACTGTCGGCTCCGGAGGCGGCGGAGCCGGTCCCGGCGCAGCCGGAGGGGAGGAGGGCGAGGGCGAGCACGCCGACGGCCCAGCGCGCACCAGCCCCGTTTGCGCCGGTTTTGTCATTTTGTCGTACGGGTCGCATGGGGCCGGATCCTCCCAGTTCACCGGCCTCGCGAGGGCCCCGACACCGCCGCCGGAAGCGCACCGTCCACCGACTGGCCCACAATGGCCGGGTGAACGACGTCTCCTTCGCCCCCCTCCTCACCGCCGAGGGCCGCGCCCTGCTCGACGAGGTCCGCGCCACCGAACCGGCGCAGGAACTGGCCGTCGCCACCCGGCTGCGCCGCGAACACCCCGCCGAACTGGTCTCGGCGGCGCTCGGACAGGCCCGACTGCGGCAGCGGGCGGTGGCGAAGTTCGGCGCCGAGGACGCCGGACGGATGTTCTTCACCCCGAACGGGGTCGAGCAGTCCACGCGCACGAGCGTGGCCGCCCACCGCGCCGAACGGCTGCGCGCGCTGGGGGTCCGCTCCGTCGCCGACCTGTGCTGCGGCATCGGCGGCGACGCCATCGCGCTGGCCCGCGCCGGAATCCGCGTCCTGGCCGTCGACCGCGATCCGCTGACGGCCGCCGCCGCCCGCGCGAACGCCGACGCGCTGGGGCTCGCGGACCTGATCGAGGTGCGCGAGAGCGACGTCACCGAGGTGGACACCGCCTCGTACGACGCCGTCTTCGTGGACCCGGCGCGCCGGGGCGGCCGGGGCCGGATCTTCGACCCCGAGGCGTACTCGCCGCCGCTGTCCTGGGCGGTCGCGGCGGCCCTCAAGGCTCCGGTCGCCGCGCTGAAGATCGCTCCCGGCATCCCGCACGAGGCGGTCCCCGCCGAGGCGGAGGCCGAGTGGATCTCGGACGGCGGCGACGTGAAGGAGGCGGTCCTCTGGTTCGGCACGGAACCGGGCCTGGTGCGCGCCACCCTGCTGCCGGGCCCGCGCGAGCTGCGCGGCCGCGGCCTGCCGGATCCGGCGGTGCGCGCGGTCGGGCGCTATCTGTACGAGCCGGACGGCGCCGTCATCCGCGCGCACCTGGTCGCCGAGGTGGCCGACGACCTGGACGGCGGGCTCGTCGACGAGACGATCGCCTACATCACGGCCGACGGGCTGCGCCCGACGCCGTACGCCACCGCGTACGAGATCACCGACCGACTCCCCTTCAACGTGAAGAAGCTGAAGGCGCTGCTGCGGGAGCGGGGGGTCGGTGTCCTGACCGTGAAGAAGCGCGGGTCGGCCGTCGAGCCGGAGGAACTGCGGCGCAAGGTGAAGCCGCAGGGTCCGCACTCCGCGACGGTGTTCCTCACCCGGGTGGCGGGCGCCCCGACCATGCTGGTGGGGGCGCCCGCGACACCGGCTACTGGTGGTGGACCGTCTTGAGGGGTGCCAGGTTCGGCTCCGCGCCGACCGGGCCGGACCTCACGACCGTCGCGGCCTGACCGCCGTTCGTGCGCAGCGTGAAGGTGCTGCGCTGCGCGCTCGGGGGCTCCTGGCCGTTGTAGTACGGGTGGTACACGAACTGGCTGCTGCTCGCGCTGATCGAGGCGCCCGCGGTGTCCAGCGTGCCCGCCGCGATCGACCCGGTGCCGCCGAAGCCGACCACGAACTGCGTGCTCGCCGACTCCCGCAGCAGATAGCTCTTGGCCTCGCTCGACAGGGTGTCGCGCGCGGTCCACAGGACGGGTCCGAAGACGTTCATCGCCGCACCTGCCGCCAGGCCGCCACGCCAGTTGTTCGTGTAGGCGAGGGCGGCCTGGCTCGGCGCGCTCCACCAGAACCTGGCGATCGCCGCGGAGGTGCCCTCGTTGGTGCTCGCCGTGATCGGGTAGTACGTGAACGTCGACGGCCACTTCGAGAAGTACGTGTGCGTCAGCGCGTACTTCGCCGAGGCACCCACCGTGATGATCATGGTGTTCTTCGGGTTCAGGCCGTTGAGGTACGCCTTCACCGAATCGGTCAGCTTGTTGCCGTCGTTGAGGACGACGCCGCCCGCGCTGCTCGTACCGTCCGCGCCGGCCGCGGCGGCCGCCGCGAGGGCCGAGTGGTAGTCGGTGCCGGTGGCCAGGAACACGTACTTCGGCGTGCTGGTCACGGACTTCGCCACGGCGACCGAGGTCGAGTAACGGGAGGTCCCCGCAAGCCGCTTCGGCGTGAAGCCGAGCGCGGACACCTGCGAGGAGACCGCGCTGCCGAGGATGGACGTGCCGCCCACGAGGTAGACGTTCGCGCCCGGCTTCAGCACGCGCTTGAGTTCGGCCTTCGTCGCGGAGGACAGCCCGCTCTTCGGGGTCATCAGCACCGGACCGTGCTTCTTGCCGGCCAGCGCGGGCGCGGTGAGCGAGTACGCCGCGTCGTCCTGGTTGATCAGCACCGCGGCCTTGGCGTCCATCAGCCCCGGCACGCTTCCGCCGACGGTGTTCCAGGTCCAGCGCGAGCCGGCCGTGTTGGTGGCGTAGGTGTCGGCGCCCCAGACCCGGCCGGTGCCGTTCTTGCGCAGCGGCTGCCAGCTGGGGTTGACGCCGAAGTTGCTGCCCTGCTGGCCCGCGACCTTGGTGAGCGTGCCGGTGGCCAGGTCCACGTACTCGGTGGTGTGCACGTCGGCGCTGTCGCCCGAGGTGTGGGCGTCGAAGATGATCCGCTTGCCGGTGGGCGACCAGGACGGGTTCTCGTAGCCGCGGGCGTCGGTGGTGATCTGCTTGACGCCCGTGCCGTCCGCGTTCGCCGTGAAGATCTGCGACATGCCGCCGCCGACGTGCCGGACGAACGCCAGCTTGGTGCCGTCCGGCGAGTAGGCGGGCTGCTCGGCGTCGGTCAGCACCCGCTTGACCGTCTTCGCCGTCGAGTCGTAGACCCAGACGCCGTCGTTGTCGTAGCAGCCGTAGTTCTTGCGCCGCTCGAACGCCACCAGGCCCTTCGGGCTCACGGTCGGGTCGTTGTCGCAGACGGTGGACGGTTCCTGGGCGGCCGTCAGCAGCGGGACAGGTGCCCACGAGCCGTCGGAGGGGCCGTAGGCGAGCTGGCCGCCGGTCGAGAAGACGACGTAGCGTCCGCCCCACCAGAACGTCAGGTCCTCGTACGAGGCACTGGACCGGACCCCTGACGCCCAGGGCAGGGTGATCTTCGAGGTGCCGCTCGGCCTGATGCTCGAGATCTGGCTCGCGGCGGTGATGAGCCGGCTGCCGTCCGGAGCCCAGGCGGCGTAGCTCCCGTACAGGCCGGGAACATCGGTGCCCTTGCCCGTGGCGGGGTCGATCAGGGTCGGGCCGTCCACGAGGATCTTGCCCTCGGTGCCCGGCCAGGTCCCGGCGTCGTCGGCGACGGCACCCGGTGCCAGGGCGATCGCGGTGCCGGCGGCCAGGGCCGTCGCCGCGGTGAGCGCCACGAGTCTGTGGCGCGCGGAGATGCGCAAAGGTCTACCCCCCAGGTAGGTGTGTGATGGGCCGCCGGACCGCGCCTCGCGGGGGCCTACGGGTGAACGGACAGCGTCCTTCCCGTGTACGGCAGCGGCGCCACTGTAAGCCTTTGCCGATCACCTTGGGAACGGAGTTACCGGGCGGGAACCTCACGTCTCCGGCAGTTCACGGGCCCGTGTCTCCAGCAACTCCCGTTCGCGCTCGTTCCGCGCCAGCGAGGCCGCCCGCTCGAACTCCGTGCGCGCCTCCCGCGTGCGTCCGAGCCGGGCGAGCAGGTCCCCGCGCACACTCGGCAGCAAGTGGTAGTCGCGCAGGGCCGGTTCACCGACCAGGCCGTCGACGATGGCGAGCGCGGGCTCCGGGCCCTCGGCCATCGAGACGGCCACGGCGCGGTTCAGTTCGACGACCGGGGAGGGGGCGCGGGCCGCCAGCAGGCCGTACAGGGTGGCGATCTGGCGCCAGTCCGTGTCCTCGTAGGCGAAGGCCCGCGCGTGGCAGGCGGCGATGGCGGCCTGGAGGGCGTACGGCCCCGGGCCGCCGGTGGCGACGGCGTCGGCGCGGCTCAGCGCGGTGAAGCCGCGGCCGATCAGCATGCGGTTCCAGCGGCGCCGCTGCTGGTCCCCGAGGAGGACGGGTTCGCCGCCGGGCCCGGTGCGGGCGGCCGACCGGGACTCCTGGAGTTCCAGCAGGGCGGCCAGCGCGTGCACCTCGCTCTCCTTGGGCATCAGCTCGGCGAGCACCCGGGCCAGCCGGAGCGCGTCCTCGCACAGCGCGGGGCGCAGCAGGTCGTCGCCCGCCGTGGCCGCGTACCCCTCGTTGAAGACGAGGTAGATGACCTCCAGCACGGACCCGAGCCGGGCTTCGCGCTCGGGTCCGTAGGGGACCTCGAAGGCGACCCCCTTCGTCGCCAGCGTCCGCTTGGCCCGCACGATGCGCTGGGCGACCGTCGCCTCCGGGACGAGGAAGGCGCGGGCGATCTCGGACGTCGTCAGGCCGCCGAGGAGCCGCAGCGTGAGCGCGATGCGGGCCTCGGCGGACAGGACGGGGTGACAGGCGGTGAAGACCAGCCGGAGCAGGTCGTCGTCGATGTCGTCCGGGTCGGAGGGCTCGTCGAGGTGGTGCGGCGCGGACAGCGAGAGGTCCCGCCCGACCTCCTCCAGCTTGCGCGCGTACCGCTCACGGCGGCGCACGAGGTCGATCGCCCGGTGCTTGGCCGTGGCCGTCAGCCAGGCGCCCGGATTGTCCGGCACGCCGTCGCGCGGCCACTGCTCCAGCGCGGCGACCAGGGCGTCCTGCGCGAGTTCCTCGGCGATGCCGACGTCACGGACGATCCGGGCCACGCCCGCGATGATGCGGGGCGACTCGATACGGAAGATGGTCTCGACGGCGGTGTCGACGCCGCCGGCGGGTACCGGTGCGGGCTGCTGTTCCACAACCCACCATGAGACACCCACGGCGGCGTCCGGCCAAGGAGCGCTCAGCCCTCGGCGATCTCCCGCACCTCGCAGGTGACCGTCCAGTGCTCCTCGTGCACCTTCAGGAACCGCTTGGTCCACTCCAGCGCCTCGGCCATGTCCTTGCACTGCATGATCGCGTAACCGCCGACGACCTCCTTGGACTCGGTGAAGGGCCCGTCGGTGACGGACAGTTCGCCGCCCGAGTAGTGGACGCGCTTGCCCTGTGCGCTGGGTGTCAGGCCCTCGGTCTGGAGCATGACGCCGGCCTTGGTGATCTCCTCGATGAGCTCGCCCATCCGCTGCATCAGTTCGGGGCTGGGGCCTTCGGCGGGTGCGGTGCGCTCGTCGATCTGGACCAGGGAGAGGTAGCGGGGCATGGTGACTCCTCGTGTCTGTGGTGCCTGTGGCGCCCGTGGTGTCTTCGGCGCCTCGGAGGCTGGGCTTCTTCCCGCCTCTCACCCGTGCGTCGAACGGGGGGAACCCGGATCGACACCCGCCCCGAAATTCTCCGGAAGTTTTTTCCCTGGCCCCGCACATCCGCGTCCGCGCAGGTCGTACGGCGGCGTCCGCGCAGGTCGTACGGCGGTTACCGGAGAACGGAACCGAACGCCGCCTTGGCGTAGGGAGCCCCGAGCGTCCTCCCTCCGAGGACGCGGGCCCCGTCCGCGACGACGCCCGTCGCGGCGCCGCGCAGCAGCCAGACGGCGCCGTTGCCCGCGTCCTCGTTCACCGCGGAGGCGGCCAGGTCGGCGTGGCCGTCGTGGGTGACGTCCAGGAGACGGACGGTGTGGCCGAAGCCGTCGTTCGGCTCGGCGACGCCGGGGACCCCCTCGGTGTCCTGGGTGAACGCCCGGGCGTGCGCGCCGGTCAGCCCGGAGCGGCTGCTGTGCAGCACGTCGACGACACCGGTGGAGCCGTTCTCGCCGGGAGCGCCGACCGCCACGTCGTCGATGCCGTCGCCGTCGACGTCGCCGGCGGCGAGGGACGCGCCGAACAGGTCGCCGGCCTCCCTGACGCCGGGGACGCCGGGCGTGTCCTGCGTGTATTCCTTCCAGGTGCTCTGATCCTGGCTCAGCCCGGCGGCCGAGCCGGGCACCACGGTGATGGCCTCGTCGTAGCCGTATCCGCCGATCAGGTCGTCGTAGCCGTCGCCGTTGACGTCGCCGAGCGTGAGCACGCCGTCGCCGGTCGTGTAGTAGCCGGTGACACGGGTGAGGCCGGAGGGGCCGCTCAGATAGACCCGGCCGCAGTCGCCGCCCTCCCCGCAGTGGGCGGTCAGCGCCAGGTCGGCGCGGCCGTCGCCGTTGATGTCACCGGCCGTGCCGTCGTGGACGTCGATGTACTGGAGGTAGCCGGGGTCGAGCGGGGCCGCGGCGGCCGGGGTGCCGGAGCGGGTGACCGGGCCCGTCCAGACCGATGCGGTGGTGCCCCGCGGATCGTCCCCTCCCGTGTAGCTGGCGCGGAAGACGGCGAGGTCGAGGTGTCCGTCGCCGTCGAAGTCGCCGGTCTGCGTGTTGTTGCCGGGGACCGGTGTGCCGCCGGACAGACCCTGCGGACCACCCCAGAGCACGACCGCGTCGGCGCTCGCCGAGCGGGTGCCGACGACGAGATCCGTGTAGCCGTCGCCGTCCAGGTCGCCCTTGGCCAGTTGGAGGCCGAACGTCTCGTACGCGGTGGGGTCGCCGGGAACGCCGGCCCTGGCGCGGCTGACGATCGTGCGGCGGATGCCGGAGAGCCCGTGCGGGCCGCCGTACAGGACGGCCGCGTAACCCGCCTTGGTCCGGCCGCCGACGGTCGCGTTCGGGGCGCCGACGACCAGGTCGCCGTACCCGTCGCCGTTGAAGTCGTCGCGGACGGGCGCAGCCGCCTTCGTGGCGGACGCGGGAGGAACGGCGACGCCCAGTGCCGCGAGCCCCAGCGTCAGCGGGACCGCCCAACGGGCGTGCGAACGTGCGGAGAACACCGGGAGGCTCCTTCGGTACGGTGACGGGTCACCGCACACGACTCTCCCTGTACCCCGATGGTTGTCCCGGCGCCGGGCCCGTCAGCGCAAAGACTTCCACAAGTCGTCCGCCGCAGGCTCGTTCGCGATCACCCGGTTGTGGTCCGAGGGGGCCGTCACCACCGGCATCATCACCGTCTCGACCTCGTCGGAGGAGAGGGACTTCAGGCTCTGGCCGAGTTTCGTCAGTTCGCCGAGCGAGTCCAGTCCCGTGTCCGTCGTCAGGCTGCCGGTCACCGCGTTCGCGACGTCGTAGAGCCTGGCCGGGTCGGAAAGCAGGTCGGCCGAGGAGATCTGCCGCAGCAGGGCTTTCACGAGCTTCTGCTGGAGCCCTATGCGGCCCAGGTCGCTGCCGTCGCCTATGCCGTGCCGGGTGCGGGCCAGGGCGAGGGCCTGCTTGCCGTCGAGATGGTGGGTGCCCGCGGCGAGGTGCAGGTGGCTCTTGTCGTCGTCGATGTCCTGGCCGGTGGTGACGGTGACCCCGCCGAGGGCGTTCACCAGCTTCGCGAAGCCCGAGAAGTCGATCTCGATGTAGTGGTCCATCCGGACGTTCGTGATCGACTCGACCGTCTTCACGGCGCACACCGGTCCGCCCACCGAGTAGGCGCTGTTGAACATGGCGTCGTACGCCACCGCCGTCGAGCCCCCGGACGGCAGCGGGCAGGACGGACGGGTGACGAGCGTGTCCCGCGGGATGCTGACGACCGTGGCCCGGGTGCGCCCGGCGTCGAAGTGCACGACCATCGCCGTGTCGGAGCGCGCGCCGGAGCTGTTGCCCCCGCCGAGCTTCGCGTTCGCCTCGCCGCTGCGCGAGTCCGAGCCCAGGACCAGGATGTTGAGGGCCTCGGTCGGCAGCGGGGTCGGGGACGCCGAGGCGGACGCCGGGGCCGACGGGGTCACCACCGCCTTCGCCGGGCGGTCGTCGCCGAGCGCGCTGTTGATGTCGACGCTTCGGATGTTCTGGTTCAGGTGCCAGTACGCCCAGCCCGCCGTGCCGGCACCCAGCACCAGCAGCCCCGCCAGGGTGAGGCCGGCGGCCTTCAGCCCCCGCGACCGCCGGCCCCGTCGTCCGCCCTCGTCGCCGTTCTCGTCATGTCCGGTCACGGACAGGAACGTAAGTCCGAAATATTAGGGGACTGTTAGGGAAAGGGACGCGAGACGGTTTTCTTCGGAGAATCTCATCCTTCTCAGCCCAGCGTCACCGTGGGCGCCGGATTGCTGCCGCTCCAGGAGGCGTTGAACCCGAAGGTCACCGAACCGCCGTCCGGGACGGTCCCGTTGTAGGAGGCGTTGACGCAGCTGACCGCCGCGCCGGTCTGGGTGCAGGTCGCGTTCCAGGCCTGGGTGATCCGCTGGCCCGCGCCGTACGTCCAGTTCACCTTCCACGAGGAGAGCGCGGCCCCGGAGCACGCGATGCGCACCTGCCCCGTGAACCCGGTGTTCCACTGGCTCTGCACGCTGTACGTCACCGTGCACGCGCCGGTGGGTGGCGTCGTGGTCCCGCCGCCGAGCGAGGCCGCGATGGCGCCGTAGGCCGGTTTGGGCACGTAGTTCTCGTCGTACGGGGTCGCCGCGCCGTAGCCCGAGAAGACGTCCGGGATCCAGGAGTCGGAGTCGGTGAAGCCCCAGACGGTCACGCCGTAGCAGCGGGTCACGGCGACGCAGGCGTCGAAGACCGCCTTGTAGTCGGCGGCCTGCTGCGCCAGCTTGGTGCTGTCGGACGGGAGTTGCATCCGGATGTCCAGCTCCGTGACCGCGACGTCGACGCCGAGGTCGGCGAAGCGCTGGATGTTCTGCTGGAGGGTTCCGGGGACCTGGCCGACGATGAGATGGGCCTGCAGGCCCACGCCGTCGATCGGGACGCCGCGCGCCTTCAGGGACTTGACCAGGTTGTACAGGGCGGTGCTCTTGGCGTTGACGCCCTCGACGTTGTAGTCGTTGATGTAGAGCTTGGCGCTCGGGTCGGCGGCGTGCGCCCAGGTCAGCGCCTGGGCGATGTAGTCGGCACCGAGGCCGTTGTACCAGAGGGTCGAGCGGTAGGTGCCGTCCTCGTTGAAGGGCTCGTTGACCACGTCCCAGGCGGCCAGTTTCCCCTTGTAGCGGGTGACTTCGGTGGTGATGTGGTCCTGGAGCAGACCACTCAGCTCGGCGGTCGTCCAGGTGCCGTTCGTCAGCCAGCTCGGGTTCTGGCTGTGCCAGACCAGGGTGTGACCGCGCACCTGCTGGTCGTGGGCCTGCGCGAACGCGACGATCTGGTCGGCCTCGGCCCAGTCGAAGCTGCCCCGGGTGGGCTCGACGGTGCCCCATTTCATCGCGTTGCCCGGGGTCAGCGAGCTGAACTGGCCCCCGGCGATGTCGCCGTAGGTCCCGGTCAGCTTGGAGCCGGTGACGGCGGTGCCGATGACCTTGCCCTTGGCGGCGGCGAGGTCGCGCAGCGGGGCGTCGGCGGCGTGCGCCGTCGTGCCGGCCGCGAGCAGGGCGGCCACCGTCACGGCCCCGGCGAACAGGGCGGCGACGCGGCGGCGTAACGGACGGGTTCTGGAGGAGCGGGTTCGGGAGGTTCTCATGGCGGGTGCCTCCGAAAGTTTCGGTCGTACAACCGATTGACTTCGCAGGAGTGTGGAGGGGGATGCCCCACCCGTCAATACGGTCTCCCGGCCCCGCAGGACTGACCTGCCCCCCCGGGTGCCCCCCCTTCGCCCCCCTCCGCCCCTACCCGACCCGACCCGCACCCGGGGGCTCCGCCCCCGGACCCCCGCTCCTCAAACGCCGGAGGGTCTGAATCTCTCCCCCGGCCGGAGCTGAAATGTCGATGACGTCGAGGACGTCGAGGACATGGACGCTCCCGCAGCCTGGATCCGGCGCGAGGGGCCGTGCCGGTACATCGATGCCCGTCGCCACCGACGCCCACGCCTCACCCGACGGCGACGGGCTGATGCACCGGCACGGCCCCGACCCACCCACCGGACGGGAACCGCGAACGACACGGGCGAGCCACCGGAGGCACCCGGTCTCACGCCGGAGGCGCCCCCGTGCTGCTGCGCACGACCAGGCTCGTCGCCAGTTCCATCCGCGTCCCGGCCGACGGCCGCTCCTGGCGGCTCAGGTCGAGCACCAGCTTCGCCGCCGCCTCGGCCATCTCCGTCAGGGGCTGCCGTACGGTCGTCAGCGGCGGCCCCACCCAGCGCGCCACCGGCAGATCGTCGAAGCCGACGACGCTCAGGTCCTCGGGGATGCGCAGCCCCAGCTCGCGGGCCGCCTCGTAGAGACCGAGCGCCTGGAGGTCGTTGCCGGCGAAGACGGCCGTGGGCCGGTCGGGGCGGCGCAGCAGGTCGAGGCCGATGCGGTAGCCGGCCTCGTGGTGGAAGTCCCCGGCGACGATCAGCGAGGGGTCGACGGGCAGCCCGGCCGTCTCCAGCGCCGCGCGGTAGCCGTCGACCCGGGCCCGGCTGCACATCATCCGTGACGGCCCGCTGATGGCGCCGATCCGGGTGTGGCCGAGCTCGACGAGGTGGCGGGTGGCGGCGAGGCCGCCCTGCCAGTTGGTGGCGCCGATGGAGGGCACGTCGACGCCCGGGTCGCCCGCCGGGTCCATCACCACGAACGGGATGGACCTGCTGGTCAGCAGGGCGCGCTGGGAGTCGTCGAGGCCCGACAGGACGAGCACCACGCCGTGCGGGCGGCGGGCGGCGACCTGGTCGGCCCAGGTCCGGCCGGGGGTGAGCCGCCCGGCGGACTCGGAGAGCACCACGCTGAGCCCGGCCTCCCGGGCGACGTTCTCCACGCCCCGGATGACCTCCATCGCCCAGGCGCTCTCCAGCTCGTGGAAGACCAGGTCGATCAGCGGCGAGCGGGAAGTCTCGGCCCGGCGGCGCCGGTAGCCGTACGCGTGCAGCAGCTCCTCGACACGGGAGCGGGTCGCGGGGGCGACGTCGGCGCGGCCGTTGAGCACTTTCGAAACAGTCGGAGCCGACACACCGGCTTCCCGGGCGATCTCGGCCAGCGTCGCCGTCTGTGCTTCTGCGGACTTCCCAGGCTTCATGGCGGCGATCGTATCTCTGCGCGACCCCTTGACGGACCCACCAGATCGTCTTACGTTCCCGGAACATTCGAAAAATGACTCGAAACATTCGCGATGGATCATCGGCGATCCTTCGCGCTTACCGAGAGGTGCCGTCCTATGGAGTCCCACAGCAGACGTTGGTTCCTCGGCGCGGGCACGGTCGCCCTGGCCTCTGTCGGCGGGCTCACCGCCTGCGGCTCCGGCAGCGGCTCGGGCGGCGACGGGACGCTCACCGCGTTCGTCTACGGGGACGACGCGGCGAAGATCCAGGTCAAGTCCGTCAGCCGGTTCAACGCCTCGGCCGCCGCGAAGAAGGCCAAGGGCAGGATCAAGCTGCAGAAGGTGCCCGCCACCGACTACCCGGCCAAGCTGCGCACGGCGATGGGCTCGCCCAACGCCCCCGACGTGTTCTTCAACTGGGGCGGCGGCTCCATCAAGGCCTACCGGGAGGCCGGCCAGCTGGTCGACCTGACCGACGTCATCGCGTCCGACCCGGTGCTCAAGAGCGGCTTCCTGCCGTCGGTGCTGGCGGCGGGCGGACTGGACGGCAAGAACTACGGCGTGCCGATGCGGGGCATGCAGCCCGTGATCCTCTTCTACAACAAGACGGTCTTCGAGGAGAACAAGCTCCAGCCGCCCACCACCTGGGCCCAGTTGCTGGACATCAACACCAAGCTGAAGAAGGCGAACATCACCCCGTTCGCCCTGGGCGGCGCGGACATCTGGCCCGAACTGATGTGGCTGGAGTACCTGGTCGACCGGATCGGCGGCCCCCAGGTCTTCGAGAAGATCAAGAACGGTGACGCCTCCGCCTGGGGCGACCCGGCCGTCCTCAAGGCCGCCCAGACGGTCAAGCAGCTGATCGACGACGGCGCCTTCGGCAAGGGCTACAGCTCGGTCGGGTACGGCAACGGCGGCGCTCCCGCGGTCTTCGCCAAGGGCAAGGCGGCGATGCACCTGATGGGTTCGTGGGAGTACTCCACGCAGCTCGGCAAGTTCCCCGACTTCGCCAAGAAGAACCTGGGCTGGTGCGCCTTCCCGCAGATCGAGGGCGGCGCCGGCGACATCCGCAACGTGGTCGGCAACCCCACCAACTACTGGTCGGTGAACGCTCACACCTCCAACAAGGACGCGGCGATCGCCTTCCTGCGGGACTCCGCCTCCCTGGCGTACACCAAGGAACTCATAGCCAACGGTGACGTCCCGGCCACCTCGAACGCGGCGACCCTCCTGGACGCCTCGCCGAACCCGGAGTTCGCCAAGTTCCAGTACGAGATGGTGCAGAAGGCCCCGGCGTTCACGCTGAGCTGGGACCAGGCGGTCGACCCGAACGTGGCGACGCCGATGCTCACCGAGGTCAACAAGCTGTTCGTGGGCAAGTCCTCGCCGACGCAGTTCGTGGCGGCGCTCAAGGAGCTGAAGTGAGCGTCACGCAGGTCAAGGGCGGCCCTCGGAACGACGCGGGCCGCCCCCGCTCCGCCCGGCGGGGCAGGGCCGGCCGCCCGAGCGCGGCACTGGCCCTTCCCGGCGTCCTGTTCTTCGCGTTCTTCGCCCTCGCCCCGATGGTCCTGGCCTTCTACCTGTCGTTCACCAAGTGGAACGGCCTGGGCGACCCCAAGCTGGTCGGACTGGCCAACTGGCGCAAGCTGCTGAGCGACGACCGGCTGACCCAGTCGCTGACGGTCACCGTCGCGCTGACCGTGGTGAGCTGGGCGTTCCAGACGGTGATCTCGCTGCTGCTGGGCGTCTGGGCGGCGGGCAGGCAGCGCAACCGCGCGGTGCTCTCGGCGATCTTCTTCGTGCCGTTCCTGCTGTCGTCGACGGCGATCTCGCTGCTGTTCTACGCACTCCTCGACCCGAACTTCGGCATCATCCACCGGGACACCCTCGGCACGACCAGCGGAGCGTTCCTCGCGATCGTGTTCGTCGGCGGCTGGCAGTTCATCCCGTTCCACACCCTGATCTACCAGGGCGGGGCACGGCAGATCCCCGAGGTGCTCTACCAGGCCGCGGCGATCGACGGGGCCGGACGTCTGCGGCAGTTCTTCTCGATCACGCTGCCGCAGCTGCGCAACACCGCGACGACGTCGAGCGTGCTGATGATCGTCGGTTCGCTGACCTACTTCGAGACGGTCCTGATCCTCACCCAGGGCGGTCCGGGCACCGACACGGCGATCCTGCCGTACCTGATGTACGAGGCCGGCTTCAAGAGCTACGACTTCGGCTACGCGAGCGCCGTCGCCTCCTTCCTGGTGCTCGCCGCGACCGCGTTGTCCCTGCTGATGGTGAAGCTGTCCGGCTTCGGCGCGATGCGCAGCACCCGGGAAGGGATGTGACGCCATGTCACACGACACACTGCCCCGTCCCGTGAAGACGGACTCCGCCCCCGCCGCCGAGCGGCCCGCGCGCCGTCGCAGGCACTGGTCCCGGCGCGCCAACCCGCTCGCGGGCGTCGGCACGCTGGTCTGGCTGGCCGTCGTGATCGTCCCGATCTACGCGATGATCTCGGCCTCGCTCACCCACCAGGACGAGGCGCTCGGCCACAACGCCCTGAGGCCGCCGTCCCATCCGACCCTGGACAACTACGACACCGTCCTGCACAACGGCTTCGGCCATCTGCTGTGGAACACCGTGCTGGCGGCGGCCGGGGTCGTCTCGATCGTCCTGGTGCTGTGCGTCCCGCTGTCCTACGCGGCCGTGCGGACCCGCAGCGCCTGGTCGGGGGCCGCGTTCCGGCTGTTCCTGCTGGGCGTGGCGATCCCGGCGCAGGCCGTCGTGGTGCCGCTCTACCTGATGATCGCCAAGCTGAACCTCTACGACAGCCTGCTCGCGATCGTCCTGCCGACGGCCGCGTTCGCCATGCCGGTGTCGGTGCTGATCCTCACCGGCACGCTGCGGGACATCTCGGAGGAGATGTACGAGGCGATGGCGCTGGACGGCGCGTCCACCACCCGGATGCTGTTCCAGCTGGTCATCCCGATGGCCAAGGGCGGCATCAGCACCGTCGTCATCTTCTCGGCGCTGCAGGCCTGGAACGGCCTCCTCTTCCCGCTGATCTTCACCCAGTCCGACGGGCCGCGGGTGCTGACCCTCGGCCTGTTCGACTACGTGAGCGAGTTCGGCGTGAACATTCCCGCGATCCTCGCCTCCGTCGTCCTCTCCGGTGTCCCGATCTTCATCGTGTACCTGGTGGCCCGCCGCGCGCTGGTCGGCGGCCTCATGGGCGTGGGCGGCAAGTGAACGTGTACGACCAGGGGCGGTCGAACCCCCCTTTCCCCGACAGGAGTTCCATGACCACCGCTCCCTGGCGCGACCCCGCCCTGCCCGCCGCGACCCGCGTCGACGACCTGCTCTCCAGGATGACCCTGGAGGAGAAGACCGCCCAGCTGTACGGCGTGTGGGTGGGGGCCGACACGGACGGCGGCGGAGTCGCCCCGCTGCAGAGCGAGATGTCCTCCTCGTACGACTGGGACGAGCTGATCACCCGCGGGCTCGGCCAGCTCACCCGCTCCTTCGGCACCGCCCCCGTGGACCCGGCGCTGGGCGCGCAGGCGCTCGCCCGCGCCCAGCGCCGGATCGCCGAGGCGGGCCGCTTCGGCATCCCCGCCGTCGCCCACGAGGAGTGCCTGGCGGGCTTCACGGCCTGGCAGGCGACGGCGTACCCGGTCCCGCTGTCCTGGGGCGCCGCCTTCGATCCGGAGCTGGTGGAGGAGCTGGGCCGGCGCATCGGCGACGACCTGCGCTCGGTCGGCGTCCACCAGGGCCTCGCCCCGGTCCTGGACGTGGTCCGCGACCTGCGCTGGGGCCGGGTGGAGGAGACGATCGGCGAGGACCCGTACCTCGTCGCCACCGTCGCCACCGCCTATGTGCGGGGCCTGGAGTCGGCCGGGATCGTGGCCACGCTCAAGCACTTCGCCGGGTACGCGGCCTCGGCGGGTGCCCGGAACCTGGCACCGGTGCGGGCGGGGGTCCGCGAGCTCTCCGACATCACGCTGCCGCCGTTCGAGATGGCGCTGCGCGAGGGCGGCGCCCGTTCGGTGATGGCCGCCTACAACGACACGGACGGCGTCCCGGCGTCGGCCGACCCGTACCTGCTGACCGAGCTGCTGCGCGAGGAGTGGGGCTTCACCGGCACGGTGGTCTCGGACTACTTCGGTGTCGGCTTCCTCCAGTCGCTGCACCGGGTGGCCGGCAGCGAGGCGGAGGCGGCGCACAAGGCGCTGGAGGCCGGCATCGACGTCGAGCTGCCCACGCTGAAGTGCTACGGCGAGCCGCTGGTGGCCGCCGTCCGCGCGGGCACCGTCCCCGAGTCGCTGATCGACCGGGCGGCCCGCCGGGTGCTGCTCCAGAAGTGCGAGCTCGGTCTGCTGGACGAGGACTGGCGGCCGGAGACCGGCCGCCGGATCGACCTGGACTCCGCGGGCAACCGGGCGCTCGCCCGCAGGCTCGCCGAGGAGTCGGTGATCCTGCTGGACAACGCCGACGGCGTGCTGCCGCTGGCCCCGGACACCCGGATCGCGGTGGTGGGCCCGCGCGCGGACGACCCCTTGGCGATGCTCGGCTGCTACTCGTTCCCCTCGCACGTGCTCACGCACCACCCCGAGGTGCCGACCGGCGTGGACATCCCGACCGTGCTCGACGCGCTGCGCGCCGAACTGCCGGACGCCAAGGTGACGTTCACGCAGGGCTGCGGGGTCACGGAGCCGGACCGCTCCGGTTTCGAGGAGGCGGTGGCACGGGCCGCCGAGGCCGACGTGTGCGTGGCGGTGCTCGGCGACCGTGCCGGGCTGTTCGGCCGGGGCACCTCGGGCGAGGGCTGCGACGTGGCCGACCTCGGCCTGCCGGGCGTGCAGGGCGACCTCCTCGACGCCCTGGTCGCCACGGGGGTCCCGGTGGTCCTGGTGCTGCTCACCGGCCGCCCCTACGCGCTGGGCCGCTGGCAGGAGGGTCTCGGCGGCGTGGTCCAGGCGTTCTTCCCGGGCGAGGAGGGCGGGCCCGCGGTGGCGGGCGTGCTGTCCGGCCGGGTCGGCCCGTCGGGCAGGCTGCCGGTGAGCGTGCCGCGCGAGGCGGGCGGCCAGCCGTGGACCTACCTCCAGCCGCCGCTGGGCCTGAAGGGCGAGGTCAGCAATCTGGACCCGACGCCGCTGTACCCGTTCGGCCACGGCCTCTCGTACACGTCGTTCGACTGGGAGGCGGACGACGTGCCCGGGGCGGAGATCGGCACCGACGGTTCGTACGACGTGTCGGTGACCGTCCGCAACTCCGGTGAGCGCGCGGGCGCCGAGGTCGTCCAGCTGTACCTGCACGACCCGGTGGCCTCGGTGACCCGCCCGGACGTGCGGCTGATCGGCTACCGGCGCCTGGACCTGGCACCGGGCGAGGCCCGCCGGGTGACCTTCCGCTTCCACGCGGACCTCTCGGCGTTCACCGACCGCACCGGCACCCGGATCGTCGAACCGGGCGCCCTGGAACTGCGGCTCGGCGCCTCCAGCACGGACGTGCGCCACACGGTCCGGCTGAACCTGACGGGTCCTGTACGGCGGTTGGGCACGGACCGGCGCATGCGCTGCGAGACGGAGGTCGCGCGCGTGTCCTGACCCGGCGCCCGACCCGGCGGAGGAACCGCTGCGGGGGCCGGCCGCCGGGTGGGGACTCGGCCGGCCCCCGCAGCACGCGGCCGGTGCGTCCGGCCGTGCCCGCACGGGACGCACCGGCCGGACGGCCGCCCGTCAGCCCACCGACTCGAAGCGCCACCTGTGCACCGCCCGGGACACCAACTCCTCGTCGGGGTCCGGCAGTTCGGGAAGCTCGGCGTGGTACTCCGCATCCCACCAGGTGATGACGAGGACCCGGTCCTGCGGGGCCCGGAGGATCTCCCGGCGCACCGGGTTCCCGGGGATCTTGTGCTCCCGCACCCAGGCGAGCAGGTCCTCACCCCGACCGGCGGCGGCCCGGGCCTCCCACATCACGGCGACGGTCACGGGTACAGGTTCTCCTTCGCGACCTCGTGCACGTGATCGTGATCATGCGTGTGCGTGTGCCCGCGCCCCGGCACGTGCGGGTCCGTCACCGGCAGCGAGGAGTCCGCCGACAGGTCCCAGTCGGAGGCGGCCCGGTTGCGGGCGACCATCTCGGCGCCCAGCGCGGCGACCATCGCGCCGTTGTCCGTGCACAGCTTGGGGCGCGGCACCCTGAGCCGGATGCCGGCGGCCTCGCAGCGCTCCTGGGCGAGCACCCGCAGCCGCGAGTTCGCGGCCACGCCGCCGCCGATCATGAGGTGGTCGACGCCCTCGTCCCTGCACGCCCGGACGGCCTTGCGGGTGAGCACGTCCACCACGGCCTCCTGGAAGGACGCGGCCACGTCGCGCACCGGCACCTCCTCCCCCGCCGCCCGCTTCGCCTCGATCCAGCGGGCCACGGCGGTCTTCAGACCGGAGAAGGAGAAGTCGTAGGCCGGGTCGCGCGGACCGGTGAGACCGCGCGGGAACGTGATGGCGTTCGGGTCGCCCTCCTTGGCGTACCGGTCGATGACCGGGCCGCCGGGGAAGCCGAGGTTCAGCACCCGCGCGATCTTGTCGAAGGCCTCGCCGGCCGCGTCGTCGATGGTCGCGCCCATCGGCCGCACGTCGGAGGTGATGTCGGTGGACAGCAGCAGCGAGGAGTGGCCGCCGGACACCAGCAGGGCCATCGTCGGCTCCGGCAGCGCGCCGTGCTCCAGCTGGTCCACGCAGATGTGGGAGGCGAGGTGGTTGACGCCGTACAGCGGCTTGCCGAGCGCGTAGGCGTACGCCTTCGCGGCCGAGACGCCGACGAGCAGGGCCCCGGCGAGCCCGGGTCCGGCGGTGACCGCGATGCCGTCCAGGTCCCCGGCCGACACCCCCGCCTCCTTCAGCGCCCGCTCGATGGTCGGGACCATCGCCTCCAGGTGCGCCCGGGACGCGACCTCGGGAACGACCCCGCCGAAGCGCGCGTGCTCGTCGACGCTCGACGCGATGGCGTCCGCGAGCAGGGTGTGGCCGCGGACGATGCCGACGCCTGTCTCGTCGCAGGAGGTCTCGATGCCGAGGACGAGCGGTTCGTCAGCCATGGGTCTCTGTTCCTTGTACGGAGGTCGATGGGTCGTGCAGCCGCATCACCAGGGCGTCGATGTTCCCCGGCTGGTAGTAGCCGCGCCGGAAGCCGATGGGCTCGAAGCCGAAGCGCTCGTACAGCTTCTGCGCGCGGACGTTGTCCACGCGGCACTCGAGCATCACCTCGGCGCAGTCGAAGTCGCTCGCGGCCCGCAGCAGTTCGGTGAGCAGCCGGCCGCCGAGGCCGGTGCCCCACTGGTCCCGCCGCACCGCGATCGTCTGCACGTCGCCCACGTCTCCCGAGGCGGCGAGCCCGGCGTATCCGACGAGCCGGTCGCCCTCGCAGGCGACCAGATAGCGCCGGTTCGCCTCGGACCCGCGGGCGTGGGCCAGTTCGGACCAGAACATGCCCCGGGACCAGGCGTCCACGGGGAACAGTTCCTTCTCCAGCTCCAGGACGGGATCGATGTCCCACCAGCGCATCTCGCGCAGCACGACGGTCACTTGGGGGTGACCACCTTGTAGTTCTTGGGCACCTGGGCGTCCGGGCGGCGCAGATACAGCGGTCTGGGCGGCTCCAGTTCCTGGCCGGCGGCCAGCTTCTCGGCGGCCAGGGAGGCGAGGGCGGCGGCCGAGACGTTCTCGGGCGCGCGGGCGTCCGCGAACGTGTCGGGGTACAGGAGGGCGCCCGCGCCGACGGCGGGGAGCGAGGTGACGGACGCGTCGATCTCGGCGGGGCGGTCCACGGCGGGCTCCGACAGCCGGGTACGGCGGTCGGCGTACCGCGCCCAGTAGACCTCCTTGCGCCGGGCGTCCGTGGCGACGACGAACGGCCCCTCGACGTCGGCCGCGTAGGCGAGCCCGTCGAGGGTGCACACGCCGTGCACGGGCACGCCGAGCGCGACTCCGAACGTGTCGGCGGTCATGAGGCCGACGCGCAGCCCCGTGTACGGGCCGGGGCCGACGCCCACGACGATGCCGGTGACGGCGTCCAGCCTGAGGCCTGCCTCGGTGAGCACCCGGTCGACGGCCGGCAGCAGCAGCTCTCCGTGCCGGCGCGCGTCCACCTGGCTCGACGAGGCGATGACGGACGTGCCGTCGTGCAGGGCGACGGTCACGGCGGGGGTGGCGGTATCCAGAGCGAGCAAGAGCACGCAAACAGCGTACGGCGCCGGAGCCCGGAGCAAGGCCGCCCGGGGCTCCCGTCCCTCGGCTGCTACCGTCAGCGCAAGGACGTACGAAGGTCGAGAGGTGGGCACACAAGGTGGCTAGGAGCAGCTCGGGAATCGTGGCCGGGCTCACCGTGGCGGCGCTCGCGGCAGTCGGCTTCCTCGCCTTCCAGGCATCCGCGAACGTTCCGGACGACCTGGGCAAGCCGAGCGGAAGCGTTTCGGCCAAGGCTTCAACCCACAAGACGCCCAGGACGGCCAAGACGGCCAAGAAGGACCCGAACGCGCTGCCGACCCCGTCCGGCACCGGTGTGCGGGTCGTCTACTCGACCGGCGCGGACCGCGTCTGGCTCGTCGGCGCGGGCAACAAGGTGAAGCGCACCTTCAAGGTCACCCCGGGCACGGTCGACCCGGCCGTCGGCACCTACGCCGTCACGTCGCGGACGGGCGCGACTCCCGGGTCCGACGGCACGCAGATCGAGCACGTCGTACGGTTCGCCCAGGTCAACAGCATCGCGATCGGCTTCAGCGCCGCCGTGAACGGCGCGACGGAGGCCCCGGACCCCGAGAAGAAGGTCGGCGGCATCCGCTCCTCGCGTGCCGACGGCAACGCGATGTGGGCGTTCGCGACCGTGGGCGCGAAGGTCGTCGTCGTCAAGTAGGACCGCCCCGCGGTCGGGCGCTCCGCGGTGGACCGGCGTCAGGCGGCCCTGCGGGGGCGCTCCGCGCCACCGGGGTCGCCCAGGGGCGCGAGCGGCGGCCTGGACACCGCCTCCGCCGCGGCGCACGCCGCCAGCAGGTCCCGCATCGACACCCCGGCCACCACGCGCGGCTCGGCCGGCACGTCGCGTTCTGAAGCCGGCACTGCAGCCGGTTCCGATGCCGACATGGACGCCTCCTCGGGCTTCGGGGGCCAGCGTGGTTAGGTAGACCTAACCACGCACTGATGTCCATGTGACCACGGCCGGGACGCCGAACGCAATATTTTGCCGACGGCCTGTCGGAACGTTGGTCGAATGTACGAGCGGGGGCGCGCCCGGCTCAGGCCGCGAGCACCGTCAGATCGGCGGCGGCCCAGCGCGGTCCGAGGCCCGTGACGGTCACGTGCCGCACCTCGTCGGTGGTGTCGCCGACGGCCCGGTGGATGACCACGTGCAGCCGGTCGTCGGTCAGCTCCTCGACCTTGCCCTCGCCCCATTCCACGACGATCACGGAGTCGGAGAGCGAGACGTCGAGGTCGAGGTCCTCCATCTCGTCGAGCCCGCCGCCGAGGCGGTACGCGTCCACGTGCACGAGCGGCGGCCCGTCGCCGAGGGAGGGGTGCACGCGGGCGATGACGAAGGTCGGCGAGGTGACGGCGCCGCGGACGCCGAGCCCCTCGCCGAGTCCGCGGGTCAGTGTGGTCTTGCCCGCGCCGAGCTCGCCGTTCAGCATCACGAGGTCGCCCGCGCGCAGCAGCTTGGCCAGTCTGCGGCCCAACTCCTGCATCTGTCCGGGAGAGTTGACGGTGATCTGCGCGCCGACGCCGTCCTGGGCGGGCTCAGCCGGGTTGTGCGCTGCTGCTGGTGCTTCCATAAGGGCCCACGGTAGCCCCTGCCGGCACGGCTCCCGCGCGCACGAGGAGGTCGGCGAGACGGTCTATGACGACCTCGGGGTGCTCCAGCATGACCAGATGTCCCGCGTCGGGGACGAGGACCAGTTCGGCGTCCGGCAGCAGGTCGGCGATGGCCTCGCTGTGCTCGCTCGGGGTCACCAGGTCCTTGACCCCGGCGAGGACGAGGACGGGCAGGCCGGCGAAACGGGCCAGGGCCGCGGTCTTGTCGTGCTCGGTGAACGCCGGGTAGAACTCGGCGACCACGTCGATCGGCGTGCCCTCGATCATCCGCTCGGCGAACCGCACGACGGCCGGATCGACGTCCCGGCTCGCGAACGAGTACCGCTTGATGACCCCGGCGAACAGGTCGGCCGTGGCCCGCCGCCCCCGCTCCACCAGCGCCGCCTGCTGTCCGAGCGCCTTCAGCACACCGGGGAGCACGCGCCGCACGGCGGCGACGCCCGCGACGGGCAGCCCGAAGTTGACCTCGCCGAGCCGCCCCGACGACGTACCGACCAGGGCGACGCCGACGACCCGGTCGCGGATCAGCTCGGGGAACTGCTCGGCGAGCGCCATGACGGTCATGCCGCCCATGGAGTGTCCGACGAGCACGATCGGGCCCTCGGGCACCGCCGCCTCGATGACGGCCAGCAGGTCGCGGCCGAGCTGGTCGATGGTGACCGGCGTGCGGTCCTCCAGCTGGGCCACGCCCCGCCCGGAGCGTCCGTGGCTGCGCTGGTCCCAGTGCACCGTGCGCACGACCCCGCGCAGCGCGGCGCGCTGGAAGTGCCAGGAGTCCTGGCTCAGGCAGTAGCCGTGGCTGAAGACGACGGTGACGGGGGCGGGGGCCTTGCGGCCGAAGAGCCGGCGCCGGCGCGGGGCGAGCGCGGCCTGCGGCTCGGCCTCGTCGACCTCGTAGTACAGCTCGGTGCCGTCGTCCGCGTACGCCTTGCCGGGCGTGCCGCGCAGCCCGCCGTAAGGGCCGGTCGAGTCGAGGGCGAGGCGCGCCTTCTTGCGCATGCCGCGCCCGACCGTGAGCCGCTCGATCGCGACTCCGGCCGCCGCTCCCGCCGCGACCACGCCTATCGCGGCGCCGGCGACGCCGGCCTTGCGCCAGTTCCCGGCGGAGGAGGCGGTGGCCGAGGCCGCGCTCACGACGGCCTCCGCGCTGGTCTCGCTCACGTCCCGCTCCTCTTCGCTCCGGCTCTCGGCTGTCCGCTGTCGGCTCTGGGCTGCGCGCGTCGACGCGGCTCCCGCCCGCCGTGTGCCGCCCGCCGCTCTTCACTCGCCGGGCCCCGCGCGCCTGTTCGGCCAAGGGGTGTTACCCGCCTTGTTCCTCTTTCACTTTCACGTAGACGCGTGGAACGCGGGTTCCGATGCGTGTCACGATCTCGTAAGCGATCGTGCCCGCCGCGCGCGCCCAGTCCTCGGCGGTGGGCTCACCGTCGTCGCCGGGCCCGAAGAGGACCGCGCGGGCGCCGGGCTCCGGCTCGTCCCCGCCGAGGTCGACGACGAACTGGTCCATGGCGACCCGGCCCGCGACGGTACGCCACTTGCCGCCGACCAGGACGGGTCCGGTGCCCGAGGCGTGCCGCGGGACACCGTCCGCGTAGCCGACGGGGACGAGGCCGAGGGTGGTCTCGCCCGGGGTGACGTAGTGGTGGCCGTAGCTCACGCCGTGGCCGGCCGGTACGTGCTTGACCAGCGCGAGCGACGCGCTCAGCGTCATCACCGGGCGCAGCCCGAAGTCGGCGGGGGTGCCGAGCTCGGGGCTCGGCGAGATCCCGTAGACCGCGATCCCGGTCCGTACGAGATCGAAGTGGCTCTCGGGGAGGGTCAGGGTCGCGGGCGAGTTGGCGATGTGCCGCACCTCGGGGCGGACGCCCTGTTCCTCGGCGTACGCGACCATCTCGCGGAAGAGCGCGAGCTGGGCCTGGATCGAGGGGTGGCCCGGCTCGTCGGCGCAGGCGAAGTGGGACCAGAGGCCGGTGACGGTGATCAGTCCGCGTGCCTCGGCGGCCAGGGCCTCGGCGACGAGCTCCGGCCAGTCGGCGGGCTGGCAGCCGGCGCGCCCGAGGCCGGTGTCGGCCTTGAGCTGCACCCTGGCCCGCGTCCCGACGGCCTCGGCGGCCGCCACGGCCTCCCTGAGCGCCCACATCCCGCTGACCGAGACGTCGATGTCGGCCTCGATCGCCTCGGCCCAGGGGCCGCCCGGGGTCCACAGCCAGCACATGACCCGGCCCGGCAGACCGGCCGCCCGCAGGGCGAGCGCCTCCTCCGGGGTGGCCGTGCCGAGCCAGGTGGCGCCCGCCTCGCGCGCGGCGCGGGCGCACTGGACCGCGCCGTGGCCGTACGCGTCGGACTTGACCACGGCCATCAGGGCCGCGGTCGGCGCGTGGGCACGCAGGGCCCGCACGTTGGCTCGCAGGGCGGCCAGATCGATCTCGGCGCGGGCGCGCAGGGGCGCGGTCCGCGGGTGTGCTGTCTCTGTCATCGCGCCCCAGTCTCTCAGAGGCGCGCGGCGGCCCTCCGGCACCGGTCCCGGGACGGGTCCGGTGACCGGCCCGGGCGTGCGTCCCGGCCCCTAACGGCGGGGGCGGGGCCTTCGTCCCCACACGTAGACGCGGTCGCCCTTCCTGAGCACCTTCCAGAGCCCGCGGGCGTCGGCGAGCCGCAGATTCACGCAGCCCATCGAGCCGCCGACCGTACGGATGCTGCCGCGCACGGCGTGGAACGCCTGCCCGCCGCTGAAGAACTGGGCGTACGGCATCGGGCTGTCGTACAGGGTCGACCAGTGGTGGCGGTGCCTCCAGAAGATCTTGAACCAGCCGGTGCGGGTGGGGTGCCGGACCCCGCCGCTGCGCATCGGCACGGGGCCGAACAGGATCCGGCCCCGCTGCTGCACCCAGGTGCGCTGGTGGGCGAGGTCGACGCAGGCGACCCGGTAGGAGCGGGCCGGGCAGCCCCGGAGGGGACGGGCGCCCGGTGTGCCGCGCTCCGCGCGCTCCCGCGTACCGGCCCCGGTCGCCGCCCCGCCGGTCCCGCCGGTCCCGCCGGTCCCGCCGGCAGGCTCGGCGCCGTGCTTCTTCCGCAACGCGCGGACGGCCCGGCAGCCGGCCGCCGGCCGCTTCCCGTCCGCCTTCGGCCGCGACCACCGCCCGGCCTTCCACCGGTACGGCCTCCCCCGCCCGCCGCACCCGGCCGCAGCCCGCCCGCCCGCGACTCCGGCCCCACCGGACCCGGCCCCGCCCGGCCCGGACCGGTCCGGCTCGGGCCCGACCCGCCCGAAGCCGACCGGACCGGACCCGGCGGGCGTGTGCACGCCCTCGGGGACACCGGGCAGGCTGTGCCCCGTGGCGGGCATGCCCATGGCCGTCGAGACCGCCGGCAGTATCCGGCCGCCCGGGGTGTCACCCGGCCAGGCCCGACGGAGTCCTCCCGCCGCGCCGGGCCACGGTTCACCGGCACGCCCGGAGGTGGGCGGCAGCGGAGCGGACGCGGCCGCCACCGTTCCGACGGGTACGGCCGCCACCGCCGCCAGCAGCACCGCGATCCCCCGGCAAGCCCTTCGTCTGTTCATCACGCGAACAGACATACGCAACATCACACGTCCCCCGGCCGCGCCACACGCAACGGGTCCCCCGATCTGGGCAACGCCCCCGGCGCCCGTGGCCGGGGCGGCCCGGACCTCGGGTCGGGCGACCGGGCGCCGTCAGGCGAGGGTGTCCCGCCAGGCCTGCGGGACGGCCGCGGCCACGTCGTGGGCGCCTGCGGGGGCTCCGTCCGCGGCGAAGCGGCCGGCCAGACCGTGCAGGTACGCGGCCACGCTTCCCGCGTCGAGCGCGGAGAGCCCCGAGGCGAGCAGCGACCCCGCCAGCCCCGACAGCACGTCCCCGCTCCCCGCGGTGGCCAGCCATGCCGTCCCGGTGGCGTTCACCCGTACCGCGCCGCCCGTGGGATCGGCCACCAGGGTCGTCGCGCCCTTGAGGAGGACCGTCGCCCCGTACAGCCCCGCCAGCTCCCGTACGGCGGCCAGCCGGGCCTCCTCGACCGCCTCCCGGGCGACCCCCAGCAGCGCGGCGGCCTCCCCCGCGTGCGGGGTCAGCAGCGTCGGTGCGCTGCGGGCCCGCACGGTCCCCCGGTCGGCGAGCCGCAGCCCGTCCGCGTCCACCAGCACCGGCACGTCGGCGTCCAGGACCTCCGCGACGGCCGAGGCGTCGTCCCCGGCCCCGGGTCCCGCCACCCAGGCCTGCACCCGGCCCGCCTTCGACGGCCCGTCACCGGACACCAGCGTCTCGGGGAAGCGCGCGATGACGGCGTCCGCGGCGGGCCCGACGTACCGCACCGCGCCCGCACCGCCGCGCAGCGCCCCGGCCACGGCGAGCACGGCCGCCCCCGGGTAGCGGGCGGACCCGGCGGCGATCCCGACGACACCGCGCCGGTACTTGTCGCTCTCCGCGCCGGGAAACGGCAGCCGGGCCGCGACATCGGCGTGCTGGAGCGCCTCCAGACCGGCCGGGTCCGGCAGGTCGAGCCCGATGTCGACGAGGCGTACGGAACCGGCGTACCCGCGCGCCGGGTCGATGAGCAGCCCCGGCTTGTGGGTGCCGAAGGTGACGGTGAGGTCGGCACGGACGGCGGCGCCGAGCACCTCCCCGGTGTCCGCCTCGACCCCGCTCGGGAGGTCGACGGCGACGACGGCGGCACGGGACGCGTGCGCGAGGCTGGCGAGTCGCGCCGCCTCGGGCCGCAGCCCGCCCTTGCCGCCGATCCCGACGATGCCGTCGACCACGAGGTCGGCCCGACCGAGGAGCGGTTCGGCGGCGGCGGGCACGGTCGAGGTGCCTCCGGCGCGCAGCAGTGCCGCCAGTCCCCCCGGGTGGGTCCTCTCGGGAGCGAGCAGCACCGCGGTGACACCGGCCCCGCGCCGGGCGAGGCGCGCCCCGGCGTACAGGGCGTCGCCGCCGTTGTCCCCGCTGCCCACCAGCAGCACCACCCGGCGGCCGTACACCCGGCCCAGCAGATCCGCGCAGGCGGCGGCGAGCCCGGCGGCCGCCCGCTGCATCAACGCCCCTTCGGGGAGCCGTGCCATCAGCTCCCGCTCGGCGGCCCTCACGGTCTCCACGCTGTACGCAGTACGCATGACGCCGAGTCTCCCGCACCGGCCCGCACCGTGCGCGCTCCCTGCACCGGGCGGACCCGGACCCGGCCCGGAACCCCCGCATCGCACGAGCCCGCGAACCCGGCCCAGGAGCCCGCATCACGCGGCCGAAGAGGACGACGGCCCGACTAGCCCTCCGCCACCACCACCGCCGAGGCCACCCCGGCGTCGTGACTGAGCGACACGTGCCAGGAGGACACGCCCAGTTCGGCCGCGCGGGCCGCCACCGTGCCCTTCACGCGCAGCCGCGGCCGGCCGCTGTCCTCCACGTAGACCTCGGCGTCCGTCCAGTACAGCCCCGCCGGGGCGCCCAGCGCCTTGGCGAGCGCCTCCTTCGCCGCGAAGCGGGCCGCGAGCGAGGCGATGCCCCGGCGTTCACCGCTGGGCAGCAGCAACTCGCTCTCCACGAAAAGACGTTCGGCCAGTCCGGGCGTCCGCTCCAGCGACGCCCGGAACCGGTCGATCTCGGCCACGTCGATACCGACCCCGATGATGCTCATGTCCGCACCCTAGAGGGTCCGCACCCCGGAGGGCGGGGCCGCTCCGAGGCCTCGCACGGCCGCGCCGCTCACTCCACCGTCACCGACTTCGCCAGGTTGCGCGGCTGGTCCACCTCGTTGCCCCGAGCCGTCGCGAGTTCGCAGGCGAACACCTGGAGCGGGACCGTCGACACCAGCGGCTGGAGCAGCGTCGGCGTGGCCGGGATGCGGATGAGGTGGTCGGCGTACGGGACGACCGCCTCGTCGCCCTCCTCCGCGATGACGATCGTGCGGGCGCCCCGGGCCCGGATCTCCTGGATGTTGGAGACGATCTTGTCGTGCAGGACCGAGCGCCCGCGCGGCGACGGGGCCACGACCACGACCGGCATGTCGTCCTCGATCAGCGCGATCGGGCCGTGCTTCAGCTCTCCCGCCGCGAAGCCCTCGGCGTGCATGTACGCCAGCTCCTTGAGCTTGAGCGCGCCTTCCAGGGCGACCGGGTAGCCGACGTGCCGCCCGAGGAACAGCACGGTGTTCTTGTCCGCGAGGGAGCGCGCGAGCTCCCGTACGGGCTCCATGGTCTCCAGGACCCGCTCGACCTCGCGGGAGATGCGGGACAGCTCCCGGATGACGGCCTGGATCTCGTCGCCCCACTTGGTGCCGCGCACCTGGCCCAGGTACAGCGCCACCAGGTAGCAGGCCACGAGCTGGGTGAGGAACGCCTTGGTGGAGGCGACGGCGACCTCGGGTCCCGCGTGCGTGTACAGCACCGCGTCGGACTCGCGCGGGATCGTCGAGCCGTTGGTGTTGCAGATCGCCAGCACCCGGGCGCCCTGCTCGCGGGCGTGCCGCAGCGCCATCAGCGTGTCCATGGTCTCGCCGGACTGGGAGATGGCGATGACGAGCGTCTGCCGGTCCAGGATCGGGTCCCGGTAGCGGAACTCGCTGGCCAGCTCCACCTCGCACGGGATGCGCGTCCAGTGCTCGATGGCGTACTTGGCGATCAGCCCGGCGTGGAAGGCGGTCCCGCAGGCGACGATGACGACCTTGTCGGCCTCGCGCAGCGCCCGCACCGGGATGCGCACCTCGTCGAGGGTCAGCGAACCGGCCGCGTCGATCCGTCCCAGCAGGGTGTCGGCGACCGCCTTGGGCTGCTCGGCGATCTCCTTGAGCATGAAGTAGTCGTAGCCGCCCTTCTCCGCCGCCGACGCGTCCCAGTCGACGTGGTACGAGCGGACCTCGGCGGGGCTGCCGTCGAACCCGGTGACCCGCACGCCGTCGCGGCGCAGTTCGACCACCTGGTCCTGTCCCAGTTCGATCGCGGAGCGGGTGTGGGCGATGAACGCGGCGACGTCCGAGGCGAGGAAGGCCTCGCCGTCCCCGACCCCGACCACCAGCGGCGAGTTGCGGCGCGCGCCGACGACCACGTCCGGCTCGTCGGCGTCCACCGCGACCAGGGTGAACGCGCCCTCCAGGCGCCGGCACACCAGCCGCATGGCCTCGGCCAGGTCCGCGCACGAGGAGTACTCCTCGGCGAGCAGATGGGCGACCACCTCGGTGTCCGTCTCGGAGGCCAGGTCGTGCCCCCGCTCGGCCAGTTCGGCGCGCAGCAGGGCGAAGTTCTCGATGATGCCGTTGTGGACGACGGCGACCCGGCCCGCGTTGTCGAGGTGGGGATGGGCGTTGGCGTCCGTGGGGCCTCCGTGGGTGGCCCAGCGGGTGTGCCCGATCCCCGTCGTCCCGGCCGGCAGCGGCCGGCCGCTCAGCTCCTTCTCCAGGTTGACCAGTTTCCCGGCCTTCTTCGCGACGGCGAGCCCCCCGTCCGCCAGGACGGCGACGCCCGCCGAGTCGTATCCCCGGTACTCGAGTCGCTTCAGTCCGGCCATCACCACGTCGAGCGCCGACTGCGACCCCACATAACCCACGATTCCGCACATGGCGGCAGCGTACGGTCCGCCGCCGTCCCGAATCAGGCTCACCGTGCCCGATATCGGAAATTCCGGCGTCCTTCCGGAGGCGTCCGCGCGCTCCCGGGACCGCTCGGGTGTCACCCGGCGTGACGGACCCCACCCTCCATCTCGTCCATACTCCCGTAACAATGGACTGTGATCTCTCCGGTCTCCTCGTCGCCGCGGAGCGCCCACCGGTCCAAGCCGGAGGCGACTCCCTACGTCGACCTCACCCGTGCCGAGTGGAGCGCGCTGCGTGAAAAGACGCCGCTCCCGCTGAACGCCGCGGAGGTCGAGAAGCTGCGCGGTCTGGGCGATGTCATCGACCTCGACGAGGTGCGGGACATCTATCTGCCGCTGTCACGGCTGCTGAACCTGTACATCGGTGCCACGGACGGGCTCAGAGGCGCGCTGAACACCTTCCTCGGCGAGACGGGATCGCAGTCCGGCACCCCGTTCGTCATAGGCGTCGCCGGTTCCGTGGCCGTCGGCAAGTCCACCGTGGCCCGACTGCTCCAGGCGCTGCTCTCCCGCTGGCCCGAGCACCCCCGCGTCGAACTGGTCACCACGGACGGCTTCCTGCTCCCCACCAAGGACCTGGAGGCGCGCGGGCTGATGTCCCGCAAGGGCTTCCCCGAGTCGTACGACCGCCGGGCCCTGACCCGGTTCGTCGCCGACATCAAGGCGGGCAAGGACGAGGTGACGGCGCCCGTCTACTCGCACCTGATCTACGACATCGTGCCCGGCGAGCGGCTCACCGTGCGCCGCCCCGACATCCTCATCGTCGAGGGCCTGAACGTGCTGCAGCCCGCGCTGCCCGGCAAGGACGGCCGCACCCGGGTCGGCCTCGCGGACTACTTCGACTTCAGCGTGTACGTCGACGCCCGCCCCGAGGACATCGAGCGCTGGTACCTGAACCGCTTCCGCAAGCTGCGCGCGACGGCCTTCCAGAAGCCCGACTCGTACTTCCGCAAGTACACCCAGGTCTCCGAGGAGGAGGCCCTCGACTACGCCCGGACGACCTGGCGCACCATCAACAAACCGAACCTGCTGGAGAACGTGGCTCCCACCCGCGGCCGGGCGACCCTCGTCGTACGCAAGGGCCCGGACCACAAGGTCCAGCGCCTGAGCCTGCGCAAGCTGTAGTCCGGCGGACGCCGCCTCGTACGTGACGGCTACCCTGCGGCCATGCTGCACCTGCGCCTGATCACTCCCGCCGACCGGACCGACGACGTCGTACGTCTGATCGAGAAAACGGTCGGCACCACGCACCTCGTCGTCCTTCCCGGCGCCGCCCGCAACCCGGCGGGCGACGTCGTCATGTGCGACGTCGCCCGCGAGGCGGGGGACGAACTCATCCGCGGCCTGCGCGAGAGGGGCATCGACCGCACGGGCTCGATCGCGGTCGAGGACATCGACCTGTCCCTGTCGAGGCGGGCCGACAAGGCCGAGGAGGAAGCCCCGGGCGAGGGCGTCGACGCGGTGCTGTGGGAGCACCTGGAGGAGGCCACGCACGAGGAGTCGACGCTGTCGGTCACCTACGTCGCGTTCATCACGATCGCCACGATGATCGCGGCCTGCGGCGTGGTGCTCGACAACGCGGTGCTGATCGTCGGCGCCATGGCCGTGGGACCGGAGTTCGGCCCGCTCGCCGGTCTGTGCACGGCGATCGTGCAACGTGGCGGACGCCTCGCCCTGCGTTCCCTGACGGCGCTGCTGGCGGGCTTCGCGATCGCCATGGCGGTGACGGTGCTCTTCAGCCTGTTCATGGACGCCGTGGGCCTGTTCAGCGAGGCGCAGCTGGAGGGGCCGCGCCCCAACACCGGCTTCGTCTACGCCCCGGACTGGTTCTCCTTCGTCGTCGCGGTGCTCGCGGGCGCCGCCGGCATGCTGTCGCTGACCTCGGCGAAGTCCGGCGCCCTGGTCGGCGTCGCGATCTCCGTGACGACGGTCCCGGCCGCCGCGAACGCCGCTGTGGCGCTGAGCTACGGCGACATGGGCCAGACCTGGGGCTCCACCAAGCAGCTGCTGTTCAACCTGCTCGGCATCGTGGTCGCCGGCACGCTCACGCTGATGGCCCAGAAGTGGCTCTGGGCGGTGCAGCGCGGGCGCCGGACCGTGGCACCGGACCCGGCACGGTGAGGAAACGCCCCGCGCGCGTGCGCGAACGCGCGAAGCCGTGAGGCCCGGCCCCCGTGGGGGCCGGGCCTCACGGCTTCGCGGGGGGCTAGCCGAGTGCCGACTTCACGGCGTCGGCGAGGCGGGCGGCCACCGACCGGGCGTGGTCGATGTCGGCGGCCTCGACCATGACACGGACCAGCGGCTCGGTGCCGGAGGGACGCAGCAGCACCCGTCCGGTGGTGCCGAGCTCCTGCTCCGCGTCGGCCACCGCGGCGGCCAGTTCGGCGGAGGTGTTCACCCGCGTCCTGTCGACGTCGGGGACGTTGACGAGGACCTGCGGCAGCCGCTCCATGACCGAGGCGAGGTCCTGGAGCGTACGGCCGGTCTGGGCGACCCGGGCGGCCAGCAGCAGGCCGGTGAGCGTGCCGTCGCCGGTGGTGGCGTGGTCGAGGACGATGACGTGGCCGGACTGCTCGCCGCCGAGCGCGTAGCCGTGCCGCTTCATCTCCTCCAGGACGTAGCGGTCGCCGACCCCCGTCTGGACGAAGGCGACGCCCTCGCGCTCCATGGCGAGCTTGAAGCCCAGGTTGGACATGACCGTCGCGACAACGGTGTCGGAGCGCAGTACGGAACGCTCCCGCATCGCCAGCGCGAGAACGGCCAGGATCTGGTCGCCGTCGATCTCCTCGCCCGTGTGGTCCACGGCCAGGCAGCGGTCGGCGTCGCCGTCGTGCGCGATGCCGAGGTCGGCGCCGTGCTCGACGACGGCGGCCTTGAGGAGGTCCAGGTGGGTGGAGCCGCAGCCGTCGTTGATGTTGAGCCCGTCGGGCTCCGCGCCGATGGTGACGATCTCGGCACCGGCCCGCGCGAAGGCCTCGGGGGACACCCGGGCGGCGGCGCCGTGCGCCTCGTCGAGGACGACCTTCAGACCGTCGAGGCGGTTCGGGAGAACACCGATGAGGTGGGCGACGTACTGGTCGAAGCCCTGGTCGTAGGTGTTCACCCGGCCGACGCCCGAGCCGGTGGGGCGGTCCCAGGGAGCACCGGTGCGGTGCTCCTCGTAGACGCCCTCGATCCGGTCCTCCAGCTCGTCGGCGAGCTTGTGCCCGCCGCGCGCGAAGAACTTGATGCCGTTGTCGGGCATGGCGTTGTGGCTCGCGGAGAGCATCACGCCGAGGTCGGCGCCGAGCGCCCCGGTGAGATACGCCACCGCCGGGGTGGGCAGCACACCGACCCGCAGGACGTCCACACCGGCGCTGGCGAGGCCGGCGACCACGGCGGCCTCCAGGAACTCCCCGGACGCGCGCGGATCCCGTCCGACCACCGCTACCGGCCGGTGGCCTTCGAACGTGCCCGCCTCGGCGAGCACGTGCGCCGCCGCCACGGAGAGCCCGAGCGCGAGCTCAGCCGTCAGATCCGCGTTGGCGACACCGCGGACGCCGTCCGTGCCGAAGAGTCGTCCCACTTGTCCTCCTGAGAAAGCTGCAGAGTATGGAAATCCCCCGAAGGATACGGAAGTCATCCGATCACATGAGCCTTTGAGCACCTTGTGCCGTTATACGCCCAACCACTGTGATAAACGAACGCCCCGGCAGCACGGTGAGTGCCGCCGGGGCGTTCGGGGCTACGCGTTGTTACGCGCAGAAGCAAGCAGCGAAGATTAACGCTTGCTGTACTGCGGGGCCTTGCGGGCCTTCTTGAGACCGGCCTTCTTGCGCTCGACCGCACGGTCGTCGCGCTTGAGGAAGCCGGCCTTCTTGAGGGCGCCGCGGTTGTTGTCCACGTCGGCCTCGTTCAGCGCACGGGCCACGCCGAGGCGCAGGGCACCGGCCTGACCGGAGACACCGCCACCCGCGATGCGGGCGATGACGTCGTAGCGGTTGTCGAGCTCGAGCACCTTGAAGGGCTCGTTGACTTCCTGCTGGTGCACCTTGTTGGGGAAGTAGTCCTCAAGGGTGCGGCCGTTGATCTTCCACTTGCCGGTGCCCGGAACGATCCGGACGCGGGCGATGGCGTTCTTGCGACGGCCCAGGCCGGCGGCCGGCTGCGGGTCGCCGAAGCGGCCCGCGAGCGACTCCGAGGTGTACTCGCCCTCGAGGGGGACCTCGGACTCGCTGGTGTAGCTCTCGATGTCGACAAGCTCGGTCTCAGTCTCTTCGACCGGCTGCTCAACGGTGGTCTCGGCCACGATTCTCCTCAGATTCTTTTTCGTCTTAGGGGGTGGCCGGAACTACTGCGCGACCTGGGTGATCTCGAACGGGACCGGCTGCTGCGCAGCGTGCGGGTGGTTCTCGCCCGCGTAGACCTTCAGCTTCGAGAGCACCTGACGGCCCAGGGTGTTCTTGGGAACCATGCCCCGGATGGCCTTCTCGACGGCCTTCTCGGGGTTCTTCGCCAGCAGCTCGTCGTAACGGACGGAGCGCAGACCACCCGGGTAACCGGAGTGGCGGTACGCCAGCTTCTGGGTCTTCTTGTTGCCGGAGAGGTGCACCTTGTCCGCGTTGATGATGATGACGAAGTCACCAGCGTCGACGTGGGGGGCGTAGATCGGCTTGTGCTTGCCCCGCAGGATGTTCGCAGCAGTGGTCGCCAGACGACCCAGGACGACATCCTGGGCGTCGATGACGTACCACTGGCGAGTGATGTCGCCGGGCTTGGGGCTGTACGTACGCACGGTCGTAGCCTTCGCTTCTTCAGTGAGTGGGTCCTGACATGGCCACCACGGACGATCACGACAGCCCTGACCGCACTGCGGTGACGCATACCGCGTGCTGGTCGCTGGTCATCGGCCCCGGTGGACCGGTGTAAGGGCCCCTCACGTGAGAATGAGCAAGCCAATACACATAACGAACTGCAAGCTTACCCGCGGTGGCCCGCAAGGGTCAAAACGCGAGCGCTCACACCCTCGTGGCCCGTCGTCCCCGTCGCTGGGCGACGAAGCGGTCCGGGCCGGCGAGCGGCAGGTGCCGGCGACGCCGGAGCGCCACCGATGCAGTCATCACACACAGGGTAAAGCAGTCCCGGAAAGAACGCCGGGTCACCGCTCCCGGCCGGGGCCGGTCCTCGCCGGCCACCTGCGGCACCGGCGACGGCCGGAACCAGGGCCCACGGGCCCGCCGAACCGGGACACCGCAGCCCGCGAGCAGCAGCGGCACCACGACGAGCGGACCGTGGCCGCACGACGGCCGGGACACCGGGAACGGCGGCGTCCTGTGACGAACGCCGCAGGATCGGGCAGCAGCAGCGCCGCCCCGCCGGGACGCCAGGGCCGGCACCAGGACCACCGCGGCGGCGGTCACGGTCCCGCCGCCGAGCGGGACCGGGTGCCCGAAGCCCGGCAGAGACCCGGCAGGAACCCGGCGGGAGCCCGGCGGGTCCAGGCACCCCGAGACGGCTGTGCCAGGGACACCGTGGACCCGCGGCGCGCAGGTCCGGCGCGCCGCCGGCGGAGCGGTCGCCGCCGGCGGGAGCAGTACCCGCAGCTCGGGCGCTCGGCACGGTGAACGAGGCCGCCCGCGCGTGCCGGGAGACCCTACGCACCAACCACCCTGAGATGTCACTTTTGCCCTTGCGCATTCAGATCACGCTAGGGGCTCAAGTGCCCGGTGGACCTGACCGGCACCCCCCAACCCCCGTCTAAGATGCGGCGCATGAGTTATGGGCAGGGTGGGCAGGGGCAGCCCCCGTGGGACCCCTGGAAGCCGGGGTCTCAGCAAACGCCTCAGTGGAACAACCAGCGTTCCACAGGGAATCCCGACTGGGCCGCCATGGCGGAGGCTTCCGAAACGCGCAACAAGCGCCGCAAAGTGCTGTTCATCGTGGGCGGGGCCGTGGCCACCGTCGCCGTCGGCGCTGCCGTGGCCATGGCCATCACCGGCGCGAACGGGAGCAACGAGGCCGGAAACCAGCCGTCCGGACTGCCCGCCAGCGCGGACCTCCCCGGCGCCACGACACCGGCGCCGTCCTTCGAGCCGACCTCGGCTCCGCCGCCGCTGGATCCGAAGCAGTTCATAGCCAGCGCGCAGAAGGACACCGCGCCGCTGAGCCCGGACATCCTCTTCCCCGGCACGCAGCTCACCATGGGCAACCGCGTGTACCGCAAGGGTCCGACGGCGGACACGAAGAACTGCGCCTCGGCCGTGAAGGGCACGCTGCCGCCGGTCCTGAAGAAGGACGGCTGCACCCGCTTCATGCGGGTCACCTACGTCAAGGACGGGGTGGCGGTGACGGTCGGCGTCGCGGTCTTCGACACCGAGGCCGAGGCGAGCAAGGCCAAGGCCGACGCGGACAGCAAGAGCATCATCGCCTCGCTGCCCGGCAACGGCATCAAGGCGTTCTGCGACGCGGCCGTGTGCCGCTCGACGACCAACGCCTACGGCCGTTACGCCTACTTCACCCTCGCCGGTTTCACCAACGGCAAGGACGTGACGACGAAGGACAACGCCGTGTTCACGACCGGCGACGATCTCGCGGAGTTCGCGTTCCGTCAGATCAGCAGGCGGGGCCAGGCCCAGGCATCGGCCGCGGCCAACCAGTAGCGGTCCCGGGCGGCGGCCCTCGAACACCGGCCGCCGCCCGCTCCGCCCCTCCTCGGACAGCCCGTGCCCCCCGCGCACACGCCCGGCGGATCCCCCACCGGTACCCGCCCCTCGCGCCCGCCCGTCGAACCCCGACCGGCCGCCCGCTCCGCACAGTTGACGGGCCCTCGGGCGAGCGGGCTCCGCGCGGCCCCGCACCGGTGAGCAGGCGTCAGCAGGATGCGCACCCCGCCGCTCCCGGCAACGTCCGCTTGTTCCGGGCCTCCTTGTTCCGCGCGGCCAGCAACTCGTCGGCGGGGTAGCCGACTTCCTCGAGCGTCAGCCCGTGCGGCCGTACGACGTGAACGGCCGAGTCCCGTACCCCGGCGGCCAGCACCTTGCCCGGCCACTCGGGTCCGCGGTGCCCGTCCCCCACGAACAGCAGGGCCCCGATCAGCGACCGCACCATGTTGTGGCAGAAGGCGTCGGCCCGCACGGTGGCGGTGATGACGCCGTCCTCACCGCGCACCAGGCTCAGTTGCTGAAGGGTGCGGATGGTCGTCGCGCCCTCGCGCTTCTTGCAGTACGCGGCGAAGTCGTGCTCCCCCAGCAGCCGTTCGGCGGCCCGGTTCATGGCGTCCACGTCCAACGGCCAGTCGTGCCACAGGACATGACTGCGCAGCAGCGGGTCCACGCCGCCCGGTTCGTCGGTCACGCGATAGGCGTAGCGCCGCCAGATCGCCGAGAACCGCGCGTTGAAACCGGTCGGCGCCTCGGTGAGCGACCACACCCGCACGTCCTTGGGCAGCCTCCCGGCCAGCCGCTTCAGCAGCTTCTCCCGGTGCTCGGCCCACAGTTCCCCGGGCAGGTCGACATGGGCCACCTGGCCGCGCGCGTGCACCCCGGCGTCGGTCCGGCCGGCCACGGTCAGCTCGTACGTGGTGTCCTTCGTCCGCGTCACCGTCCGCAGCGCGTCCTCGATCTCGCCCTGCACGGTCCGGCGTCCGGCGGCCTGCCGCGCCCATCCGGAGAACTCGGTCCCGTCGTACGACAGATCCAACCGCACCCGGACGAACCCGGGCTCCGCTTCGTCACTCACACCTAGATCCTCTCAAGCCCGGGATCCTCCCGGGAACGCGAAAGCGGGCCCGCCCCCGAAGGGACGGACCCGCTCACAGCAAGGCAGTGCCTCAGGCGTCCTTCGACTCCTCGGCGGGAGCCTCGACGGCGTCCTCGACCTTGGTGTCCTCGACCTTGGCCGGGGCCTCGGTCTCCTTGGCGGCACGCTTGGTGGCGGCCTCGGCCTCACCGGTGGCCTGCTGGGCCACGGTCAGGGCCTCCACCAGCTCGATGACGGCCATGGGCGCGTTGTCGCCACGGCGGTTACCGATCTTGGTGATACGGGTGTAACCACCCGGGCGGTTCTCGTAGCGCGGGCCGATCTCGGTGAAGAGCGTGTGCACGATGCTCTTGTCCGTGATCACCGAGAGCACCTGACGGCGGTTGTGAAGGTCGCCCTTCTTCGCCTTGGTGACCAGACGCTCCGCGTAGGGACGCAGGCGACGGGCCTTGGCCTCGGTGGTGGTGATGCGGCCGTGCTCGAAGAGCGACTTCGCGAGGTTCGCGAGGAGCAGCTTCTCGTGCGCGGCGCTGCCGCCCAGACGGGCACCCTTGGCGGGCTTCGGCATTGTTTCTCCTAGGTGTCTGCCCCGGCCGTATCAGGTACCGGAGTCAGTGTCCGAGCGGGCGATTGCCCGTCGAAGATCCGGGGTCCCGAAGGACCCCGGAGGACGGAAGCCGTCCCAGTACTGGGGCTCAGTACTGCTCGGTCTCCACGAAACCCGCGTCCGCGTCGTCGTCGGCGCCGAAGGCGTCGGCAGCGGCGGTCGGGTCGAATCCGGGCGGGCTGTCCTTGAGGGCCAGGCCCATGCCGGCCAGCTTCGCCTTGACCTCGTCGATGGACTTCGCACCGAAGTTGCGGATGTCCAGGAGGTCGGCCTCGGAGCGGGCGACGAGCTCACCCACGGAGTGGATGCCCTCACGCTTGAGGCAGTTGTACGACCGAACGGTGAGCTCGAGCTCCTCGATCGGCAGGGCGAGATCAGCGGCGAGGGCGGCGTCCGTGGGGGACGGGCCCATGTCGATGCCCTCGGCGTCGATGTTGAGCTCACGGGCCAGACCGAACAGCTCGACCAGGGTCTTGCCGGCCGACGCCATGGCGTCACGGGGACGCATGGCCTGCTTGGTCTCGACGTCGACGATCAGCTTGTCGAAGTCGGTGCGCTGCTCGACACGGGTCGCCTCGACCTTGTACGTGACCTTCAGCACCGGCGAGTAGATCGAGTCGACCGGGATGCGCCCGATCTCCTGACCGACCTGCTTGTTCTGAACGGCGGAGACGTAGCCGCGACCGCGCTCGACGGTCAGCTCCATCTCCAGCTTGCCCTTGCCGTTGAGCGTGGCGAGGACGAGGTCGGGGTTGTGGACCTCGACACCGGCCGGGGGCGCGATGTCGGCGGCGGTGACCAGACCCGGGCCCTGCTTGCGCAGGTACATCACGACCGGCTCGTCGTGCTCCGAGGAGACGACCAGCTGCTTGATGTTGAGGATCAGGTCGGTGACGTCCTCCTTGACGCCCGGCACGGTGGTGAACTCGTGCAGGACACCGTCGATGCGGATGCTGGTGACAGCAGCGCCGGGGATCGACGAGAGGAGGGTGCGGCGCAGGGAGTTGCCGAGGGTGTAGCCGAAGCCCGGCTCCAGCGGCTCGATCACGAACCGGGAGCGGAATTCGTCGACGACCTCTTCGGTCAACGAGGGGCGCTGAGCGATCAGCATGTGGTGATCAGATCCTTCATTCGTGGACGCCCGCTATTTGACGCCCGACAAAACCAGGCCTCCGAAGAGGCCGGGTACAGCAAGGGTACGGGCGATACGGCCCTTTTACGGAGCCGTACCGCCCGAAAACCTCGAACCTGCACAGGGCCGCCGAGATCGACGACCGAGCAGCCGTGCGTCAGACGCGGCGGCGCTTCGGCGGACGGCAGCCGTTGTGCGGGGTGGGGGTGACGTCCTGGATCGAGCCGACCTCGAGGCCAGTGGCCTGGAGGGAGCGGATCGCGGTCTCGCGACCGGAGCCCGGGCCCTTCACGAAGACGTCAACCTTGCGCATGCCGTGCTCCTGCGCGCGGCGGGCGGCCGACTCGGCGGCCATCTGCGCGGCGAAGGGGGTGGACTTGCGCGAGCCCTTGAAGCCGACGTGGCCGGCGGAGGCCCAGGAGATCACGTTGCCCGAGGGGTCCGTGATCGAGACGATCGTGTTGTTGAACGTGCTCTTGATGTGAGCGTGCCCGTGAGCGACGTTCTTCTTTTCCTTGCGGCGCACCTTCTTGGCGGCGCCCTGACGACCCTTGGGGGGCATCTGTTTCTCCTACGGGGAGGTGGTCGGTCCTACAGCGAAGACCGCTGATGAAGCGTTGTCCGCTGAGGACTACTTCTTGCCCGGCTTCTTCTTACCGGCGATGGCGCGACGCGGGCCCTTGCGGGTACGAGCGTTCGTGCTGGTGCGCTGACCGTGAACGGGCAGGCCACGACGGTGGCGCAGACCCTGGTAGCAACCGATCTCCACCTTGCGGCGGATGTCGGCCTGAATCTCGCGACGGAGGTCACCCTCGGTCTTGATGTTGGCGTCCACGTACTCGCGGATCTTGACCAGCTCCTCCTCGGAGAGGTCACGAACGCGCGTGTTGGGGTTCACGCCAGTCTCGGCCAGCGTCTGCTGGGAAAGGGTCCGGCCGATGCCGAACACGTAGGTGAGGGCGACCTCCACACGCTTTTCGCGCGGGATGTCAACACCGGAAACGCGTGCCATTCAATGGCTCCAGTTGTCGTTCGGAGGTCTTCCGCAGAACCGGATCCCGCCCGCCGTCGTCCTCTGATCCAGGGATCTGGGAGTCGGTACGAACCGGGTCCCCGGCCTCCGACCGGGGGTGTCAGGCCTGATGAGACTCAGCCCTGGATCCTGCGTATGAACATGTACTGCTTGCGTCGCGCGAAGTATCTGCGGGTGCAGAAGGTGCGGTCGTGCGTCAGCCCTGGCGCTGCTTGTGGCGCGGGTTTTCGCAGATGACCATGACCCGACCGTGACGGCGGATCACCCTGCACTTGTCGCAGATCTTCTTGACGCTCGGCTTGACCTTCATTAGGTGAGGTTCTCCGGGTCAGTGCCACCCCCCGCATCCCGGAACCGGGACACGGAGCAAGGCAAGATCTACTTGTAGCGGTAGACGATCCGGCCGCGCGTCAGGTCGTACGGAGACAACTCCACCACGACCCGGTCGTCAGGGAGGATGCGGATGTAGTGCATGCGCATCTTGCCGCTGATGTGCGCCAGGACCTGGTGGCCGTTCTGGAGCTCCACCTTGAACATCGCGTTCGGAAGAGACTCAACGACAGTGCCCTCGATCTCGATGGCACCTTGCTTCTTGGCCACGCTTTGCCCTTCGAATCGACTACCTTGATCGACTTCGTGCGAGCGCATGCAGACATGCGGGTGCACGAGAGCCGACGAGTCAGTCTACGTCAGGGCTCCCGGAAAGACGAATTGGCCGCCGCCCTCCCCCGGCACTCATGACGATGCCCCGCCCTTCGGCGCGGTATGCGCGAGGGGCGGGGCGGGCCGATTGCGCGGCCGTCGAAGAATGGGGGGCCGACTAAATGCGGAGCGCAATATCGAACACAAGATCGATATTGCGCGATCTTGCGAACTCACATGCGGTTGATTCAGCCCGCGAGGGGGTCGGGGGCCGCCGTGACGCCGTACTCGGCGAGCTTCGCCCGGCCGCAGTCGGGAGCGGTGAGGACCAGCGGGCCCTCCGCCGTCAGCGCCACGGAGTGCTCCCAGTGCGAGGACCAGGTCCCGTCCGTGGTGACCACGGTCCAGTCGTCCTCCAGCACCTCGGTCCGCGGTGTGCCGAGCGACACCATCGGCTCGATCGCGAGGCACAGACCGGGAACGAGCTTGGGGCCCTTGCCCCGCTTGCGCTCGACGTAGTTCAGCAGGTGCGGGTCCATGTGCATCTCGGTGCCGATGCCGTGGCCGCCGTAGTCCTCGACGATGCCGTACTTGCCGCCGCCGGGCTTCGGCTGGCGGCGGATGTAGGTCTCGATGGCACGGGAGATGTCGACCAGGCGGCCTCCCGCCTTCATGGCCGCGATGCCCGCCCACATCGACTCCTCGGTCACCCGGGAGAGCTCGATCAGCTCCGGGGCGTGGCCGGAGCCCACGAACGCGGTGAACGCGGCGTCGCCGTGCCAGCCGTCCACGATCGCGCCGGCGTCGATGGAGATGATGTCGCCGTCCTTCAGGACGGTCTTGTCGTCCGGGATGCCGTGGACGACGACCTCGTTGGCCGAGGTGCAGATGGTCGCGGGGAATCCGCCGTACCCGAGGAAGTTCGACTTGGCGCCGTGCTCCTCCAGCACCTTGCGCGCGACCTCGTCCAGGTCCCGGGTGGTCGCGCCGGGTACCGCCGCCTCCCGCGTGGCCGCATGGATCGCTGCGACGACCAGCCCCGCCTCACGCATCTTGGCGATCTGCTCGGGGGTCTTGATCTGCACCATGGTGGCTGCGGCCTTTCTGGACCGGAACTACGGACTACTCCAACGATACGGGGGACTCGACCCACCCCGCCCGAGGTCGGACGACCCCGTGGCGCACAGGGCCTGCGCCCTGCCCGCCGCGCACGTCGGCCGCGGCACCCGGTGCGGGTGCCGCGGCCGATGCGACGTACCTCTCATGCTCCCCACGGTGCGCGTGCACCGCGGAGCGGACCGCGGGGACTAGGCGTCCTCGCGGGCCAGCGCCTCCATCGAACGCGCCGTGACGTCTTCCACCTTGCCGAGCGCCGGGATCGTGACGACCAGGCCCTGGGCCTTGTAGTAGTCGATGATCGGCTCGGTCTGCGTGTGGTAGACCTCCAGCCGCGTGCGGACCGTGTCCTCGGAGTCGTCGTCACGCTGGTACAGCTCGCCGCCGCAGACGTCACAGACGCCTTCCTGCTTCGGCGCCGAGTACGACACGTGGAACACGTGCGACGAGTCGTTGCGGCAGATGCGGCGGCCCGCGATACGGCGGACCACCTCGTCCTCGGGGACCTCCAGGTCCAGCACCGCGTCCAGCTTCATGCCCTCGGTGCTGAGCATCTCGTCCAGCGCCTCGGCCTGCGAGACGTTGCGCGGGAAGCCGTCGAGCAGGAAGCCGCCCTCGGCGTCGGGCTGCTCCATGCGGTCCTTGGCCATGGCGATGGTGACCTCGTCCGGTACGAGTTCGCCCTTGTCCATGTAGGACTTCGCCAGCTTGCCGAGTTCCGTCTGCTGAGAGATGTTGGCGCGGAACAGGTCTCCCGTTGAGATGTGCGGGATCGCCAGATTCTTGGCGAGGAACGCGGCCTGCGTTCCCTTCCCGGCACCGGGCGGCCCGACGAGGACGATTCTCATCAGCGGAGGAACCCTTCGTAATTGCGCTGCTGAAGCTGGCTCTCGATCTGCTTCACCGTCTCGAGACCGACACCCACGATGATGAGGATGCTGGTGCCACCGAACGGGAAGTTCTGGTTTGCATTGAAACCAACCAACGCCACCGTCGGCACGAGAGCGATCACCCCGAGATACAGCGAACCCGGCCAGGTGATCCGGTTGAGTACGTAGCTGAGGTACTCAGCGGTCGGCCGACCAGCCCGGATGCCCGGGATGAAGCCACCATACTTCTTCATGTTGTCGGCGACTTCCTCGGGGTTGAACGAGATCGCCACGTAGAAGAACGCGAAGAACACGATCAGGAGGAAGTACAGGGTGATGTAAATCGGGTGGTCACCCTTGGTCAGGTTCTGTGTGACCCACGTTTTCCACCCGGAGTTGCTCTTCGAGAACTGGGCGACCAGGCTCGGAATGTAGAGCAGCGACGACGCGAAGATGACAGGAATCACACCTGCCTGGTTGACCTTCAGCGGAATGTAGGTCGAGGTGCCACCGTAGGAACGGCGGCCGATCATGCGCTTCGCGTACTGGACCGGAATCCGGCGCTGCGCCTGCTCGACGAAGACCACCAGGGCGACCATGCACAGACCCACCGCGATGACCGTGCCGAACTCGATCCAGCCACCGGCCAGCTTGCCCTGGACCTTGACGGTCCACAGGGCGCTCGGGAAGGTCGCGGCGATCGAGATGAACATCAGGATCGACATGCCGTTGCCGATGCCGCGGTCGGTGATGAGCTCACCGAGCCACATGACGACACAGGTGCCGGCGGTCATCGTGATGACCATCGTGATCGTGGTGAAGATCGACTGGTCCGGCACGATCTGGTTGGCCACGGGGCAGCCCGAGAAGAGCGCGCCGCTGCGGGCGGTGGCCACCAGGCCCGTGCCCTGCAGGATCGCGAGCGCGACCGTCAGGTAACGGGTGTACTGCGTGATCTTCGCCGTACCGGCCGAGCCCTCCTTCTTGAGGGCCTCCAGTCGCGGGATCACCACGGTGAGCAGCTGGAGAATGATGCTCGCCGTGATGTACGGCATGATGCCGAGCGCGAAGATCGTGATCTGGAGCAGCGCGCCGCCACTGAACATGTTGATCAGGCTGAACAGCCCGCGGTTCGAGTCGGCCGTGTCGATGCACGACTGGACGTTCTTGTAGTTCACACCGGGAATCGGGATGTGTGTACCGACTCGGTAGACCACGATGATGCCGAGCGTGAAGAACAGCTTCTTGCGCAGGTCGGGCGTCCTGAACGCCCGGGCGAACGCGGTGAGCACGGTGCCTCCTGCGACCCCCGCGCTACCGCGTCCGAGGGTGAGTCTTGAGGTTCGACGGATGACTGACAGCTAACCAACAGCCAAAGACCGCCCGGAGTTCCCGTGAGGCACGCCGGACGAAAATTAACAGTGCAGGCCACCTTACCGGCGACACTGCCCCCCTTGGAACGACCAACCGGGGATGCCCCTTTTGTGGGGCATCCCCGGTCGGGATCGTTCAGGTCATCGAGACGCCTGCTGAAATCAGACGAGCTCGGTGACGGTACCGCCGGCGGCGGTGATCTTCTCCTTGGCGGAGCCGGAGACGGCGTCGACCGTCACCTGCAGCGCCACGGAGATCTCGCCCTGGCCGAGGACCTTGACGAGGCTGTTCTTGCGAACGGCACCCTTGGCGACGAGACCCTCGACGGTGACCTCGCCACCCTCCGGGTACAGCGCGGCCAGCTTGTCGAGGTTCACGACCTGGAACTCGGTCTTGAACGGGTTCTTGAAGCCCTTCAGCTTCGGGAGGCGCATGTGGAGGGGCATCTGCCCGCCCTCGAAGCGCTCCGGAACCTGGTAGCGGGCCTTCGTGCCCTTGGTACCACGACCGGCCGTCTTACCCTTCGACGCCTCACCACGACCGACACGGGTCTTCGCGGTCTTGGCGCCCGGGGCGGGACGGAGGTTGTGGATCTTGAGCGGGTTGTTCTCCGCCATGATCTAGTCGACCTCCTCGACCGTCACGAGGTGGCGGACGGTGTGAACCATTCCGCGGAACTCGGGGCGGTCCTCCTTGACGACCTGCGTGTTGATGCCCTTGAGACCAAGGGAGCGCAGGGTGTCGCGGTGGTTCTGCTTGCTGCCGATGTACGACTTCGTCTGCGTGACCTTGAGGCGAGCCATTACGCACCCGCCCCTGCACGCGCACGAAGGAGAGCCGCGGGGGCGACGTCCTCGAGGGGCAGACCACGGCGAGCCGCGATCTCCTCGGGACGCTGCAGGCCCTTGAGGGCCGCCACGGTCGCGTGCACGATGTTGATCGCGTTCGAAGAACCGAGCGACTTCGACAGGATGTCGTGAACGCCGGCGCACTCGAGCACTGCACGCACGGGACCACCGGCGATAACGCCGGTACCGGGGGAAGCAGGCTTGAGCAGGACGACGCCCGCGGCCTTCTCGCCCGTGATCGGGTGCGGGATGGTGCCCTGGATGCGGGGGACCTTGAAGAAGTGCTTCTTGGCCTCTTCAACACCCTTGGCGATCGCGGCCGGCACCTCCTTGGCCTTGCCGTAACCGACACCGACGGTGCCGTCACCATCGCCTACCACGACGAGCGCGGTGAAGCTGAAGCGACGACCACCCTTCACAACCTTGGCGACGCGGTTGATCGCGACAACGCGCTCAACGTACGCGGTCTTCTCGGCGGCAGCAGCGCCGCCGTCACGGCCCTTCCGGTCCCGCCGCTCGCCGCCACCGGCACCGCTTCCACGGCGCTGGGGTCCAGCCATTGGATTACCTCTCTCTTTTTCCGCTAGCTACGCAGCGACAATCAAGTCGCTAGCGCGACGGGCGACTCAGAACTTGAGTCCGGCTTCGCGGGCGGCGTCCGCCAGGGCGGCGATGCGCCCGGCGTACTGGTTGCCACCACGGTCGAACACGACAGCCTCGACACCGGCGGCCTTGGCGCGCTCGGCGACCAGGGCGCCGACCGACTTCGCCTGAGCCGACTTGTCGGCCTCGCCACCGCGGATCGTGGTGTCCAGGGTCGACGCCGACGCGAGGGTGTGACCCTTAACGTCGTCGATGACCTGGGCCACGATGTGGCGGTTGGAGCGCGTCACGACCAGGCGCGGACGCTCAGCCGTACCCGAGATGTGCTTACGGATCCGGATGTGGCGACGCTTGATGGCAGCACGCTTGTAAGCGTCGCCCTTAGCAATCTTGACACCGTATGCCATGGCTTACTTACCCGCCTTTCCGACCTTGCGACGAATGACTTCGCCCTCGTACTTGACGCCCTTGGCCTTGTACGGGTCGGGCTTGCGCAGCTTGCGGATGTTGGCCGCAACCTCGCCGACCTTCTGCTTGTCGATGCCCTCGACCGAGAAACGGGTGGGGGCTTCCACCTTGAAGGTGATGCCCTCGGGGGCCTCGACAGTGATCGAGTGGCTGTAGCCGAGCGAGAACTCCAGGTTGGAGCCCTTCGCCAGAACGCGGTAACCGACACCGCTGATCTCGAGCTTCTTCACGTAACCCTCGGTCACGCCGGTGATCATGTTCGCCACCAGCGTGCGGGACAGGCCGTGGAGGGCCTTGTTCTGACGCTCGTCGTTGGGGCGGGTGACGTTCAGAACGCCGTCCTCACCCTTGGCGATCTCGATCGGCGCCACGACGGTGTGGGTCAGCGAGCCCTTGGGGCCCTTGACCGAGACCGTCTGGCCGTCGATGGTGACGTCCACGCCGGCGGGAACCGTGATGGGGAGCTTGCCAATACGCGACATAGCTGTTTCCTCCGTTCCCTTCCGCTACCAGACGTAGGCGAGGACTTCTCCGCCTACGCCCTTCTTGCCGGCCTGCTTGTCGGTCAGGAGCCCGTGGGACGTGGAGATGATCGCCACGCCGAGGCCGCCCAGAACCTTGGGCAGGTTGGTGGACTTCGCGTAAACCCGGAGACCGGGCTTGGAGATCCGCTTGATGCCCGCGATGGAGCGCTCACGGTTCGGGCCGAACTTCAGCTCGAGAACGAGGTTCTTGCCGACCTCGGCGTCCTCGACCTTCCAGCCCGTGATGAAGCCCTCCTGCTGGAGGATCTCCGCGATGTGCGACTTGATCTTGCTGTGCGGCATACCCACGGTGTCGTGGTACGCCGAGTTCGCGTTACGCAGACGCGTAAGCATGTCCGCGATCGGATCAGTCATGGTCATGAATTGGCCTTCGGCCTCTCTCGCCGGGGTTTCCTGTATGCGCCATCCCTCTCCCCACTCATGGGCGGGACGGGTGCGGTGCGGGGACCTACGGCGTAGTAAGTCGTTTGGGCGTCAGGCGCCCAACCCTCCTAGCCTAAGCCATGGAGAGACGGGCGCCTGACAGAGCCCTTTACTTACCGAGAGTCCTGGATCCCTGAATTACAGGGACTACCAGGAGCTCTTGGTCACGCCCGGCAGCTCGCCACGGTGAGCCATCTCACGAAGGCACACGCGGCAGAGGCCGAACTTGCGGTACACGGAGTGCGGACGACCGCAGCGCTGGCAGCGCGTGTAACCACGCACACCGAACTTGGGCTTACGAGCAGCCTTGGCAATCAGAGCCTTCTTCGCCATCTCGCTTACGCCTCCTTGAAGGGGAAGCCGAGGTGACGGAGAAGGGCGCGGCCCTCAGCGTCGTTGGTCGCCGTGGTCACCACGGTGATGTCCATGCCCCGGGTACGGTCGATCTTGTCCTGGTCGATCTCGTGGAACATGACCTGCTCCGTGAGACCGAAGGTGTAGTTGCCACGGCCGTCGAACTGCTTGGGGGACAGACCACGGAAGTCGCGGATGCGCGGGAGCGCGAGCGACAGGGTGCGGTCCAGGAACTCCCACATGCGGTCGCCACGGAGCGTGACGTGGGCACCGATCGGCTGACCCTCACGCAGCTTGAACTGCGCGATGGACTTGCGGGCCTTGGTGATGGCCGGCTTCTGACCGGTGATCGTGGTCAGGTCACGGACGGCACCGTCCATGAGCTTCGAGTCACGGGCGGCGTCGCCGACACCCATGTTGACCACGATCTTCACGAGGCCCGGCGTCTGCATGACGTTCTCGTAGGAGAACTCTTCCTGCAGCTTCGCCGCGATCTCCTCGCGGTACTTCGTCTTGAGACGCGGAGTGGTGGTGGTAGCCATCAGATGTCCTCACCCGTCCGCTTGGCAACGCGGATCTTGTTGCCCTCTTCGTCGAAGCGGTAACCGACGCGCGTGACGACCTTGTTGCCGTCCTTCTCAACGACCAGCTGGACGTTGGAGACGTGGACGGGCGCCTCGGTCGTGACGATGCCACCGGCCTGCGAACCCTTGGCGGTCGGACCGGCCTTCGTGTGCTTCTTGACCCGGTTGACACCCTCGACCAGGACGCGCTCGTCGCGCGGGTAAGCGGCAATGACCTTGCCCTGCTTGCCCTTGTCCTTACCGGTGATGACCTGAACCAGGTCGCCCTTCTTGATCTTCATGCTTACAGCACCTCCGGCGCGAGCGAGATGATCTTCATGAACTTCTTCTCGCGCAGCTCACGGCCGACGGGGCCGAAGATACGGGTGCCGCGAGGGTCGCCGTCGTTCTTCAGAATGACGGCGGCGTTCTCGTCGAAGCGGATGTACGAGCCGTCCGGACGGCGGCGCTCCTTGACGGTGCGAACGATGACGGCCTTGACGACGTCACCCTTCTTCACGTTGCCGCCGGGGATCGCGTCCTTGACGGTGGCGACGATCACGTCACCGATGCCCGCGTAGCGGCGACCGGAGCCACCGAGCACACGGATGCAAAGGATTTCCTTCGCACCAGTGTTGTCGGCGACACGCAGTCGCGACTCCTGCTGGATCACGTCTATCTCCTGATTGTCTGCCGGTTCCCGGGGCGGGGCCGTCTAGGACGGTCCCGCCCCGAGCCTGGCGGAACGAACCTGAGGGAAACCCCTCAGGTAATTACTTGGCCTTCTCGAGGATCTCGACGATGCGCCAGCGCTTCGTCGAGGACAGCGGCCGGGTCTCCATGAGGAGGACACGGTCGCCGACGCCGGCGGCGTTCTGCTCGTCGTGGGCCTTGAGCTTGTTGGTACGGCGGATGACCTTGCCGTACAGCGCGTGCTTCACGCGGTCCTCGACGGCGACGACGACGGTCTTGTCCATCTTGTCGCTGACGACCAGACCCTCACGGGTCTTGCGGAAACCGCGGTCGGTCTTCTGCTCAGTCACGTTGCTCTCGCTCATCAGGCGCTCTCCACCGTCTCGATGCCCAGCTCGCGCTCACGCATGAGGGTGTAGATCCGCGCGATGTCCTTGCGGACGGCCTTGAGCCGACCGTGGTTCTCGAGCTGACCGGTCGCCGCCTGGAAGCGGAGGTTGAACAGCTCTTCCTTGGCTTCGCGGAGCTTCGCGAGAAGCTCCTCGTCACCCAGTTCGCGCAGCTCGGACGCCTTGGTACCGGCCGACATCACGCTTCACCTGCCTCGCGCTTGACGATCCGGCACTTCATCGGCAGCTTGTGGGCTGCGCGAGTGAGGGCCTCACGGGCGATCTTCTCGTTGGGGTAGGACAGTTCGAACATGACCCGGCCCGGGTGCACGTTCGCGATCCACCACTCGGGGGAACCCTTACCGGAACCCATGCGGGTCTCGGCAGGCTTCTTGGTGAGCGGGCGGTCCGGGTAGATGTTGATCCAGACCTTGCCGCCACGCTTGATGTGGCGGGTCATCGCGATACGAGCGGCCTCGATCTGGCGGTTCGTCACGTACGCCGGCGTGAGGGCCTGAATGCCGTACTCGCCGAACGAAACCTGCGTGCCGCCCTTGGCCTGACCACGGCGCTTCGGGTGGTGCTGCTTGCGGTGCTTGACCCTACGGGGGATCAGCATGTCGGTCAGGCCTCCGTTCCGGTGCTCTCAGCCGGAGCGGCAGCCGGAGCCTCGGCCTTGGGGGCCTCGGCAGCGGGAGCCTGCTGCGGCTTACGACCGCGACCGCCACGCTCGCCACCGCGGCCACCACGGCCGGCCGGGCGGTCAGCGCCGCCACGGGCCGGGCGGTTGCCGGCACGGGCAGCGGCGTTCTCGGCGCGAACCTCGGCGATGTTCTTGACGTCGCCCTTGTAGATCCAGACCTTCACACCGATGCGGCCGAAGGTCGTCTTGGCCTCGAAGAAGCCGTAGTCGACGTTCGCGCGGAGCGTGTGCAGGGGCACACGGCCCTCGCGGTAGAACTCCGAGCGGGACATCTCGGCGCCGCCGAGGCGGCCACCGCACTGGATCTTGATGCCCTTGGCGCCGGCCTTCATCGCCGACTGCATGCTCTTACGCATGGCGCGACGGAAGGAGACGCGGGAGGAGAGCTGCTCGGCAACGGCCTGAGCAACCAGCTGAGCGTCCGTCTCGGGGTTCTTGACCTCGAGGATGTTCAGCTGGACCTGCTTGCCCGTGAGCTTCTCGAGGTCGCCGCGGATGCGGTCGGCCTCGGCGCCACGGCGGCCGATGACGATGCCCGGACGCGCGGTGTGGATGTCCACCCGCACGCGGTCACGGGTGCGCTCGATCTCAACCTTCGAGATGCCGGCGCGCTCCATGCCGGACGTCATCATCCGACGGATGGCGACGTCTTCCTTGACGTAGTCCTTGTACAGCTTGTCGGCGTACCAACGGGACTTGAAGTCCGTGGTGATGCCGAGCCGGAACCCATGCGGGTTAACCTTCTGGCCCATTACCGGGTTCCTTCCTTGCTGCTGACGACCACGGTGATGTGGCTGGTCCGCTTGCGGATCCGGTAGGCACGGCCCTGGGCGCGCGGACGGAACCGCTTCAGGGTCGGACCCTCGTCGACGTACGCCTCGGAGATGTAAAGGCTGTCGGCGTCGGTGTGGTCGTAGTTGTGCGCGGCGTTGGCAATGGCGCTGTCAAGCACCTTGCCGACCGGCACGCTCGCGGCCTGCGGGGCGAAACGCAGGACCGCCTGAGCCTCCGTGGCATCCATGCCACGGATAAGGTCCACCACTCGGCGGGCCTTCATGGGCGTAACGCGGATGTACCGCGCCTGGGCCCTGGCTTCCATGGTTGTCCTTCCAGTGTCTGTCATGGTCGATTCCACCCCGCGTTAGCGGCGCTTCGACTTCCGGTCGTCCTTGACGTGACCCCGGAAGGTGCGCGTCGGCGAGAACTCGCCGAGCTTGTGGCCGACCATCGACTCGGTGACAAACACCGGGATGTGGGTCTTGCCGTTGTGCACCGCGATCGTGTGGCCGAGCATGGCCGGGATGATCATCGAGCGACGGGACCAGGTCTTGATGACGTTCTTGGTACCGGCTTCGTTCTGTACGTCCACCTTCTTTACGAGGTGGTCGTCGACGAAGGGTCCCTTCTTGAGACTACGCGGCATCTAAACCCGCTCCTAGCGCTTCTTGTTCGTCTTGCGGCGGCGGACGATGTACTTGTTCGAAGCCTTCTTCGGCGAACGAGTACGACCCTCCTTCTGACCCCACGGGGAGACCGGGTGGCGACCACCGGAGGTCTTGCCCTCACCACCACCGTGCGGGTGGTCAACCGGGTTCATCGCCACACCGCGGACGGACGGGCGAACGCCCAGCCAGCGCTTACGGCCGGCCTTACCCCAGTTGATGTTGCTCTGCTCGGCGTTGCCGACCTCGCCGACCGTGGCGCGGCAGCGCTGGTCGACCAGGCGGATCTCACCGGAAGGCATGCGGAGGTGGGCCATCGTGCCCTCCTTCGCGAGCAGCTGCACCGAGGCACCGGCGGAGCGGGCGAACTTGGCGCCGCCACCGGGACGGATCTCGATCGCGTGGATCGTGGTACCGACCGGGATGTTGCGGAGCGCCAGGTTGTTGCCCGGCTTGATGTCGGCCCCGGGACCGTTCTCGACGCGGTCACCCTGCGACAGGTTGCGGGGGGCGAGGATGTAGCGCTTCTCGCCGTCCGCGTAGTGCAGCAGCGCGATGCGCGCGGTGCGGTTGGGGTCGTACTCGATGTGCGCGACCTTCGCCGGCACGCCGTCCTTGTCGTGACGACGGAAGTCGATCACGCGGTAGGCGCGCTTGTGTCCGCCACCCTGGTGGCGAACGGTCACACGACCGGAATTGTTACGGCCGCCCTTGCTGTGCAGGGGGCGAACCAGCGACTTCTCCGGCGTGGACCGCGTGACCTCGACGAAGTCGGCGACGCTGGAGCCACGACGGCCCGGCGTAGTCGGCTTGTACTTGCGGATTCCCATTTCTCAGTCCTCGTCCGATATTCGGACCAGGGCACTCCGTTAGGAGGCCTGGCCGAAGATGTCGATACGGTCGCCCTCAGCGAGGGTCACGATCGCGCGCTTGCTGTCGGCACGCTTGCCGAAGCCCGTCTTGGTGCGCTTGCGCTTGCCCTGACGGTTGATCGTGTTGACCCCGGTGACCTTGACCGAGAAGACCGCCTGGACGGCCTGCTTGATCTGGGTCTTGTTGGCCCGCGGGTCCACGACGAAGGTGTACTTGCCCTCGTCGAGCAGCGCGTAGCTCTTCTCCGAGACGACCGGCTTGAGGAGGACGTCACGGGGGTCCGTGAAGCTCTTGCTCAGCGGGGTCTCGACGGTGTTCTTGCCTTCGGCCTCGTGGCGCTTCGCCTTGGCGACGCGCGCGGCCTTGGCGGCCTTGGCGGCCTTCGAGGCAATGCTCGGGTGACGCGTAGCCATCAGGCTTCGCTCCCTTCGGTGTCAGCGGCCTGGGGGCCAGACACGAAGGACTCGAAAGCGGCCTGGGTGAAGACCACGTCGTCCGAGACGAGAACGTCGTACGTGTTCAGCTGGCCCGGCTCCAGGATGTGGACCTGGGGCAGGTTGCGCGCGGAGAGCAGCGCGGCCTCGTCGGAGCGCTCGATGACCAGGAGCACGTTCTTGCGCTCGCTGACCTTGCCGAGGAAGCTCTTCGCGGCCTTGGTGGAGGGGGTCTCGCCCTCGATCACGCCGGTGATGACGTGGATGCGAGCGTTGCGGGCCCGGTCGGTGAGGGCGTGGCGCAGGGCCGCGGCCTTCATCTTCTTCGGGGTCCGCTGCGAGTAGTCACGCGGGGTGGGGCCGTGAACGACGCCACCGCCGGCGAACTGCGGCGCGCGGGTCGAACCCTGACGGGCGCGGCCGGTGCCCTTCTGGCGGTAAGGCTTGCGGCCACCACCACGGACCTCGCCACGACGCTTGACCTTGTGCGTGCCCTGACGGGCCGCGGCCAGCTGCGCGACGACAACCTGGTGAAGCAGCGGGATGCTGATCTTCTCTACGTCGAAGATCTCGGCCGGGAGCTCAACAGTCCCGGCGGTGTCGCCGGAGGGCGACAGAATGTCAATGGTGCTCATGTCCTCAGGCCCCCTTGGCCGCGGTACGGACCAGGACGAGGCCGCCGTTCGGACCAGGGATCGCTCCCTTGATGAGGAGCAGGCCCTTCTCCGCGTCAACGGCGTGAACGGTCAGGTTCTGGGTGGTGACCCGCTCGTTGCCCATGCGGCCCGCCATGCGGACGCCCTTGAACACACGGCCCGGGGTGGCACAGCCACCGATGGAGCCGGGGGAGCGGTGCTTGCGCTGGACACCGTGTCCGGCGCCGAGGCCCTTGAAGTTGTGACGCTTCATGACACCGGCGAAGCCCTTGCCCTTGCTGTTGCCGGTCACGTCCACCTTGATGCCGGCCTCGAACACCTCAGCGGTGATCTCCTGGCCGAGGGTGTACTCGCTGGCGTCAGCGGTACGGATCTCGACGAGGTGGCGGCGGGGGGTGACGTCGGCCTTCGCGAAGTGGCCCTTGAGGGGCTTGTTCACCTTGCGCGGGTCGATCTCGCCGAACGCGATCTGGACGGACTCGTAGCCGTCGACGTCGTTCGTACGGACCTGGGTCACGACGTTCGGGCCGGCCTTGACGACGGTGACGGGAACAACACGGTTGTTCTCGTCCCACACCTGCGTCATGCCGAGCTTCTCGCCGAGGATGCCCTTGATCTGCTTAGCCATTCTCAGATCACCGATCCCTAGAGCTTGATCTCGATGTCGACACCGGCCGGGAGGTCGAGTCGCATCAGGGAGTCAACGGTCTTGGGCGTGGGGTCGAGGATGTCGATGAGGCGCTTGTGCGTGCGCATCTCGAAGTGCTCGCGAGAGTCCTTGTACTTGTGCGGCGACTTGATGACGCAGTACACGTTCTTCTCAGTGGGCAGCGGCACCGGGCCCGCGACCGACGCACCAGTGCGCGTCACCGTCTCGACGATCTTCTTCGCCGAGGAGTCGATGACCTCGTGGTCGTAGGCCTTGAGCCGGATGCGGATCTTCTGTCCCGCCATGGCTACTCAGTAGTCCTTTGTCTCGATTAAACGCTCTGACGCTCGGGGGTTCGCGTCCTTGTCTCCGACCCACGCGGTCGGGTGTGTCGCGCTCCTGGCGACAGAGATATCCATGACGGATTTCCCTACCAGGGACGCGGCTCCGCCCGAAAGCAACCGCAGGACCGGGGGCGAGAACACCCACCGGGCGCCTGGTCGGCACCCCGCTGACACTTCCCGGAAGATTCCCGTACGTCCGCCCCAGCGCTGCCTGACGACAGATTGGGCGACGAGTACTGTGGGACTCGCTTCCAGTCCTCCCGACGGGAGGCGCGCAGCATCGGCACTCGACCGAGCAACCCCGTTAGTCTGCCATACAGGACACCCCCCTGGCCAATCGAGCCGAGGATCGTACCCCTAAGGTGACGCAGGTCAAACCCGGCTCGGCCGGGATGTGCGGCCGGGCCGGAGAAACCCGCCGCTCGATCCGTCTCCGCGTACGGCTCCGGTGCCCGCAGGCCGTTCGTCGGACCGCACGGCGACCCCGGCCGCGGTGAACGCCCGGGCGCCCGTTTCCTTCAGCGCCGTCGACGCAGGGCGAGCCGGGCGGCCTCGACCGCGTCGGCGAACAGCATCCGCCGGTACGTCGGCTTGTTCAGCACCTTCGACACGACCTTCCACCACTTGAGCCACAGCGGCAGATCCCGGAACGGCACGTGGTCGAGGGTGTCGTCGATGGCGAACTCGGCCATGCTCTTACGGCCAGGACCTTCCGCCCGCAGCGCGGCGCACAGCTCCGGTGTCAACGCGCCGTTGAGCCGGGCGACGGTGCCTGCCGCCACCGGTTCGCCATGACGACCGCGGCGCGACACGGAATCAAGGACGGGGCCGGCCCACGGCACCGCGGCGTCGGAACCGCTTCCGTCGGCGTCACCGGGACCGATCCGGCCGGGACCGTCCATCACTTCCCCTGATCACAGCGCCCGTTGGGCCCGTAGCCTCGTCCTCATGTCTCGCACCACTCCCCCGCGGCCCGTCGACATCGCCGCCCTCTTCCCCGAGCTCGCGCCGCTGGCCCGCACCGCCGTGCGGTTGCATCCGCGTCCGGGTGCGCCGACGGTCGCGGACAGTTCGATCGGCGGCCCCCTGCTGTGGCCCGCCGACGAGCCCTGGCCCACCTGCCCGGATCACGACGCGCCCACGCATCTCGGCGTGGCCCCCGCTGACGTACGGCAGGAGCGCCGCATCCTCGCCGAGGCCTGGACCCGGCCGCGCGCGGAGGGCGCGGACCTGCTCACGGCGGAGGAGCGGGTGATCGTCGACCGCGCCGTCGACGAGAGGCGAATACCGCAGGACGGCCCGGTCCCGCTCATCCCCGTGGCCCAGCTCTACGCCGCCGACATCCCCACGCTGCCCCGCCCGGCCGGCACCGACCTGCTGCAGGTGCTGTGGTGCCCGTTCGACCACGACGAGGACTACATGCCCGCCGCCGAGCTGTACTGGCGGGCCTCCGCGGACGTCACCGACCCGCTCCCCTCGGCCCCCGAGCCCTCGGTGATCGGCAGCGACGACTACCTGCCCGAGCCCTGCCTGCTCCACCCCGAGACGGTCACCGAGTACCCGGCCCCGCACGAGCTGCCCGAGGAACTGGCCGACCGGATCCATGCCTGGGAGGAGGAACAGAACCCGGACGAGGAGGACGACATCGAGGTCGCCCACTACCAGTACGACCTCAGCGTCGCCCCCGGCTGCAAGCTCGGCGGACACGGACCCTGGAGCTTCAGCGATCCGTTCCCGATGTCCTGCCCCGAGTGCGGCTCGGACGTCCGCCCGCTGCTCACCATCGACGGCGCCGAATGGGACGGCAACCGCAGCTGGCGCCCCCTGGAGGACGCCGGCTACGACGGCCTGCACTTCCTCGGACCGGCCTGCTCCACCCGACTCACCATCGGCCGGAGCTACAACATGCAGATCTACGTGTGCGTGGCCTCGTACGACCATCCGCACGTGCAGAACATGCAGTGACCGCTCGCCGGGCGGCCTCAGACCGGCGCGAGCAACCGCTCCAGTTCCGCGTCGTACGCCCTGTATCCCGCCTTGCCGGACTCCGGCGCACCGGAGTCCGGGCGCAGGGTGTCCGGCAGACGGGCCACCCGCCACGTACGGAACACGCCCTCCGGAGTGCTGCGCCCGGTGTCGCCCACGAGCTCACAGGCGACGCTGATGATCCCGGCGGCCAGGCCCCCGCCCTCCTCGGCGTCCACCCCGGCCGCGATCCCTGCGGTCACCGAAGCGTCCAGCAGGTTGGCCAGTTGGAGGTCCGCGCCCATCCGGCACATCCGGCGCACCACCCGCGGGTCCGCCAGATACGCGAGGTTCTCCGCCGACTCCGGGTCCCAGGTGATGCCGGCCGACCAGAGCAGCAGGAACTCCACGGTCACCGGGTGTTCGCGCAGGTACCCCAGCTCGTCCGAGAGGGCCATGACAGGGTCGTCGAACCGGCCGATCGTCCGGACCGCCGCCATGATCCGTGCGATGTCCTCGCCCCTGGGCGCCAGGAAGTCCCCCACCGAGGCATCCGCCGGATCCCAGGTGCCGGTGTGGTTCACCGCGCCGACCTCGACGACTCCGCCCAGGGCGGCGAAGACGGTACGGGCGTAGCTCTGCGGGTGGATCTCCGCTCCCCCGGTCAGCTCTGAGCCGCGAAGCGGACGAACGCCGTCCAGGCCGCCGGGGCCATCGCCAGGCGGGCGCCGCCCGGGTTCTTGGAGTCGCGGACGTGGATCGTGGCGGGGGTGGGGGCTATTTCGACGCATTCGCTGCTGTTACTGCTGTCGCTGTAGCTGCTCTTGAACCACTCCAGAGCGACTTCGACACAGTCGCCGGCTTCGCTGCTGCTGCTGTAGCTGCTCTTGAACCAGATCAGCCCCGAGGGGTCCTCGGGGGAGGTCACATGGATCATGTTTCTCCCAGCAGTTGCTCGATGAAGGTCAACGACTCTCTCGGGGTGAGAGCTTGGGCCCGGATGATGCCATAGCGCAGCTCCAAGATCCGCAAGTCCCTGGGGTCCGAGACAGGACGACCGTTGAAGGCTCCGTCAGATCGCCCGACCGCCGTGCCGTCCTCGAACTTCAGCACCTCGATGAGCCCCTGCATCCCGGCGTGATCCTCTCGGTCGGTCGGCATCACCTGAAGCGACACGTTCCGCAACTGACCTACTTGCAGAAGGTGTTCGAGTTGGCGGCGCAGCTTCATCTTCCCCCCGATCGGACGTCGTAGCGTCACCTCTTCCTGGATGAAGCTGAGCGCCGGGGCCGGTGACCTCTCGTAGATCACCTTCCGGCTCATACGCGCGGCGGTCTCACGCTCCACCACCTCCTGCGGATAGGCAGGCTGGCGTGTCTCGAACAGCGCCTGCGCGTACTCGGGCGTCTGCAACAACCCATGGATGTTGTGGTTGCTGTACAGCAGCAGCTCGACGGCCCGCTCCTCCAGCATCTTCAGTTCGCGGACCTTCTTCGGGTAGCGGGCCTTCTCCATGTCCTCCTTGAAGGCCCTGAGATGCCCGCCCGCGTTCAGGACGTCGTCCGCGCGGTCCAGGAAGTCCGCCCGGGGAATCCGCGCGCCCCGCTCCACCTTCCGGACCAGGTCCTCCCCGTACCCGATCGCCCGTCCGAACTCGACCACCCGCATCCCGGCCGCCTCCCGCCAGAGCCTGACCTGGCGGCCGGTCGCCTCGACCACCGGGGCGATCTCGTCCTCGGGGCTCACGTCCCAGCCCGGTTCGTCCGCACTCTCGCTGCTCACACCCACCCACCTCCAACGCGCACCGTTCCCGTACGACACCCGGGACAGCCGGGACAGATCGGGACAACGACCGGACAAAGCCTGTACGCACCGACGTCATCGCAGCTCACCGTAGGCGGAGTCGGACACGCTGAGTGACGTGAATCAGGAAGCCGCCGGGCCCGAGGCCCAACGCGTCGAACCCGTCCGCAACTTCAGCGTGCTGCTGTCCCCCACGTCACGCGGGGCCCGCCTGGGGAGGCTGCTCGCGACGGAACAACTCCGTTCCTGGGGGCTGCCGTTGAGCCCGGCCGACCAGATCGTCGCCGAGCTCGCGACGAACGCGGCGACGCACGGACGCGTACCGGGACGCGACTTCCGTCTCACGCTGTACGTCGTCGGCGACACCCTCCGCATCGAGGCGACGGACACGATGGGTGACCGGCTTCCCCGACTCGGCGCGGGCGGGGTCGACATGGAATCCGGCCGCGGCCTGCTCCTCGTGGCCGCGTTCGCGACCCGCTGGGGCGTGACACCAGGACCGCCCCCACGCAAGACCGTCTGGGCCGAACTGAGGCTCCGGAAACCGGAGCATGAGAATGCGCGCTCCGGTGCGGCCGGCGGTCTTTTCCAAGAACCACGGGGAGAAAAGACCCCCGCCAAACCCCACCCCTCCCGCCCACGGCCCGGCCTCACTCCCCCGAGTGAATATGCCCAACTGGACTGGATTTGAGATGGGTTGCCTGCCCTACTCTCAGCACGACGGAGCACGACTGCAGGTCACCACGGACCTGCGGCAGAAAATGCGACGGCCCCCGCCGGGACTAGCGATCCCTGCGAGGGCCTGACCACCGAGGAAGTTAGGCCCTTCCTGATGGACACAGAAAACCCTAGCGCGCCCGCACGCCCCCAGTCCCGCATCCCGGGCAAGAATCACCCTCGCAGGCGCCCACATTCCGGCGTGGTGCACGACAACGTCCGCCACACCAGCAACTTCACGGTGGTCGGCAACCACCTCGCCCAGCACCCGGAGCTGTCCGGACTCGCCATCGGGCTGGGCCTCTACATCCAGTCGCTGCCCACAGGCGCCCCCGTCGACATCAAGACGCTCGCCGCCCGCTTCCCCGAGGGCGCGACCCGCGTCGCCGCCGCCCTGCGTGAACTGGAGGCACACGGCTACCTGCGCCGCACCCGCGAACGCACACCCGACGGCCGGATCGTCACCCGCACGGTCTCCTGCAACGGTCCCGGACGCCGCAGTGCGCCGACCGCGACCACAGCCCCCGAGCCACCGGCCCGACGCCCGGCCCCGGCCGACCGCCCCCGCCGCAAGGCGCTCCCGGCCGTCCCACAGCCCTCGAACCCCTCCCCCGTCCTCCTCCGGACAGCCGTCGACCTCCTCGCCGGCCTCCGCCGCGAGGACCCCCGCCTGCTCCTCTCCACCACCGACACCGAGCACCTCGCCCCCGGCGTCGCCGCCTGGCTGGAGCGGGACCTCACGCCCACCGCCGTACGCCACGCCCTGACGAGCACCCTGCCGGACGAACCCCTGCACCGCCCGGCCGCCCTCCTGGCCCACCGCCTCACGGCCCAGTTGCCACCACCGCCCCCGTTCCGCGCCCCCGCACCGCCCCCGGCCCTCCGGCACCCGCTCCGGAACTGCGACGGCTGCGACAGGGGAATCCGCGCGGCCGAGCCGGGACTGTGCCGCGACTGCCGATCCGACCCCCTGGAGGCCGCTTAGCATGAACGGGACGATCCTTGCCCCTGGGCACAGAGGAGGAGGAGCGAGCGCCATGACCATCGCCGACTGGACGATCTCCACAGCGAACCTGCCCCTCTACCCGAGCACCTGAACCCGGACACGGCGAAGGGCTCGTACGGCCGAGGTCTGCCGTACGAGCCCTTTCCGGAGTCCCCCCGGTTGGTCAGATCACGCCCTGCTCCAGCATCGCCCCCGCGACCCGCTCGAAGCCCGCGATGTTCGCGCCGCTCACGTAGTCGCCGGGGACGCCGTAGCGCTCGGCGGTCTCGTGGCAGAGGGCGTGGATGTTGTTCATGATCCCGGTCAGCTCGTCCTCGACGCGTTCGCGCGACCACGAGGTGCGGGCGTGGTTCTGGCTCATCTCCAGCGCGCTGACCGCGACACCGCCCGCGTTGGCCGCCTTGCCGGGGCCGAAGGCGACGCCCGCCTCCTGGAAGAGCTGGACCGCCTCGGGCGTGGTGGGCATGTTGGCGCCCTCGGAGACGACCTTCACGCCGTTGCCGATCAGGGTGGCCGCCGCGGCCGCGTCCAGTTCGTTCTGGGTGGCCGAGGGCAGCGCGACATCGCCCGGCACGTCCCAGACGCTGCCGCCCGCGACGAACCGCGCCGACGCGCCGCGCCGCGCCGCGTAGTCGGAGACCCGGCCGCGCTCGACCCCCTTGACCTGCTTGAGCAGCTCGACGTCGATGCCCTTGTCGTCGACGACGTAGCCGGACGAGTCGGAGCAGGTCACCGCATTCGCGCCGAGGGCGGTGAGCTTCTCGATGGTGTACGTCGCGACATTGCCGGAGCCGGAGACGACCGCGGTCCGGCCCTCCAGGTCCTCGCCGCGCTCGCGCAGCATGGCGGCGGCGAACAGGACGTTGCCGTAGCCGGTCGCCTCGGGCCGGATCAGCGAACCGCCCCAGTGCGCGCCCTTGCCGGTCAGGACACCGGCCTCCCAGCGGTTGGTGATGCGGCGGTACTGGCCGAAGAGGTAGCCGATCTCCCGGCCGCCCACGCCGATGTCGCCCGCCGGCACGTCCGTGTGCTCACCGATGTGCCGGTACAGCTCCGTCATGAACGACTGGCAGAACCGCATGACCTCGGAGTCCGACTTCCCGCGCGGGTCGAAGTCGCTGCCGCCCTTGCCGCCGCCGATGCCGAGACCGGTCAGGGCGTTCTTGAAGATCTGCTCGAAGCCGAGGAACTTCACGATGCCGAGGTTCACCGACGGGTGGAAGCGCAGACCGCCCTTGTACGGGCCGAGCGCGCTGTTGAACTCCACGCGGTAGCCCCGGTTGACGTGGACCCTGCCGTGGTCGTCCTGCCACGGGACACGGAAGACGATCTGCCGTTCGGGCTCCACGAGGCGCTCGACGAGGGCCGCGTCCGCGAGCTCGGGGCGCCGGGTGAGGACCGGAGCCAGGGTTTCCAGCACCTCGTGCGCGGCCTGGAGGAACTCGGGCTGCGCCGGGTTGCGCCGCTCGATGTCGGCGAGCAAGGAGGCGATGCGGCTCTTCGTGTCAGGGCGGGTCACCTGGGGTCCCTTCAGACAGGGCCGCCGGAACGGCCGACCGGGGTCGGTTCGACCGGTCGGCTCCGGCGGCGTCGGTGCGCAGAGCAGTCGGCCCCCCACCCGGAGGCGGGAGACCGTCCCTACAGTCTTCCTCCTGGATTACGGATGCGTTACGTGATTCTTTCGACGCGCACCAAGATTCGCTTCACCTGTGGTAACCACCGCGATGCCGCAAAGACGTTCGGTCTTCGTATACGAATGCGACCCCTCCGCAGGACGGGCGGCCATGCGGGCCGGACATGCGGAAGGGGCCCGTACGACCGAAGTCGTACGGGCCCCTTCTGGTGCTCTGGAAGGAGCTACCAGGTCATGCGATCAGCAATTACTTGGTGATCTTGGTGACCTGGCCGGCGCCCACGGTCCGGCCACCCTCACGGATGGCGAACTTCAGGCCCTCTTCCATGGCGACGGGCTGGATGAGCTCGACCTTCATCTCAGTGTTGTCGCCCGGCATGACCATCTCCGTGCCCTCGGGGAGGGTCACAACACCGGTCACGTCAGTCGTACGGAAGTAGAACTGCGGACGGTAGTTGTTGAAGAACGGCGTGTGGCGGCCACCCTCGTCCTTGGACAGGATGTAGGCCTGGGCCTCGAACTCGGTGTGCGGCGTGACCGAACCGGGCTTGATGATGACCTGGCCGCGCTCGACGTCCTCGCGCTTGATGCCACGGAGGAGCAGACCGACGTTCTCACCGGCCTGGCCCTCGTCGAGCAGCTTGCGGAACATCTCGATGCCGGTGACCGTGGTGGTGGTCTTCTCGGTCTTGATGCCGATGATGTCGACGGTCTCGTTGACCTTCAGGACACCACGCTCGATACGGCCGGTGACGACCGTACCGCGACCGGTGATCGTGAAGACGTCCTCGACGGGCATGAGGAACGGCTTCTCGGTGTCACGCGGCGGGGTGGGGATCGCCTCGTCGACGGCGGCCATGAGGTCCAGAACGGTCTGGCCCCACTCCTTGTCGCCCTCGAGCGCCTTGAGCGCCGAGACCTTGACGACCGGCAGGTCGTCGCCCGGGAACTCGTACTCGGAGAGGAGCTCACGGACCTCGAGCTCGACGAGCTCCAGGATCTCCTCGTCGTCCACCATGTCGGCCTTGTTCAGGGCGACGACGATGTACGGAACGCCGACCTGGCGGGCCAGGAGCACGTGCTCCTTGGTCTGCGGCATCGGGCCGTCGGTCGCGGCGACAACGAGGATGGCGCCGTCCATCTGCGCCGCACCCGTGATCATGTTCTTGATGTAGTCCGCGTGACCGGGGCAGTCGACGTGGGCGTAGTGACGGCCCTCCGTCTGGTACTCGACGTGCGCGATCGAGATCGTGATACCGCGCTGGCGCTCCTCGGGAGCCTTGTCGATCTGGTCGAAGGCCGAGGCCTCGTTCAGGTCCGGGTACGCGTCGTGCAGCACCTTGGTAATGGCGGCCGTGAGGGTCGTCTTACCGTGGTCGATGTGACCGATGGTGCCGATGTTGACGTGCGGCTTAGTCCGCTCGAACTTTGCCTTCGCCACTGGGGTCCTCCTGCGGAGTGGTTCTGGTACGCCTTACTCATCGGCGCCAGGTGATCTTTGCTGGGATGCCGCCCGCCGGGGTTTTCCCTTCCGGGTGAGCCCCGGCGGTCGGTGTCAAGCCTAAAGCGTGTAAACGGGGTGTGTTACTCGCCCTTGGCCTTCGCGATGATCTCCTCGGCGACGTTCCTGGGAACCTCGGCGTAGGAGTCGAACTGCATCGAGTAGCTTGCGCGACCCGACGTCTTGCTGCGGAGGTCTCCGACGTAGCCGAACATCTCCGAGAGGGGCACCAGACCCTTGACGATCCGGGCGCCCATACGCTCCTCCATGGCCTGGATCTGGCCACGGCGGGAGTTGATGTCGCCGATGACCTCACCCATGTAGTCCTCGGGCGTGGTGACCTCGACGGCCATCATCGGCTCAAGGAGCACGGGCTTGGCCTTGCGCGCGGCCTCCTTGAAGGCCTGCGAACCGGCGATCTTGAAGGCGAGCTCGGAGGAGTCGACCTCGTGGTAGCCACCGTCGAGAAGAATGACGCGGACGCCCGTCATCTCGTAGCCGGCCAGGATGCCGAACTGCATGGCTTCCTGCGCACCCGCGTCGACCGAAGGGATGTACTCCTTCGGGATGCGGCCACCGGTGACCTTGTTCACGAACTCGTACGAGGCGTCGCCGCCCTCGATCGGCTCGATCGCGATCTGCACCTTGGCGAACTGACCGGTACCACCGGTCTGCTTCTTGTGCGTGTAGTCGAGACGCTCGACGGCCTGACGGATCGTCTCGCGGTACGCGACCTGCGGCTTGCCGACGTTGGCCTCGACCTTGAACTCACGGCGCATACGGTCGACCAGCACCTCGAGGTGCAGCTCGCCCATACCACCGATGATGGTCTGGCCGGTCTCCTCGTCCGAGTGAACCTGGAAGGAGGGGTCCTCCTCCGCGAGACGCTGGATGGCGACACCCAGCTTCTCCTGGTCACCCTTGGACTTGGGCTCGATGGCGACCTGAATGACCGGCGCCGGGAAGTCCATGGACTCCAGGATCACCGGGTTCTTGTCGTCGGCCAGCGTCTCACCCGTGGTGGTCTGCTTCAGGCCCATGACGGCGACGATGTCGCCGGCGCCCACCGACTCGATCTCCTCACGCTTGTTCGCGTGCATGCGGTAGATCTTGCCGATGCGTTCCTTCTTGCCCTTGACGGAGTTCAGCACAGCGCTGCCCGCCTCGAGACGGCCCGAGTACACCCGGACGAAGGTGAGCTTGCCCAGGTGCGGGTCGCTCATGATCTTGAACGCGAGGGCGGAGAGCGGCTCGTCGTCGGACGGCTTGCGCTTGACCACGACCTCGGGGTCCTTCACGTCGTGGCCCTCGATGGCCTCGACGTCAAGCGGGGTCGGGAGGTAGCGCACGACCGCGTCGAGCAGGGGCTGAACGCCCTTGTTCTTGAACGCGGTGCCACAGAACACCGGGGTGACCGTGACATCGGTGGACTTGCCGGACGCGATGGTGACGCGACGGATCGCGGCGTACAGCTGCTCCTCGGTGGGCTCCTGGCCCTCCAGGAACAGCTCCATGATCTCGTCGTCGTGCTCCGCGACGGTCTCGACCAGCTTGCCGCGGTACTCCTCGGCAGCCTCGGTGTGCGTGGCCGGGATGTCGACGACGTCGTACATCTCGCCCTTGGCCGCCTCGGCGGACCACACGAGCGCCTTCATGCGGACCAGGTCCACAACGCCCTTGAAGTCCATCTCGGCACCGATCGGGAGCTGCATGACGATCGGGACCGCGCCGAGGCGGTTCTCGATCATGTCCACGCAGCGGTGGAACTCGGCGCCGGTGCGGTCCAGCTTGTTCACGAAGCAGATGCGCGGCACGCCGTAACGGTCGGCCTGACGCCACACCGTCTCGGACTGCGGCTCGACACCCGCGACACCGTCGAACACCGTGACGGCACCGTCGAGGACGCGGAGCGAACGCTCCACCTCGACCGTGAAGTCGACGTGCCCCGGGGTGTCGATGATGTTGATCGTGTAGTCGTTGTCCTCGAGCGGCCAGTGACAGGTGGTGGCAGCAGAGGTGATCGTGATGCCACGCTCCTGCTCCTGCTCCATCCAGTCCATGGTGGCAGCGCCGTCGTGGACCTCACCGATCTTGTAGCTGACGCCGGTGTAGAAGAGGATCCGCTCGGTGGTGGTCGTCTTGCCCGCGTCGATGTGGGCCATGATCCCGATGTTGCGGACCCTGGCCAGGTCAAGTGAAGTGGTAGCCATAAGGCTTCAGTCTTCTCTCGGTCTCGATGTGGGTAGCGACTACCAGCGGTAGTGCGCGAAGGCCTTGTTGGACTCGGCCATCTTGTGGGTGTCCTCGCGCTTCTTCACAGCGGCACCAAGGCCGTTGGAGGCGTCGAGAAGCTCGTTGAGCAGACGCTCGGTCATGGTCTTCTCGCGACGGGCGCGGGAGTAACCGACGAGCCAGCGCAGCGCGAGCGTGTTGGCGCGACCGGGCTTGACCTCGATCGGAACCTGGTACGTCGCACCACCGACACGGCGGGACTTGACCTCGAGGGTCGGCTTGATGTTCTCAAGCGCGCGCTTCAGCGTGATGATCGGGTCGTTGCCCGTCTTCTCACGCAGACCCTCCATGGCGCCGTAGACGATGCGCTCGGCGGTGGAGCGCTTGCCGTTCAGCAGCACCTTGTTGATGAGGGAGGTCACCAGAGGGGAACCGTAGACCGGGTCGATGATGACCGGGCGCTTCGGGGCGGGGCCCTTACGAGGCATTTCTACTTCTCCTTCTTGGCGCCGTAGCGGCTGCGGGCCTGCTTGCGGTTCTTGACACCCTGGGTGTCGAGCGAACCGCGGATGATCTTGTAACGAACACCAGGCAGGTCCTTCACACGGCCGCCGCGCACGAGCACGATGGAGTGCTCCTGCAGGTTGTGTCCCTCACCCGGAATGTAAGCCGTGACCTCGATCCCGCTGGTCAGACGCACACGCGCGACCTTACGCAGGGCCGAGTTCGGCTTCTTCGGGGTGGTCGTGAACACACGCGTGCAGACGCCGCGACGCTGGGGCGAACCCTCGAGTGCGGGCGTCTTGTTCTTCTCGACCTTGTCCTGCCGGCCCTTCCGGACCAGCTGCTGGATCGTAGGCACTACTTCTCCGGTTTCTGTGTGCCGAATGGTGAAGCTAACCTGGAACGCCACCGACCCACGCGGTCGGGTGTGTCGAATACTGCAGACCCTCGCCGCAAGGCGAAAAGGGCGCAGATTGCGGTGGCCGCTTACGGCTCCCCTTGCGGTCTGAAGGCACGCACGAGAGCCAGGGCACACCCCAGGCACAAGGTAAGAGCGTACCTACCTCACGGACTTCGGTCAAAACAAATGCCGTGGTGCCCGACACGCCGGACTTCTCCCGATCCATTCTCGGGGCACTTCACACTTGGCGCAGCTTGTCATCGGTTCCGCGATGAAAGTCCCCGATTCGGTCCGCACCGCACACACTGGGTGAGTACGTTGGCCCGTTGCCGCGCACCGGTCACCGTGCGTCGGCACAGGGGGCCGATCGGGGGACGGGGGATGGACTCATGGCGGCTGGACCCTTAGGCGGGGACGAGAGCCTGGACGACCGGGTGCCGTTCCTGGCCCGGCTGGAGAGCGAGGACCGCTCCGCGCTGCTGGCCCTCGGCCGCGAGCTGTCCTTCACGCCCCGGATGGTGCTCCTGCACCAGAGCGAGCCCTCCTCGCACGTACTGATCGTGACGCACGGCTGGACGAAGGTGACGGCCGCCGCCGCCAACGGCTACGAGGCGCTGCTCGCGCTGCGCGGCCCCGGCGACATCGTCGGGGAGTCCGCGGCGCTCACCGGCCGGCCGCGCTCCGCGACGGTGACGGCCCTGGAACCGGTGCGCACGGTCGCGCTCGTACGCGACCACTTCCGGGACTTCCTCGCCCGCTCCCCCGCGGTCTCCTTCGCCCTGCTCGGCCTCACCTCGGACCGCACCCGCGCCGCCGACCGGCGCCGCCTGGAGTTCGCCTCCATGAGCGTCCGCGAACGTTTCGCCGCGCTCCTGCTCGACCTGGCCCGCACGAACGGCCACCGCACCGAGGAGGGCATCGAACTGTCCGTCCCGCTGAGCAAACAGGAGCTGGCCGGCTCGGTGGGGGCGTCCCGGGAGATGGTCCAGCGCCTGCTGAAGGAACTCCGGGAGCGGGAAGCCGTACTGACGGGCCGCCGGACGATGGTGATCCTGCGCATGGACGTCCTGCGGCGGATCGCCCGGGGATGAACCGACGGCCCGTACCCGGGCGCGGCGACGGCCCGCCCGCGGCGGACCGCCCGGCGCCCGGCCCCTGACCGCCGAGCCTCCCGTGACGGCTGGGATTCCCCTGCCGGCCGGTCCTCCCGTGACGACCGGGGTTCCTCTGACGGCTGGGGTTCCTCTGACGGCCGGGGCTCCTCTGACGGCCGGGGCTCCGCTGGCTGCGGACCGCTTCTGTGCACACGGTCACACTTCGAGTGGGACATCCTCCCTCACACCCGGCCCACCGGTGACGCCACCCTGCTTGCCAGGCGAGGCCCCCACCGAAAGGCGACCATGACCGATCCCGTGAGCCGGACGATCCTTCTGCTGGACATCGAGAAGTACAGCGACCGGGACGACGTGGAGCAGGCCTACCTGCGCCGGATGCTGTACGACATCACGGACCGCGCGCTGGAGAGCGCCGGCATCGACGAGCGGTTGCGCCTGCGGGCGGACCGCGGCGACTCGGTGATGGAGCTGATCGACGCCAACGCCTCCGTCACGGCCCTGCTGCGCGCCCTGCTCACCGAGGTGCCCGAGCTGCTCCGCTCGGTCAACCGGACGGCGTCCAGTTCGGCCCAGATCCGGCTGCGCGGTGTCGTCGCCACCGGATATGTCGCCGTCGACGAACTCGACGGCTGGGTCGGCTCCGACCTCAACCACGCCTGCCGGCTCCTCGACGCCCACCTGCTGCGCGCGGCCCTGCGGGAGCGGCCGGACGACTTCGCCCTGTGCGTCTCCGAGGGCGTGCACGCGGGGATCGTGCGGCACGGCCACCCGGGCATCCCGGCGGACGGCTTCCACCCGGTGACGGTGGACAGCAAGAACGGACCCCTGCGGGCCTGGCTGCACGGCCCGGTTCCGTACGGGGCGGAAGGCCACGGTGAAACAGGGGGAGCCCCGGCGCCGGACTGCTCGGGGGAGAGCCCGGCGCCGGGGGCGGACGTGTCCGGAACCCGAGCGGAGCCGACGGAGCCGGCAGGAACGAGGGGCCCCGCGGGCCCGACAGACACGACAGGACCTGCGGCAACGGCAGGAACCGCAGGGCCGGCGGAGCCGGCGGCCACCGCCCCCGACCCGCACGAGCCCGCCCGGCCCGAGCAGTCCGCCCGACCCGGACAACAGCCCGCCCGGCCCGCCGCGCCGCCCGCGAACGTCGTCTTCGACTTCGGCGGCGGCTCCCCCAGCTTCGGCGGGAGCCTCGTCGCGGGGGACCAGCACGGGGTGTCCGGCGGACAGGTCACCGGCGACGTCCACCTGGGCCGCAGCGGGGGTGAGCCCGCGTGACGGTGCCCGCGCCCCCGACGCGGGGCGGCTTCGACGACGTACCACCGCCGGACACACCGTGGCAGGGCGGTCCGCACCCGGCCGCCGAGGCCGGCGCCGACACGGGCGAGCCCGAGGAGGAGACCCAGGAGGCCAGAGCCGCACAGCGCGAACTCGTCGCGCACACACCGGGATTCATCTTCAGCGAGGCCGCGTCCTTCGGCGGCAGCGTGGTCGCCGGGGCCCAGCACGGGGTCTCGGCGGGCGGCTCGGCCCGTGATGTGTTCATGGGCGGCAAGACGGAGATCCACCACCACCAGACGGCCTCCGCGTCGGCGGCGTACGTCTCCGGCGAGATCCCCCGGCAGCGGCTCGACGCGCTCGACGCGGTCTTCGCCGAGGGCCCCTCCTTCGCCGCCGCCCTGGCCCGGCTGCGCGAGGAGCGCGTCCTCGTCCTCGCCGGCGCCCACTCCACCGGCCGCCACGCCGCGGCCCTCATGCTCCTGCACCGCCTGGGCGTACCCGCCGTGCACGCGCTGTCCGCCGAGACCGGCCCGGCGAACCTGGGCACCCAGCTCACCGCGCCCGGCGGCCACGTCCTGCGCGATCTGCCGCTGAGCCGCAACCGCCCACTGCGCGACACCCACCTGTACGCGGCCCGCGACCGGCTCGCGAAGACCGGCGGGTATCTGGTCGTGACCCTGGAGAACTCCCCGTTCCTGCTGGGAGTGACCCCCTCCGTCTGGGAACCTCCGGAAGCGGTCGCGGTGCTGCGCGCCCACCTGGCCGACCTGCGGAAAGACCCCGAGGACAGCTCCGGCCTGCTCGCCCTCGACCCCGTCCGCGACTTCCTCGCGCGCGGCGCCCACCGCCCCGCCGAGGTGGCCCGGTTCGCCGTCGAGGTCGCCCGCTACGACGGCGGCGAACAGGCGGCGGCCCGCCTCGCCGACTTCGGGCACGCGGCGGTCGAGCAGCAGTGCCGGGAATGGCTCGGCGACCCCGAGTCCACGTTGCGCGACAAGGCGTTCCTCATCTCGCTCGCCGTCTTCGACCAGGCTCCCTACGTGCTCGCCGCCGAACTCGCCGACACGCTGTTCGTGCACTTCCAGCGGCTCCAGCATCCCGAACAGCCGCCTGAGATCCCGGTGTTCGGGCTCCCCGCCGAGACCCGGCTGGAGCGGGCGCGGGCCGAGGGCGAGTTACGCGACGAGGAGACCGACTGGGGCCCGGTCCCGCAGTTCACGGCCCGCTTCAAGAAGGAGAGCACCCCCCGGGTGCTGCTCGGCGAGGTCTGGACGGGCCATCCGTCGGCACGGCCCGCGCTGGTCGCCTGGCTCAAGGAACTGGCCCGCGACCGCCGTCCGGTCGTCCGGACCCGGGCCGCCGCGGCCGCGGCCCTGCTGGCCCGCGCCGACCTGCCCTCGGCGATGGCGCTGCTGATCGACGGCTGGGCCGTGTCCAAGGCCTTCGGCCCCCGGGTCACCGCCGCGAACACCCTCACGCTCGCCCAGCTCCTCGACGCGCCCGTCGTCCTGCGCCTGCTCACCCAGTGGTGCACGGACGCCCACTGGGCCCGCCGCTGGACCGCGATCCGCGCGTTCGGCCTGCTCACCCCGCTGCGCCCCGGCCTCGCGGGCCCGGCGCTGAGCGCGCTCGCCGCCCGCGCCCGCGCCGGAGGCAGCAGCAGGACCGAGTCGAACAACCTGGTCGACTCCACGGCCCTGCTGCTCTCGGTGGGCACGCGGCGCGGCGAGATGCTCTCCGAGCTGGTGCGCCTGCTCCACCACGACACGGCCTCGGTCCGGGCGCTCGCGCTGGCCGCGTTCGTGCGCTCCTGCGACAACGCGGAGGAGGGCGCGCTCGTCGAGTGGTACGCCGACACCGGCATGTACGAGCCGGACTCGGCCCGTGACCTGGCCACCCTGTGGCGCACCGCGCTCGGCGACCGCGGCCACACCCGGGGCGCGCTGACCGCCCTGCACACCTGGGTGCGGCTGGCCGAGCACCGGGCGGACGTCGCACAGGCACTGGAGCTGCTGCTGCCCGCGCTGGTCGTGACGGCTGACGACCGCAAACGCCTGAGCCACGAACTGGCCGGCCTGCGCGCCCCGGACGGCGGCCCACGCCCGCCCGTGGCCGACCGGCTGCTCGGCCTCCTGATCCCCTCCACCCCAGATCCGTCGAGAGATCCATCGAGGAGTTGAACCATGGCGGAGTTCCGCCGTCAGCCGGAGTGGCAGCAGGACGCCAACCGGCACAGCACGCTCATCGACCCGGTGCTCACCGTGCGGCCGATCGCGCGCTTCGACTACACCGTCCGCCGCGCGGTCACCGCGATCGACCACGCCCTGGTCTTCGTCACCGCGAAGGGCTCGTACGACGTCTACACACCGCCGCACCGGCCGAGCCGCTCGGACGCGGCCACCCGCCGCTACACCTCCGTCTACGAGGTGGACATGGGCAGCCACCCCGTCCAGCTCGCGCTGGAGCTGCCGAGCGACGACGACGCGTTCGCCTTCGGTGCCACGGCCGACCTGACCTGGCGGGTCGCGGACCCGATCGCCTATGTGGCGAGCGGTGAGCGTGACGTTCCGACGCGGCTGACCCGTGAGCTGCACCAGCTCGCGCGGCCGGTGAGCCGCGGCCACTCCATCGAGAACAGCCCGGCCGCCGAGCGCGCGGTCCAGCAGGCCGTGGACGAGGGCGGTTTCGCCGCGGGCATCGGGCTCGCCGTGACCTGTGCCGTACGGCTGCGGCTGGACGACGAGGCGATCGCGCACCGGCGGCGGCAGCGGAGCCTGCGCTACGAGTCCGACATGCTCGACCCCGAGCACGAGTTCCGGCTCCGGCTGGCCCGGCAGCAGCACGAGCTGGAGATGCTGCGCCAGCAGCAGGACCACCATCTGATCGCCGAGAAGATCAACTTCTACCAGTACCACCTCCAGCACGGAGGGGTCGCCGCCTGGGCCCTGCATCTGTCCCAGCACCCCGAGGACACCAAGATGGTCATCGGGTCCATCCAGAAGGACCAGCTGTCCATCATCAGAGGCCAGCTCCAGGTCCTCGCCGGGGACAGTCTGGAGGACTTCCAGAAGGCGGAGTCGGCCCGCTCGACCCTGCGGGCCGTCGACGAGCTGATCCAGCAGCAGACGCCTCCGGCGCCGCGGGACGGCCAGGGGGCACTGCCCGCCGGAGCGGTCCCCGGACAGCCGCAGACACCGCCCCAGCCGCCGTATCCGGGCCAGTCTCCCCAGCCCGGTCCCTCTCCCCAGCCGCCGTACGCGGGACAGGCACCGTACGGCGACCGCCCTCCGTACGACGGCGGCCGGCCCCCGTACGCCGACGACCGGCCTCCCTACACCGGGCAGCCGCCCCACGCGGGCCAGACCCCGTACACGGGCGACCCGGGCGGGCCCCCGCCGTACGCCGGCCAGAGCCCGTACGCGGGTGCCCCGGGCGGACACACCCCGTACGCGGGTGCTCCGGGCGGACACACCCCGTACGCGGGTGCTCCGGGCGGACACACCCCGTACGCGGGTGCCCCGGGCGGGCAGCCGCCCTACACCGGACAGGCCCCCCACGCGGGTGACCGTCCCCCGTACGCCGGGGGCCGGGACGCCGGGTCCTCCGTGGTGCCGGGACGGCCCGAGGGCCCGGCGGCCCCGTACGGACCGCCCGCCACGACGCCCTACCCGACGGCAGGTCCCGCTCCGGCCGTACCCCCGGTGCCCGGCCGCCCCGACGACGCCCGGGCCGCCGTACCGCCGGACGGCGCTCCGGAAGGCGACCCCGCGTGACCCCGGCCGCCGGGGCACCGCCGGCCGTGCCCGCGGCCGGGCCGGCGCCCGTCGTCCCGCGGCCCGTCCCACCGCTCACCGGCTGACGTCCCCGCACAGCCACCAGCCCCACCGAAGGAGCCGTCATGTCCCAGCCTCCAGGCCCGACCCACGAGCCCCCGTACCCAGGGCCTCCCTACCCGGGGGCCACGCCCCCGCCACCCGAGTACCCCACGGCCTCCGCTCCCCCGCAGCAGTACCCCGGCGGTCCCGGGCCCGGTGGACCGGGACCGCAGTACCCCGGAGCGGCGGCCGGAAGCGCCGCACCTCCGTACCCGGGAGCCGGAGCCACGAACGCCGCACCTCCCTATCCCGGGGCCGGAAGCCCCGCACCGCAGTACCCGGGAACGGGAGCCGGAAGCCCCGCGCCCCCGTACCCCGGCACGGCGGGCCCTCCCCCGCAGTACCCCGGAGGCCCCGGAACCGCAGCCGCGAGCGCGGCGCCGCCGTACGCGGGAGCGGGGGCGGCGTACCCGGGTGGTACGGGCCAGGCCCCTCACCACCCGGGGACCGGGGGCCTGCCCCCTCAGTACCCCGGGAACCCCGGCCCCGGCGCTCCCGGGCCGCAGTACCCGGGAACGGGAGCCGGAAGCCCCGGGCCGCAGTACCCCGGAACGGCGGGACCCGGTCCGCACGGTCCGGGAGCCGACCCGCGGTTCGCGGGGCAGCAGCAGGCGGAGCCGAGGCCGTTCGTCCCGCGGCCCACCGTCGCGCCCGACGATCTCGACTACCGCCACCAGGGCTCACGCGTCCACCTGGCGAGCCATCAGCGCGGCGCCGACGCCACCGCCGTCGGACAGCTGGCCACACAGATCCCGGGCGCCCTGGTGAGCCTCGCCGTGGTGTCGGCCCTCGCTCTGGGGATCTGCGGCACGGTCGTGGGCTGGCTGGTCGTCGTGGCCTGGGTGGCCTCCGGCGCGCTCGTCTTCCACCGGCCCACCGAGCTGCGCTTCGCCCGGCACGTGCTCAAACTGCGGACGCCGCTGGCCGAGGAACGCGCCCGGCTGGAGCCGATCTGGCGCGAGGTCACCGCCCGGGCCGGCATAGAGGCCGGCACCTACGAGCTGATGGTGGAGAACAGCGACGACCTGAACGCGGTCGCCGTCGCCGGCCATGTCGTCGGCGTCACCACCTACTCCCTCAACAAGATCCCCAGCAGCAACCTCGCCGCCGTACTCGCCCATGAACTCGGCCACCACACCGGCGGTCACGCCTGGGCCGGGCTCCTCGGCTACTGGTACTCACTGCCCGGCAGGCTCGCCTGGGCCTTCACCCGCGGCATGGCCAGGATCGCGCTCGCGGTCGCCGGGGTCTTCTCGGCCGCCGCGACCGGGCTGCTGGTCCTCTTCATGGGGATGTTCGTGGTCGCCGGTTTCCTCGTCGCCTGGTACATCACCGTCCCCCTGGTCGTCGCGCCCTATCTCCTCGCGTGGGCGGGCCGCCTCGGCGAACTGCGTGCCGACCAGCAGGCCGCGGCCCTCGGCTTCGCGCCCGAGATGGCCGAGGTCCTGCACCACTTCCAGGCCGAGGAGGACGCGGCGAAGACGGCCGCCGCCGCCCGGGGCAAGAAGCTCCAGGAGCCCACCGGCCTGGCCCGGCTGCTGTCCACCCACCCCGACAACTACACCCGGCTGCGCGCCCTGGAGCCGTACCTCCAGCTCCCGCGCTGAGGCGGGGCGGCCAGGTCGCGGACCGGACCGGGAACGCCGAAGGGCGGTCACCCCCAACGGGGATGACCGCCCTTCGTACTAGCTAGCGCCTACCGGCAGCCGCTCACTGGTTGTACGGACCGTAGTCGTAGTCCTCCAGCGGGACGGCCTGGCCGGAGCCCGTGCCGAACGGCGAGTAGTCGATGTCGTCGTAGCCGACGGCCGAGTACATCGCGGCCTTGGCCTCCTCGGTCGGCTCCACCCGGATGTTGCGGTAGCGGGACAGACCCGTACCGGCCGGGATGAGCTTACCGATGATGACGTTCTCCTTGAGGCCGATGAGGCTGTCGGACTTGGCGTTGATCGCCGCGTCCGTCAGAACTCGGGTCGTCTCCTGGAAGGAGGCGGCCGACAGCCAGGACTCCGTCGCCAGCGAGGCCTTGGTGATACCCATCAGCTGCGGACGGCCGGAGGCGGGGTGACCGCCCTCGGTGACCACACGACGGTTCTCGGTCTCGAACTTCGAGCGCTCGACCAGCTCGCCGGGCAGCAGCTCCGCGTCGCCCGACTCGATGATCGTCACGCGGCGCAGCATCTGCCGGATGATGATCTCGATGTGCTTGTCGTGGATCGACACACCCTGCGAGTTGTAGACCTTCTGGACCTCGCCGACCAGGTGGACCTGGACGGCACGCTGACCCAGGATGCGCAGCACGTCGTGCGGGTTGGTGGCACCCACGGTGAGCTTCTGGCCCACCTCGACGTGCTCGCCCTCCGACACCAGGAGACGGGCGCGCTTCGAGATCGGGAACGCCGTCTCGTCGCTGCCGTCGTCCGGGGTGACGACGAGCTTCTTGGTCTTCTCGGTCTCCTCGATCCGCACGCGGCCGGAGGCCTCGGAGATCGGGGCGACACCCTTCGGCGTACGGGCCTCGAAGAGCTCGACGACACGGGGCAGACCCTGGGTGATGTCGTCACCGGCCACACCACCGGTGTGGAAGGTACGCATCGTCAGCTGGGTACCGGGCTCACCGATGGACTGGGCGGCGATGATGCCGACCGCCTCACCGATGTCGACCAGCTTGCCGGTGGCCAGCGAGCGGCCGTAGCACATGGCGCAGGTGCCGACGGCGGACTCACAGGTCAGGACCGAACGGGTCTTGACCTCCTCGATGCCGTGGCGGACCAGCTCGTCGATGAGGACGTCGCCGAGGTCGGTGTTGGCCGGGGCCAGCACCTTGCCGTCGACGGTGATGTCCTCGGCCAGCGCACGTGCGTACACGCTGGTCTCGACGTTCTCCGTCTTGCGCAGCACGCCGTCCTCGCCGCGCTCGGCGATGGCCAGACGCAGACCGCGGTCGGTGCCGCAGTCCTCCTCGCGGATGATGACGTCCTGCGAGACGTCCACCAGACGACGGGTGAGGTAACCCGAGTCGGCGGTACGCAGGGCGGTGTCCGCCAGACCCTTACGGGCACCGTGCGTGGAGATGAAGTACTCCAGCACGGACAGGCCCTCACGGAAGGACGCCTTGATCGGACGCGGGATGGTCTCGTTCTTGGCGTTCGACACCAGACCACGCATACCGGCGATCTGACGCATCTGCATCATGTTGCCTCGGGCGCCCGAGTTCACCATCATCGAGACCGGGTTGGTCTTCGGGAAGTTCGCGTTCATCGCCTCGGCGACCTCGTTGGTCGCCTTGGTCCAGATCGCGATGAGCTCCTGCGTGCGCTCTTCCTTGGTGATCAGACCACGCTCGTACTGCTTCTGGACCTTCTCGTCCAGGTCCTCGTAGCCCTTGACGATCGCGCGCTTCGCATCCGGAACGACGATGTCGGAGATGGCCACGGTGACACCGGAACGGGTCGCCCAGAAGAAGCCCGCGGACTTCAGGTTGTCGAGCGTCGCCGCCACGATGACCTTGGGGTAGCGCTCGGCGAGGTCGTTGACGATCTCGGAGAGCTGCTTCTTGCCCACCTCGTAGTCGACGAACGGGTAGTCCTCGGGCAGCAGCTCGTTGAAGAGCGCGCGGCCCAGGGTCGTCCGCAGGCGGAAGGTGTCACCCTGCTGCCACTCGGGCTCGCCCTCCTCCTGCGCCGGAGGGGTCCAGCCGCGCGGCGGGATGGTGCCCACCGGGAAGCGGATGTCCACCTGCGACTGCAGCGAGAGCTCGCCGGCGTCGAACGCCATGATCGCCTCGGCCACGGAGGCGAAGGAGCGGTCCTCGCCCTTCACGTTCCGCAGGTCGCCGTCGGTGGTCAGGAAGAACAGACCGAGGACCATGTCCTGGGTCGGCATCGTGACCGGGCGGCCGTCGGCCGGCTTGAGGATGTTGTTCGAGGACAGCATCAGGATGCGGGCCTCGGCCTGCGCCTCCGCGGAGAGCGGCAGGTGCACGGCCATCTGGTCACCGTCGAAGTCCGCGTTGAACGCGGTGCAGACGAGCGGGTGGATCTGGATGGCCTTGCCCTCGACCAGCTGGGGCTCGAAGGCCTGGATGCCGAGGCGGTGCAGCGTGGGCGCACGGTTCAGCAGAACCGGGTGCTCGGCGATGACCTCTTCGAGGACGTCGTACACGACCGTGCGGCCGCGCTCGACCATCCGCTTGGCGCTCTTGATGTTCTGCGCGTGGTTCAGGTCGACCAGGCGCTTCATCACGAACGGCTTGAAGAGCTCCAGCGCCATGGCCTTCGGCAGACCGCACTGGTGCAGCTTCAGCTGCGGACCGACGACGATCACGGAACGCGCGGAGTAGTCCACACGCTTGCCGAGCAGGTTCTGACGGAAGCGACCCTGCTTGCCCTTGAGCATGTCGGACAGCGACTTCAGCGGACGGTTGCCAGGGCCCGTGACCGGGCGACCACGACGGCCGTTGTCGAAGAGCGCGTCGACGGCCTCCTGGAGCATGCGCTTCTCGTTGTTCACGATGATCTCGGGCGCGCCGAGGTCGAGAAGCCGCTTCAGGCGGTTGTTGCGGTTGATCACGCGGCGGTACAGGTCGTTCAGGTCGGAGGTCGCGAAGCGGCCACCGTCCAGCTGCACCATCGGACGCAGGTCCGGCGGGATGACCGGCACGCAGTCGAGCACCATGCCCTTGGGGCTGTTGCTGGTCTGCAGGAACGCGGAGACGACCTTGAGGCGCTTGAGCGCGCGGGTCTTCTTCTGGCCCTTGCCGGTGCGGATGATCTCGCGGAGGCGCTCGGCCTCCTCGTCCAGGTCGAAGGACTCCAGGCGCTTCTGCAGCGCCGCGGCACCCATCGAACCGTCGAAGTACGTGCCGAAGCGGTCACGCAGTTCGCGGTAGAGGAGCTCGTCGCCCTCCAGGTCCTGGACCTTGAGGTTCTTGAAGCGGGTCCACACCTCGTCGAGACGGTCGATCTCGCGCTGCGCGCGGTCGCGCAGCTGCTTCATCTCACGCTCGGCACCCTCGCGCACCTTGCGGCGCACGTCGGCCTTGGCGCCCTCGGCCTCCAGCTCGGCCAGGTCGGTCTCGAGCTTCTTGGCGCGGGCTTCGAGGTCGGCGTCGCGGCGGTTCTCGATCTGCTGGCGCTCGACGGAGACGTGCGCCTCCAGCGAGGGCAGGTCGCGGGTGCGGCGCTCGTCGTCGACGTACGTGATCATGTACGCGGCGAAGTAGATGACCTTCTCGAGGTCCTTCGGGGCGAGGTCGAGCAGGTAGCCCAGCCGCGACGGAACGCCCTTGAAGTACCAGATGTGGGTGACGGGAGCGGCCAGCTCGATGTGGCCCATCCGCTCACGGCGCACCTTGGCGCGCGTGACCTCGACGCCACAGCGCTCACAGATGATGCCCTTGAAGCGGACACGCTTGTACTTGCCGCAGTAGCACTCCCAGTCCCGGGTCGGACCGAAGATCTTCTCGCAGAAGAGTCCGTCCTTTTCGGGCTTGAGGGTGCGGTAGTTGATGGTCTCGGGCTTCTTGACCTCGCCGTGGCTCCACTGACGGATGTCGTCAGCGGTGGCCAGACCGATCCGGAGCTCATCGAAGAAGTTGACGTCGAGCACTATGCGTCAATCCCTCTCAGGGTTGTAAGTCTTAGGGGTCTGAAACGGGGGTCCTGGGGCCGGCGGGCCTTGGTCACCTTTTCCACAGGTGGCCAAGGCCCGGCCGGACTCCCGTCAGACCTCTTCGACGCTGCTCGGCTCGCGCCGGGACAGGTCGATGCCGAGCTCCTCCGCCGCGCGGAAGACGTCCTCGTCGGTGTCGCGCATCTCGATGGACATGCCGTCCGAGGACAGCACCTCCACGTTGAGGCACAGGGACTGCATCTCCTTGATGAGCACCTTGAAGGACTCGGGGATGCCGGGCTCGGGGATGTTCTCGCCCTTGACGATGGCCTCGTAGACCTTCACGCGGCCGGTCACGTCGTCGGACTTGATCGTCAGCAGCTCCTGGAGGGCGTAAGCGGCGCCGTACGCCTCCAGCGCCCACACCTCCATCTCACCGAAGCGCTGGCCACCGAACTGAGCCTTACCACCCAGCGGCTGCTGGGTGATCATCGAGTACGGACCGGTCGAGCGGGCGTGCAGCTTGTCGTCGACCAGGTGGTGCAGCTTGAGGATGTACATGTACCCGACCGAGATCGGGTCCGGGAACGGCTCGCCGGAGCGGCCGTCGAACAGCCTCGCCTTGCCGGACGGGAGAACCAGGCGGTCACCGTCGCGGTTGGGCAGGGTGTGCTCGAACAGACCCGCGAGCTCGTCCTCACGCGCACCGTCGAAGACCGGGGTGGCGACGTTCGTCCGCGGCGGGACCTGGTCGGCACCGATGGCCTGCAGGCGCTGCGCCCAGTCGTCCGCGAGACCGGAGACGTCCCAGCCGCGGCTGGCGAGCCAGCCGAGGTGGATCTCCAGGACCTGTCCCGGGTTCATTCGGGACGGGACACCGAGCGGGTTGAGGATGATGTCGACCGGGGTGCCGTCCTCCAGGAACGGCATGTCCTCGATCGGCAGGATCTTCGAGATGACACCCTTGTTGCCGTGACGGCCGGCGAGCTTGTCACCGTCCGTGATCTTGCGCTTCTGCGCCACGTAGACACGAACCAGCTGGTTCACGCCCGGGGGCAGCTCGTCGCCCTCTTCACGGTCGAAGACGCGGACGCCGATGACCTTGCCGATCTCGCCGTGCGGGACCTTCAGCGAGGTGTCACGGACCTCACGGGCCTTCTCACCGAAGATCGCGCGCAGCAGGCGCTCCTCCGGCGTCAGCTCGGTCTCGCCCTTGGGCGTGACCTTGCCGACGAGGATGTCGCCGGCGACGACCTCGGCACCGATACGGATGATGCCGCGCTCGTCGAGGTCGGCGAGGACCTCCTCGGAGACGTTCGGGATGTCCCGGGTGATCTCCTCCGGGCCGAGCTTGGTGTCACGGGCGTCGACCTCGTGCTCCTCGATGTGGATCGAGGAGAGGACGTCGTCCTGCACGAGGCGCTGCGACAGGATGATCGCGTCCTCGTAGTTGTGACCCTCCCACGGCATGAACGCCACGAGCAGGTTCTTGCCGAGGGCCATCTCGCCGTCCTCGGTCGCGGGACCGTCGGCCAGGACCTGGCCCTCGATCACGCGGGCGCCCTCGTCCACGACAACCTTCTGGTTGACGGAGGTGCCCTGGTTCGACCGGGAGAACTTGTGCAGGCGGTACGTGGTGTACGTGCCGTCGTCGTTGGCGGTGGTGATGTAGTCCGCGGAGACCTCCTGGACCACACCGTCCTTCTCCGACTTCAGGACGTCACCGGCGTCGACCGCACAGCGGTACTCCATGCCGGTGCCGACCAGCGGCGCCTCGGACTTGATGAGCGGAACGGCCTGGCGCATCATGTTCGCGCCCATGAGGGCACGGTTGGCGTCGTCGTGCTCCAGGAACGGGATCATGGCGGTCGCGACCGACACCATCTGGCGCGGGGAGACGTCCATGTAGTCGACGTCGTCACCGGGGACGTAGTCGACCTCTCCGCCACGACGGCGGACCAGGACGCGGGACTCCTCGAAGCGGAGCTCGTCCGTCAGCGGCGCGTTGGCCTGCGCGATGACGAACCGGTCCTCCTCGTCGGCCGTGAGGTAGTCGACCTCGTCGGTGACGACACCGTCGGTGACCCGGCGGTAGGGCGTCTCGACGAAACCGAACGCGTTCACGCGGCCGTAGGAGGCGAGCGAGCCGATCAGACCGATGTTCGGGCCTTCAGGGGTCTCGATCGGGCACATGCGGCCGTAGTGCGACGGGTGCACGTCACGGACCTCGAAGCCGGCCCGCTCACGGGAGAGACCACCCGGGCCAAGAGCCGACAGACGGCGCTTGTGGGTGAGACCCGACAGCGGGTTGTTCTGGTCCATGAACTGCGACAGCTGGCTGGTGCCGAAGAACTCCTTGATGGAGGCGACGACCGGCCGGATGTTGATCAGGGTCTGCGGCGTGATCGCCTCGACGTCCTGGGTCGTCATGCGCTCGCGCACGACGCGCTCCATACGAGCCAGACCCGTGCGGACCTGGTTCTGGATGAGCTCGCCGACGTTGCGCAGACGACGGTTGCCGAAGTGGTCGATGTCGTCGGTCTCGACGACCATCGAGGTGCCGTTGTCGCCGACGGTCTCGGTCTCACCGGCGTGCAGCTTCACCAGGTACTTGATCGTCGAGATGATGTCCTCGACGGTCAGGATGCCGGCGTCGAGCGGGGCGTCGCCGCCCAGCTTCTTGTTGACCTTGTACCGGCCGACCTTGGCGAGGTCGTAGCGCTTCGGGTTGAAGTAGAGGTTCTCCAGAAGCGTCTGCGCGGCCTCACGGGTCGGCGGTTCGCCCGGACGCAGCTTGCGGTAGATGTCCAGCAGCGCGTCGTCCTGGCCCTGGGTGTGGTCCTTCTCCAGGGTGGCGCGCATGGACTCGTACTCGCCGAACTCCTCGAGGATCTGCTCGGTGGTCCAGCCGAGAGCCTTCAGGAGAACGGTGACGGACTGCTTGCGCTTGCGGTCGATGCGGACACCGACCATGTCGCGCTTGTCGATCTCCATCTCCAGCCAGGCACCCCGGGAGGGGATGACCTTGGCCGAGAAGATGTCCTTGTCGGACGTCTTGTCGATGGAGGAGTCGAAGTAGACACCCGGCGAGCGGACCAGCTGCGACACGACGACACGCTCGGTGCCGTTGATGACGAAGGTGCCCTTGTTGGTCATGAGCGGGAAGTCGCCCATGAAGACCGTCTGGGACTTGATCTCGCCGGTCTCGTTGTTGGTGAACTCGGCGGTGACGAAGAGCGGGGCCGCGTACGTGAAGTCGCGGTCCTTGCACTCGTCGATGGAGTTCTTCGGCGGCTCGAAACGGTGGTCGCGGAACGTCAGGGACATCGACCCGCTGAAGTCCTCGATCGGGGAGATCTCCTCGAAGATCTCCTCCAGACCGGACTTGGTGGGGACGTCCTGTCCGCTGTCCAGAGCCGCCTCGACACGAGCCTTCCACGCGTCGTTGCCGAGCAGCCAGTCGAAGCTCTCGGTTTGCAGCGCAAGAAGGTTCGGAACCTCGAGGGGCTCCTTGATCTTTGCAAAGGAGATGCGCAGCGGGGCGGTGCTGGCGCCGTTGTTCGTATTCGCGGTCGAGGCAGTGCGCGAGGCGGCCAAGAGGGGGTCCTTCCGAGGGCTCGGACTCACTACGCGCGTACCGGTCCCATGTCGGACAAAGCGTCGGGCCGCACCCGATCCGGCCGAATGAAGGCCAGGTCAGAGGTGGTCCAACCGTCGATGCTCAAACACGGGTATGCCCCTGGTGACGGGCAGGAGGCAGCTAACAGGCAGCGCAAAGGGTCAGTGTAGCCACTAGGCCCACTGATGTCCAGTCCCTGTTTTTTGAGACTCTCACTGTTCTCAACACCTGCGGCAAGCCACGCCCTCAATGCACATCGATACTGCCCTCTTCGTCAGCGATCCATGCCTCGGATACGGATCGTTGTGACGACGCGTCCTGAGAATTGCGCGCTGCGTGCGGTTCGTCAAGGCCCCCCATGCCCAAAGCAAGTGCCGCGATCGTCACGTGCGGCCCGTCTTGCAACCCGTCCCTCTGCCTGTCACAGGGCTGCCGGAGGCACAACGAAGATCACCATACTCGTCGCGACCGACAGCGCAAGGCTGCCGCTTCAGGGACCCCCTGGAACGCCGAAGAGCGACCACCCAGTTGGGTGATCGCTCTTCGGTGCGTCAGCGTTACAGCGCTACGGGAGCGGCTGTGACAGCTTCACAGGAGTCCTCGGGGGACTCGTCGAGTTACTTGACCTCGACGGAGGCGCCGGCGCCCTTGAGGGACTCGGCAGCCTTCTCGGCGGCCTCCTTGGCGACCTTCTCGAGGACGGGCTTCGGAGCGCCGTCGACGAGGTCCTTGGCCTCCTTCAGACCCAGGGAGGTGAGCTCGCGCACGACCTTGATGACCTGGATCTTCTTCTCGCCGGCACCCGTGAGGATGACGTCGAACTCGTCCTGCTCCTCAGCGGCCTCGGCGACGGCGGCGACGCCGACCGGGGCAGCGGCGACGGCCGCGGCGGCGGTGACGTCGAACTTCTCCTCGAAGGCCTTCACGAACTCGGCGAGCTCGATGAGGGTGAGGTTCTCGAACTGCTCGAGCAGCTCTTCCTGGGACAGCTTCGCCATGATGGCGTCCTTCCACTAATTCGGCAGGTGCCGGATGTACTGGTGAGGCGGGCGTACGTTCGGCCCGCTACGACCGTCGCCTCAGGCGGCGGTCAATGCGCGAGCCGAATTACTCGGCACCGCCCTGCTCGGCCTGCTTGACACGAAGCGCCTCCGCGGTGCGGACGAACTTCGAGGGCAGGGCCTGGAAGAGGCGAGCAGTCTGCGTCTGCTTGCCCTTGAAGGCACCCGCCAGCTTGGCGAGCAGAACCTCGCGGGACTCAAGGTCCGCAAGCTTCTTGATCTCGTCGGCGGACAGCGCCTTGCCGTCAAGGACACCGCCCTTGATGACGAGGTTCGGGTTGTCCTTGGCGAAGTCACGAAGACCCTTCGCCGACGTCACCGGGTCACCGGAGATGAAGGCGACCGCCGTCGGACCGTTGAACAGGTCGTCGAGCGTCGAGATCCCGGCCTCGTTGGCCGCAATCTTGGTCAGCGTGTTCTTCACCACGGCGTACTGGGCGTCTTCACCGAGCGAACGGCGCAGCGTCTTGAGCTGCGCCACGGTGAGACCCCGGTACTCGGTCAGCACGGCGGCGTTCGAGCTGCGGAACTGGTCCGCGAGCTCGGCTACCGCGGCAGCCTTGTCGGGCCTTGCCATAGAGCGTCGGCCTCCTTCCGGGTGATGAGGACCGCTCAGAAGGGGCCGACACAACAAAAACGCCCCGGCGCAGGCGCACGGGGCGTAGCTCGACCGGATTCCTCCGCACGCTGGGCGTGCGAACTCCGGGAACACATCCACGATCACCTGCGCGGGTCGTCCGCAGTGCGGATCCTTCGGTCACCCCGTCCTCTTGCGAGCACGTGGCAACGACCAGCGGTCTTTGGCTTCTCGAGGAGAGTACGTGAAGGGGACGGCGTCAAGCAAATCCGGCCGAACGGCCCGGCCGCCGACGGCCCTTGCGGGCTCCGGCGGCCTCGCGGGCTCGGGCGGTGCGGATCAGCCCTGCTGGGCGCCCTTCATCATCTCGGCGAGGTCGACGGTGTCCTTGGCCGGCGGGGCGGTCACGGTCACGGGCTTGTTGTAGTCCAGGAAGGTGACGGTCATGTCGAGCGGCCCCTTGTCGGCGGTCCCCCGCATCCGGAACTGCTTGGTGTGGTCGGCGCCGTCGATCCACATGTCCATCGTGATCGCGTCGATGCCCATCTTCGTGTACTGGTCGAGGGCCTTCTCGCGCTTCTCGCGGTCGGCCTTGTCCTGGCCCTTGAGCGACTTGCGGAACTCGTCGAGGGTGACCGTCCCCTTGTAGTGCGTGGTCTTCACCCCGTCGACGGTCTCGGGCCCGACCTTCTTCACGTTCTTGGAGCCGGTCATGAAGGTGGACTCGGTGGCGGGGTTCTTGTCGGTCTGCCCGCCGCCCAGCTGGCCCGTGTTCAGCTCCTTGTCGGCGCCCAGGGCGGCCATGTCGAACTTGATCCAGCTCTTGCCGTCCATCTCCTTGGCGGCCTTGAGGCCCCCGCCGATGTACATCGCCTTGCCCACGAGCCGGATCTCGACCGGGCCGTCGGTGGCCTGGTCCTGGGCGGTCATCTTCATGCTCATGGCCAGCGGCTTCATGCTCATCGCCGCCTCACCGCTGATGCGGCCCTCTCCGGGGACCTCGCCCTTCATCCGGTAGTGGAGCGAGGTGATGTCCTCGGTCTTCTTCGCCGCCTTCGCCACGGCCGCGGCGGGCGTGAGCGCGGGCGACTCCTCCTTGGCGCCCTTCGTACAGCCCACGGCGCCCCCGCCGAGGACGAGGGCCGCGAGGGCCGCCCCGGTCGCCCGGTGCCGTGCCAGGTTGCTCACAGAAAGCTTCAAGGTTCCCCCCAAGGAACAGATGAGCGATTCACAGATTCGGCGCGAGCGTAGCCCAGGAGGCCTGGATGATCATCTGCGTTTTCCTGCAACCATCGCGCGGGCAGCGGCAGTTGAGGGCGGCGCGGTTCGGGGAAGCGCGTCACCGCCCCGGGAGAGGGCCCGCCCCGGACCGGGGCGGGCCGGCGTGGGACTCAGGAGGGAGAGTCGCTGCCGGAACCGGTCGCCGTGTCGCCGCTGCCCGGCGTCATGCCCTGCGCCTTCAGGAGGTCCTTGAAGTCCTCGGTGTCACCGGCCGGGGGCGCCGCGGCGGAGACCTTCACCCCGTAGTCGCTGTAGTACGTCGTGGAGGACATCGTGCCGCTCGCCATCGCGGCCTTGGAGACCGCCTTGATGAGCAGGTCCTTGGCGTCGACCCAGATGTCCACGTCCTCGGTCGTGATGCCGGCCGTGGTGAACTGCTTCTTCATGTCCGAGAGCTGGCTCGGGGTGAGGTGGGAGTTCCGGGCCGCGAGGTCGCTCACGTCCACCGTGCCCGCGTAGTGCGTGGTCCTTTGGCCCCGGACCGTCTCCTCGCCGACCTTCTTGACGTCGCCGGAGGCCAGCAGCAGCTTCACCGACTGGTTCGGCGAGCTGTTCTGCATCTGGTCCTTCAGCAGCGCGCCGGAGCCGCCCCCGAGCTTCGCCAGGTCGTCGTACCCGTACCGGATCCAGTGCTTGCCGCCCACCTGCCGGGCGAAGGCGTCGCCCATCTTCGCGTAGTAGGCGTCGGACAGATAGCGGGCCTCCATGGAGTCGCTGCCCGTCTTGCGCATCGTCTCGGCCATCGTGCCGCCGGTGTACGTGATCGTCATGTCACCCGTGATGCCGTGGCCCCAGGCCATGACGCCGCCCGACTTCATGGACATCAGCGTGCCCAGGGTCGTGGTGGACTCGACCCTCGCGGAGTCGGCGCCGTCGGTGGACTTCTCCGCCGAGCGCAGGGCCGCGATGGGGCTGACGCGCGTGGCGCTCCTGTGGCCGGCCTTGTCACCCTTGCCCGAACTCCCGGAGGAATCCGAGGAGTTGCAGGCCGCCACCCCCGCCAGCGCGGTCGTCAGCGCGATCGAGAGGGTCACGCGGCGCACCATGGTGCTGTTCATTCGTCCCACCCCTATGCGAAGTCCGTGAACCGCACGCTAGCGCGGCCCACTGACACTCGTATCCGGATTCCGCCCGGGGCGCTCGCCCCGGAAAGGCCGCAAAAGCCTCCGGACATGAAGACGGGCCCCGCACCTCGAAAGGTTGCGGGGCCCGTTCAGATACGCGTGCGCGACGCGGTCACCGGGGTGAGCGGGAGGCTCAGACGGCGGCCGGGTCCTCCTCGACGAGGAGGTTGCGGGTGCGGTTCGGGTCGACAGGAATGCCGGGGCCGATCGTGGTGCTGATCGCGGCCTTCTTGACGTAGCGGCCCTTGGCGGCCGACGGCTTCAGACGAAGGATCTCGTCGAGCGCGGCGCCGTAGTTCTCCACCAGCTTGGAGTCGTCGAACGACACCTTGCCGATGATGAAGTGCAGGTTCGAGTGCTTGTCGACGCGGAACTCGATCTTGCCACCCTTGATCTCGGTGACAGCCTTGGCGACGTCGGGGGTCACGGTGCCGGTCTTGGGGTTCGGCATGAGACCACGGGGACCGAGCACGCGGCCGAGGCGGCCGACCTTGCCCATGAGGTCCGGGGTGGCGACGACGGCGTCGAAGTCCAGACGGCCCTTCGCGACCTCGTCGATCAGTTCGTCGGAGCCGACGATGTCGGCGCCGGCGGCCTCCGCGGCCGCAGCACGGTCACCGGTCGCGAAGACCAGGACCCGGGCGGTCTTGCCGGTGCCGTGCGGCAGGTTCACGGTGCCACGGACCATCTGGTCGGCCTTGCGCGGGTCGACACCCAGGCGGAAGGCGACCTCGACGGTGCCGTCGAACTTGCTCGTGGAGGTCTCCTTGGCGAGACGGACGGCCTCGAGCGGGGCGTAGAGCTTGTCCCGGTCGACCTTGGCGTCCGCAGCCCGGAGAGACTTGCTGCGCTTGCTCACTACTGCTCCTGATGTGTTCTGAGGAGTCGTGGTACGGGCCGAGCAGGCCCCGCCACGTGCGGCCGGAGCCGCATGATTCCTACGAAGGTGGGTGTCAGCCCTCGACCGTGATGCCCATGGAACGGGCGGTGCCGGCGATGATCTTCGCAGCGGCGTCCAGGTCGTTGGCGTTGAGGTCGGGCATCTTGGTCGTGGCGATCTCGCGGACCTGCGCCTCGGTGATCTTGGCGACCTTGGTCTTGTGCGGCTCGCCGGAGCCCTTCTCGACACCCGCGGCCTTGAGGATCATCTTGGCGGCCGGCGGAGTCTTGGTCACGAAGGTGAAGGAGCGGTCTTCGTAGACCGTGATCTCCACCGGGATGACCCAGCCACGCTGCGACTCGGTCGCGGCGTTGTAGGCCTTGCAGAACTCCATGATGTTGACGCCGTGCTGACCGAGCGCGGGGCCGACCGGCGGGGCCGGGTTCGCCGCACCGGCGTTGATCTGGAGCTTGATAAGCCCCGTGACCTTCTTCTTCTTGGGAGGCATTCCGGGTCCTCTTTCGTTTTCGCCTTCCTACGTCCGAGTCGCCCCGGACGGCTGCCTTCAGCCGAGCAAATGATCCGGATGAAGGCATACCGCACAACGATAACGGGTATCTGTGCGCGGCTAAAAACCGAGCAGGTCAGACCGGCTGCGACAGCCCGTCTGACCTGATCGGAAGACGTACGTCCAGAAGGTGCTAGTTCTTCTGGATCTGGTCGAAGGAAAGCTCGACCGGGGTCTCGCGGCCGAAGATCTCGACGAGGCCCTTGACCTTCTTCGAGTCGGCGTTGATCTCGTTGATCGTGGCCTGCAGCGTGGCGAACGGGCCGTCGGTGACGGTGACCGAGTCGCCGACCTCGAAGTCCAGCACCTGGACCTCGACCTTGCGCTGCGGAGCGGGCTTGCCCTCGGCCTCGGCGGCCTCGCGGGCGGCCTTCTCCTCGGCCTCGGGGGCGAGCATCTTGACGATCTCGTCCAGGGTCAGCGGGTACGGGTCGTAGGCGTTGCCCACGAAGCCGGTGACGCCGGGGGTGTTGCGGACGACGCCCCAGGACTCGTTCGTCAGGTCCATACGGACCAGGACGTAGCCCGGGAGCTTGTTCTGCTTGATCGTCTTGCGCTCGCCGTTCTTGATCTGCGCGACCTCTTCCTGCGGCACCTCGGCCTGGAAGATGAAGTCCTCGACGTTCAGCGAGACGGCACGCTGCTCGAGGTTGGTCTTCACGCGGTTCTCGTAACCGGCGTACGTGTGGATGACGTACCACTCGCCGGGGAGCAGACGCAGTTCGTCGCGCAGGGCGGTCACGGGGTCGACGGGCTCGGCCTCTTCTTCGACCTCGGCCTCGTCGGACGCGTCCTCGTCCTCGACGTCCTCGACGTCTTCGCCGGACTCGTCCTCGGCGTGCAGGGCCTCGTCCTCGGCGCTCTCGCCGGCGGCGGCATCGGCAGCCTCGAACTCGTCCTCGACGTCCGCTCCCTCGACGATCTCGAGCTCGTCGTCTACGGACTCGACCGACTCGGAGGCATCGTTCAGGTTCGGGTCAGACACGGTGGCTGCTTCTTCCTGGATACATGGGGGTGGAACGCGCGAAAGGGGCGCCGGTGACGGCGCCCTTCGCTCTCGGCTCAGCCGAAGACGTACTTGGCGGCGTGGTTGAGCCCATAGTCAATCACGGTCACCAGGCCGATCATGATGACGACGAACACAATCACCACTGTGGTGTAAGTCGTCAGCTGATTGCGAGTCGGCCAGACAACCTTCCGGAGTTCCGCGATGATCTGGCGGTAGAAGGTGGCAAGGCGCTTCAGCGGGCCCTTCTTGGCACGCTTACCGCCCTTGCGGGCCTTCTTCTTGGACTCCGGCGCCTCGGCATCAGGCATGTCGATGGAGCCCACGGCGTCCGTCACTCGTCCTCACCTGATTCCCGGGTCGTGACCGTGCCGCGCCCGGTTGAGCCGCACGGCGGTGCATTGCAGTACGTACATGCGCACACATCCTGGCGAAAGGCGTGTGTAGCAGGGCCGGAGGGACTTGAACCCCCAACCGCTGGTTTTGGAGACCAGTGCTCTACCAATTGAGCTACGACCCTTTGGTTTCCCCCAACGTACCGCATTCGACCGGGTGCTCGGTGTGCACCGGTTGAGTGCGGCCGGTGAAGGCCAACGAGGTGAGAGTGTACGTGGTCCTGAGCCGGGCGTCGAACAGAAAGTGTCCGTGCGGGCTCACCGCGCTGAAGATCCACTGGTGGGGCGCGCGGAAACGGACGGATGTTCTGCCGTTGTTCAGTCCGTGAAACCCGCGTGCCGGGGGTGTTTCCGGTCTGAAACGATGGGTCCATGAGCCCTGCAACCCCTCCCACCGAGCGCCGGGTCTCCGCCCGAGTCGGCGCGATCTCCGAGTCCGCCACCCTCGCCGTGGACGCCAAGGCCAAGGCCCTCAAGGCCGCCGGACGTCCGGTGATCGGATTCGGCGCCGGTGAGCCCGACTTCCCGACCCCGGACTACATCGTCCAGGCCGCCATCGAGGCCTGCTCGAACCCCAAGTACCACCGCTACACGCCGGCCGGCGGGCTCCCCGAGCTGAAGGCCGCGATCGCCGCGAAGACCCTGCGCGACTCCGGCTACGAGGTGGAGGCCGCCCAGGTCCTGGTCACCAACGGCGGCAAGCAGGCCATCTACGAGGCCTTCGCCGCGATCCTCGACCCGGGCGACGAGGTCATCGTCCCGGCGCCGTACTGGACGACCTACCCGGAGTCCATCCGGCTGGCCGGCGGTGTCCCGGTGGAGGTCGTCGCCGACGAGACCACCGGCTACCGCGTCTCGGTCGAGCAGTTGGAGGCCGCCCGCACCGAGAACACCAAGGTGCTGCTGTTCGTCTCCCCGTCCAACCCGACGGGCGCGGTCTACACCCGTGAGCAGATCGAGGAGATCGGCCGCTGGGCCGCCGAGAAGGGCCTGTGGGTCCTGACCGACGAGATCTACGAGCACCTGGTCTACGGCGACGCCGAGTTCCACTCGCTGCCCGTGGTGGTGCCCGAGCTGCGCGACAAGTGCATCGTCGTCAACGGCGTCGCCAAGACGTACGCGATGACCGGCTGGCGCGTGGGCTGGGTCATCGGCCCGAAGGACGTGATCAAGGCCGCGACCAACCTCCAGTCGCACGCCACCTCGAACGTCTCGAACGTGGCCCAGGTCGCCGCGCTCGCCGCCGTCTCCGGCGACCTCACGGCCGTCGCGAAGATGCGCGAGGCCTTCGACCGCCGCCGCAAGACCATCGTGCGCATGCTCAACGAGATCGACGGCGTGCTCTGCCCCGAGCCCGAGGGCGCCTTCTACGCCTACCCCTCGGTGAAGGGGCTCCTCGGCAAGGAGATCCGCGGCAAGCGCCCCGCGGACACCGTCGAGCTGGCCGCGCTCATCCTGGAGGAGTCCGAGGTCGCGGTCGTCCCGGGCGAGGCCTTCGGCACGCCGGGCTATCTGCGGCTGTCGTACGCGCTCGGCGACGAGGACCTCGTCGAGGGCGTCAGCCGGATCCAGAAGCTGCTGGCCGAGGCCACCGACTGACCTCGCCTCTCGCGCGGACGGGGGCCGGCCACTCACCGAAGTGGCCGGCCCCCGTTCGTCCGTTCGAGGCCGCCTCCGATCAGCGAAAGCGCTACCGGCACCCCGCCCGCGTACGGCAAGATCCTGGGATGGAGCGCGTACGTGATGTGAGTGAACTGCCGAAGGCCCATCTGCACCTGCACTTCACCGGCTCGATGCGGCACACCACCCTGCTGGAACTGGCCGACAAGTACGGGATCCATCTGCCCGACGCGCTGACCAGCGGGGAACCGCCGAAACTGCGGGCGACCGACGAACGCGGCTGGTTCCGCTTCCAGCGCCTGTACGACGCCGCGCGGTCCTGCCTGAGAGAGCCCGAGGACATCCAGCGCCTGGTGCGCGAGGCCGCCGAGGAGGACCTGAAGGACGGCTCCGGCTGGCTGGAGATCCAGGTCGACCCGACGTCGTACGCCCCGCGTCTGGGCGGTCTGATCCCGGCCCTGGAGGTCATCCTGGACGCGGTCGACTCGGCCGTGCGGGACACCGGGCTCGGCATGCGCGTCCTGGTGGCCGCCAACCGGATGAAGCACCCCCTGGACGCCCGCACGCTGGCCCGGCTCGCCGTGCGGTACGCGGACCGGGGGATCGTCGGTTTCGGCCTCTCCAACGACGAGCGGCGGGGCATGGCGCGCGACTTCGACCGGGCCTTCGCCATCGCCCGCGAGGGCGGGCTGCTGTCCGCCCCGCACGGCGGCGAGCTGACCGGCCCCGCCTCGGTCCGCGACTGCCTGGACGACCTGCACGCCTCCCGGATCGGCCACGGGGTGCGGGCCGCCGAGGACCCGCGGCTGCTGAAGCGGCTCGCGGACCGCGGGGTGACCTGCGAGGTCTGCCCCGCCTCGAACGTCGCCCTGGGCGTCTACGAGAAGCACGCCGATGTCCCCCTGCGCACTTTGTTCGAATCCGGTGTGCCGATGGCCCTCGGTGCCGACGACCCGCTGCTCTTCGGCTCCCGGCTCGCCGCCCAGTACGAGATCGCCCGCCGCCACCACGGCTTCACGGACCCGGAACTGGCCGAACTGGCCCGGCAGTCCATCCGCGCCTCGGCAGCGCCCCAGGACGTCCGGGCGAAACTGCTGTCCGGCGTCGACGACTGGCTGACCGCCTGACCGGCTATCCCGCCTCCGCTCCCGCGGGCCCCGGGTCCCTGGGCGCGATCCCGGCGAGCAGGGTGCGGGCGAGCGCCGGGGCGAAGGTGTCCAGGGCCGGCGGCGTGCCCTCCTGGGTGGCGTCGTAGGCGAAGGCGCGCTGCGCACAGGCCCCGAGGAGCAGGGACGCGGCCGCGTAGGTGTCGGTGTCCGGCTGGATGCGCCCGGCCCGCTGCTCGGCCAGCAGATACGCGGCGACGCCCTCGATGGGCATGTGCGGGCCCGCGCCCATGGCCCGCATGGCGTCGTCGTGACGGCGCTTGAGCTGTGTCTCCGCGTACAGGGAGGCGGCGATCGGGAAGCTCTGCTCGTAGAACAGGGCCGCCCGGCGGGCGATCTCGGTGAGGTTCTCCTCCAGGGGGTGCTCTCCGGGCTCGGCCGTCAGCCGCTCCAGGAGGGGGCCGAGCTGGGGCAGCCGCTCGTGCAGGACCCGGATGAACAGCTCTTCCTTGCTCGCGAAGTACTTGTAGAGCGCCGCCTCGGAGCATCCGGCCGCCCTGGCGATCTCCTTGGTGGTGGCGCGGGAGAGCCCGAGCGTGAGCATGAGCTCGTGCGCCGCGTCGAGGATGCGGATCCTGGCCGGCTTCGACGGCGAGGTCTCCGTGGCGGATTTCTGCTGCATGGTGCCCAAGGATTCCATGACCCGCCTTCGTGGGGTTGACGGGTGGGTGAGTACTTACTCACTCTAGAGGAGACAAGGGTGAGTGAACACTCACCCACCACGTCTCCACCTCCTAGGGGAGCAGGTCATGGAACTCACCGTTTTCGGTGCCACCGGAGGCATCGGCCAGGAGATCGTCCGCCAGGCCCTGGGTGCGGGCCACCGGGTCACGGCCGTCGTACGGGATCCCGCGCGGCTCACCGTCACGGGCGCGCGGCTGGAGGTGTTCCGCGCGGATCTCACCGACCCGGAGCCGCTGCGCCCGGCCGTCGCGGGCCGGGACGCGGTCCTGTCCGGCCTCGGCGCGCGCAGCCGGGGGGACGCCGGGGTCGCGGCCCGGCTCACCCGTACGGTGCTGGCCGCCATGGAGGCGGAACAGACACGGCGGCTGCTGGTGGTCAGCGCGGGTCCGGTCGGCCCCGGCGCCGAGCACGACACGCTCGTCGACCGCGCCATGCAGCGCCTGGTCTCCGGCATCCTCAAGGACGTCTACGCCGACCTGCGGGAGATGGAGGACGAGCTGGCGGCCGGCGCCACGGACTGGACCGTCGTCCGGCCGCCCCGGCTCCAGAACAAGCCGCTGACCGGCTCGTACCGCACGGTGGTCGGAGGCTTCCCGCCCAGGGGCCGCTTCATCGCGCGCGCCGACGTGGCCCACGCGATGCTGGCGATGATCGACGACCCGGGGACCGTGAAGCAGGGTGTGGGCATCGCCTACTAGGGCGGCCCACGCGAACCGGGCAGGCCCACGCGACGACCGGGAGCCCACGTGCCCGACACCCGCGGGGCCGGCACGGGACCCGCGGGGCCCTCCAGAGCCCGTCATGGCCCTCCGCGCCTCCAGAGCCCGTCACCAGGCCTTCGGGGACCCGCGGGGCCCAGCGGCCCTCAGAGGTTCGCGTTCACCGTCACCGGCTCGTTGACGAGCGTGATCCCGAAGGCCTCGTGGACACCGGCGACGACTTCGCGGGCCAGCGCGAGGAGGTCCTCGGTGGTGGCCCCGCCCCGGTTGGTCAGGGCGAGGGTGTGCTTGGTCGAGATGCGGGCGGGCCCGGTTCCGTAGCCCTTGGTGAAGCCCGACCTGTCGATCAGCCAGGCCGCGGACGTCTTGGTGCGGCCCTCGCCCGCCGCGTACGCCGGCGGTACGACATCGGCGCCGAGCCGCTCCTCCACGCGCGCGTGGAACGCGGCGAACGCCTCGTCCGTGAGGATCGGGTTGGTGAAGAACGACCCGGCGGACCAGGTGTCGTGGTCCTCGGGGTCGAGCACCATGCCTTTGCCCGCACGCAGCTTCAGCACGGTCTCGCGGGCGGCGTCGAGGGGCACACGGTCGCCGGGCTCCACACCGAGCGCACGGGCCGTCTCGGCGTACTTGAGCGGCGCCGACAGCCCCTGCGCGTCCTCGAGACCGAAACGCACCCGCAGCACCACATGGCGCTCGGGGTCGGCCTTGAAGCGGCTGTGGCGGTACGAGAACTCGCACTCCGCATTGGTCAGCGTGACCGTCTCGCGCGTCCTGCGGTCATAGGCGATCACCTCGGTGATCGTCGACGACACTTCCTGGCCGTACGCGCCCACGTTCTGGATCGGTGTCGCACCGGCGGACCCGGGGATACCCGCGAGGCACTCGATCCCGGCGAGCCCGGCTTCCACGGAGCGCGCGACCGCGTCGGTCCACACCTCGCCCGCGGCCAGCTCCAGGCTCGTACCGTCGAGGGTGAAGCCCTTCGTGGCGATGCGCAGGGCGGTCCCGGCGAATCCCTTGTCGCCGATGACCAGGTTCGATCCGCCGCCGATGAGCAGCAGCGGCGTACCGGCGTCGTCGGCCTCGCGCACGGCGGCGATCACCTCGGCGTCGGTCGTGGCGGTGATCAGCCGGGCGGCCGGGCCGCCGAGCCGGAAGGTGGTCAGCGGGGCGAGCGGGGCATCGTGGAGTTCCTGCACGGGCCCAAGGGTACGAGACGGCACCGACCACTCCGGGCGCGCGGGGTCGCGCGGGTGTCGGGGAACAGGGCTGCCGGGAGGGGCGGGGTGCGATCGCGGGGCACGCGCGCGTACGGCCCCGCCCTGGTGGACGGGACCCGTACGCGTGCGTGCCCGGTGCTCAGCGGTCGGCGGTCTCCAGCACCGGGGCCGGCCCGGCGGAACCGGACCTGGCCGCGTCCGCCGTCCTTGGTGCGGTGCGGCGTCCGGCCGGGATCACCAGGGCGGCGATTCCGGCGAGGGCCACGACTGCCGAGCCGGTGACCAGCGCGGGCCGCAGTCCGTCCACGAAGGCCTGGGCGGACTCGTATCCGCCCTGGGCGGCGAAGATCGACGACATGATCGCGACACCGAGCGCGCCGCCCACCTCACGCAGCGCGTTGTTGGCGCCGGAGGCGATGCCCTGCTCCTGCGGGCGGACGCTGGACATGACCAGGTTGGCGGCCGGGGCGAAGTACAGCGCCATGCCGACACCGCTGATGATCAGAGCGGGCAGCTGAGCGCCGTAGGAGGCGTGGGTGGTGGCCACGACGGCCATGTAGCCGAGGCCGACGGCCTGGAGGAAGAGGCCCGTGGCGACGACCGGGCGGCCGCCGATGCGATCGGAGAGGATGCCGGCGACGGGCGCGACGAGCATCGGCATGCCGGTCCAGGGGAGCATCCGCAGCCCCGCCTCAGTGGGCGAGTAGCCGAGCACGCCCTGCATGTACTGGCTGAGCAGGAAGATCGAGCCGAACATCCCGAGGAACATCAGCAGACTGGCCGCGTTGATCCCGGCGAAGGCGCGGGAGCGGAAGAGGCGCATCGGGAGCATCGGGTTCTTCGCCCGGGTGCCATGGACGACGAAGCCTGCCAGCAGGGCGGCGCCCGCGATCAGGCCGGTCAGGACGAGTCCGCTGGTCCAGCCGTCGGAGGGCCCGCGGACCAGGCCGTAGACGATCCCGAAGAGACCGCCGCTGGCGAGCAGGGTGCCGGGGAAGTCGAGCCGGGCACCGGCACCGAACGACTCGGACAGACGCAGCCGGGCGAGCGGGAGCACCGCGAGACCCAGCGGAACGTTCAGCCAGAAGATCCAGTGCCAGGAGACGTGCTCGGTGAGGCTGCCGCCGATGAGGGGTCCCGAGGCAACCGCGAGTCCGTTGACGGCGCCCCAGATCCCGTACGCCATCCCGCGCTTGGCGACGGGAACCGCGGCGGTCAGCAGGGTCAGGGTCAGCGGCATCATGATCGCGGCGCCGACGCCCTGGACCGCGCGGGCGGCGATCAGGGAGTCGATGCCGGGGGCCATGGCCGCGGCGGCGGAGGCGCCGGTGAAGATGCTCAGACCGACCAGGAAGAGCCTGCGGCGGCCGAACCGGTCACCGAGCGCCGCGCCGAACATCAGCAGGACGGCGAAGGTGAGCGTGTAGGCGCTCACGGTCCATTCCAGGTCGCCCAGCGCTCCTCCGAGATCCTTGCGGATGGAGGGCAGTGCGGTGGTGACGACGAGGTTGTCGAGGGCCGCCATGAACCCGGCGACGCTCGTGATGACGAGGGCCCAGGCGGCGCCCCCGCGGCGTGCTGCGGTCTCGGTCTGCTGTGACATCTCTCCCCCAGAGAGATCGATGGTTAGTTATTGATGACTAACTTAGATGATCATGGAAATCCGCGGACCGGGAGCCTCGGCGCCCGGCCGCCGCTTCTCGCCTACTCCTCGGACCCGCAGACGGCCCCGGGCCCCGAGAACAGCCCCTCCCACACCCGGTGCTCCGACGGGAAGCCCATCGCCACGAGCGTATTGATGAGCATTCCGGTCGCCAGGAACGTCGTGGTCGCGCCCGGGTCCGCGCCGAGCGGCAGGTGCACGGCGTCCCACAGCCGCATCCAGCCGGCCCGTACGGCCTCGCCGAACTCGTGGTCGCCCTCCTGCTCGGCGGCGGCCACGGCGACGTACATCTGCATCTGCATCATCAGCCGCTCAGGCCGTTCCGCGATGACCTCGACGTACGCGTCCCCCATGGCGCGCTTCGCCTCCTCGCCCTCCAGGCCCTTCGCGGCCTCCTGGAAGGTCTGGATGGTGTCCTCGACACACCGCTCGGCGGCGGCAAGGAAGATCGCCTTCTTGCCCGGGAAGAGCCGGAAGAGATACGGCTGCGAGACCCCGACGCGCTTGGCGATCGCCTCGGTGCTCGTGCCGTGATACCCGCCACGGGCGAACTCGGCGGTCGCCGCGCGGATGACGCTCTCGCGCCGCTCCTCTGCACTCATCCTGACCATGAAAGTAAGTTAGTACTCAATCACTAACTTTGCAAGGGGGAGTCGAATCGGGGCGGGCGGCGCCGTTCGGCTACGAGCAAGGGGCGCCCTCAAGGGAGAGCGCCCCTTGCTCGAAGCTCAGCCGCCGGGCCTGGAACCAGGCCGTCAGGCCAGTCGTACGACCGCTCGCGACATGCCCAGCACCTTCTGGCCGGCACTGGTCGCCGTGAGGTCGACGCGGACGGTGTTGTCGTCGAGCTTGGCGGCGACCTTGCCGCTGACCTCGACGGTGGCGCCCTTGTCGTCGTTCGGGACGACGACGGGCTTGGTGAAGCGGACCCCGTACTCGACGACGGCGCCCGGGTCACCCGCCCAGTCCGTCACCACACGGATCGCCTCGGCCATGGTGAACATGCCGTGCGCGATGACGTCGGGAAGGCCCACCTCGACGGCGAACTTCTCGTTCCAGTGGATCGGGTTGAAGTCCCCGGAGGCCCCCGCGTACTGGACGAGCGTGGCGCGCGTCACGGAGAACGTCTGGGGCGGCAGCTCGGTGCCGACCTCGACGTCCGCGTAAGAGATCTTCGCCGCCATGTCAGCCCACCTCCGCCGCGCGGGCCACGAGCTTCGTGACGGCCGTCACGACATGCTCGCCCGCCTCGTCGTGGACCTCGCCACGCACGTCCAGGATGTCGTTGCCCGCGAGGGACTTGATCGACTCGATGGTCGAGGTGACCGTGAGCCGGTCACCCGCGCGCACCGGACGGGTGTACGCGAACTTCTGGTCGCCGTGCACCACCCGGTTGTAGTCGAGGCCCAGTTGCGGGTCCTGGATGACCTGGCCCGCGGCCTTGAACGTGATGGCGAACACAAAAGTGGGCGGGGCGATCACGTCGGGGTGACCGAGAGCACGTGCGGCCTCGGGGTCCGTGTACGCAGGGTTACTGTCCCCCACGGCCTCCGCGAACTCGCGGATCTTCTCCCGACCGACCTCATAGGAGTCGGTGGGCGGGTAGGACCGCCCTACGAAGGACTGGTCGAGCGCCATGGGCTCGGCACCTCCTGGTTGTCTTCGCCGCGCCGGACGACTTCGCCGCGCCGGTTGCCGTCGGTGGACCGGCTGGCGTCGGTGGACCGATTGCCGTCGTCGGGCCGGTTGCCGTCGGCGGACCAGTTACCGCCGTCGGGCCGGTTGGCGCAGCTGCCACGGCTGGACCGCAGCCGGACCGGCCGTTTTGGCCGGACGGCCCATCTTCGCTCGAAAACGGCCGGCCCGCCTCTGCCGACCGGTTCATACGGACATCGGTTCCACAACGACGCGAGGCCGCCCCCCGTGAAGGGGACGGCCTCGTGTACGAGCCTGAATTATCGCGTTTCGCGGTGCGCGGTGTGCGCGTTGCAACGCGGGCAGTGCTTCTTCATCTCCAGTCGGTCCGGGTTGTTACGCCGGTTCTTCTTGGTGATGTAGTTCCGCTCCTTGCACTCCACGCAGGCCAGCGTGATCTTCGGGCGGACGTCGGTGGCAGCCACAGGAGTGCTCCTTGACGAACGGATGGGACATTAACGCATAGAAGAGTAGCCGATCGAAGGACCGACCCCACAATCGGCTACTGTCAGTAGCGGTGACCGGACTTGAACCGGTGACACAGCGATTATGAGCCGCTTGCTCTACCGACTGAGCTACACCGCTTTGATGGGTTCGGCCCCCGCCTTGCGACGGGAACCTCCCTCACCAGAGCCCCAATACGGAATCGAACCGTAGACCTTCTCCTTACCATGGAGACGCTCTACCGACTGAGCTATTGGGGCGAGCGATGAAGACATTACACGGTCCTCCGCCGATCGCCCAAATCCGTTTCGCGGCACCTGCCCGGGCCTGATCCCGGGCGTTTCCCCACGCGTTCCCGGAAGCCCTCACGCGCCCCTCGGGGCTCCTGGATCACAGGGGGTGACGGCCCTCCGGCCGGCTGCGGGGGCGGGCGCAGGACGCCCGGCGCCCGGTCCTGAACCCGGCCTCCGAGCCGTCGGCCCCGGACCCGGTACCTCGCCTCGAAGCCGTCGGCCCCGGACCGGTCTCGAAGGCGGCCGGTCCGAGGGTGCCCGTCTCGAAGGTGTCCGGCCTGAGGGCGCCCCGTCTCGAAGGCGGCCGCTCTCGGAGGAGACCCAGCTCGAAGGCAGCCGGCCTGAAGGCGGCCCGTCTCCGGCCCGTCTCCGGCCTGTCTCCGGCCGGTCGACGGGCCACGCCGGGCCGACGGGTCACGCCCGTAGGACGGGCCACGCCGGTACGACTATTGCGTTCCTCCCCGACGTCGACGGGTCTCCGTCCTAGGCTCGACCCACGCTGCGTGATCTTGTGTCCCCACGCTCCGCAGTCGTCCCTCCCGCAGCCGCCCCCGAGCCACAGGAGCGCGATGCCCGACAGCCAGCAGCAGCCGCCCCGCTCCCCCTCGGGACAGACCGAAACGGCCGCTCTCCTGCTGTGCGGGGCGCAGCTCACCGACGGCCGGGCCGTGGACGTACGGCTCGGTGGCGGTCGTATCGAGGCGGTCGGCACCGCGGGAAGCCTGGCGGCGGGAGCCTCGGGGGCTCGCGCCGCGAAGGTGGACCTTCGCGGCTACCTCCTCCTGCCGGCCCCCGTGGAGGCCCACGCGCACAGCGACACGGCTCTGACGGCCGACGGCCAGGGACCCCTCGCGTACGACGACCCGGCGATCCGGCGCCGGGCCACCGAGGCGGCGCTGCTGCAACTCGGGCACGGCGCCACGGCTTTGCGGTCCCACGTGCGCGTCGGTGACGCGCTGGGGCTGGACGCGCTGGCGGCGGTGCTCGAGGTGCGGCGGTCACTGCGGGGGCTCGCCGAACTGGCGACGGTGGCGATGCCACGGGTACTGACCGGGGCCGCCGGCGCCGACGGGCTCGCGATGCTGCGCGACGCCCTGAAGATGGGCGCGTCCGTGGTGGGCGGCTGCCCGGACACGGACCCCGATCCGACGGGCTACGTGGAGGCCGTCCTGGAGCTCGCCTCCGAACACGGCTGTCCGGTCGATCTGCACACGGACGCCGCCGATCCCGCCCGGCTCGCCCGGCTCGCCGCGATGGCGGGCGGGCTGCGGCCCGGGGTGGCCCTCGGCCCGTGCGGCGGCCTCGGCCGGCTGCCCTCCGAAGTGGCTTCCCGCGCGGCGGACCAACTCGCCGCGGCCGGAGTGACGGTGGTGTGTCTGCCCCAGGGAGGCTGCGGCTCGGCCGACCGGCGCGGCACCGCTCCCGTACGGCTGCTGCGGGCGGCCGGTGTACGGGTCGCGGCGGGCGGCGGTGCCCTGCGCGACCTGTCCAACCCGGTGGGACGCGGAGACCCGCTGGAGGCCGCGTACCTGCTGGCCTCCCGGTGCGGGCTGCGCCCCGAGGAGGCGTACGGCACGGTGAGTTGTGCCGCCAGGGCCGCTTTCGGGCTGCCCGAGGTGCGCGTGGAGGCGGGGTTCCCGGCCGAGTTGCTCGCCGTACGCGGGGATGGGCTGGCGGGGGTGCTGTCCCTCGCCTACAGCCGGATCGTGATCCACCGCGGGCGCGTGGTGGCGCGGACGAGCGCAGTGCGGGAGTACTGCGACTCGGCGGCCGAGTCCGGGCTGGAACTGCCCCGGCAGGGACGGGAGGAACCGTCCTAGCCGGGGCGGGCGCGACGAGCTGGCCACGCGCGCGTGAGGCGACGAGGGCCACGGGCGCGTGCATGGCGTGGTGTCCCACGTGCGCGTGGGACCAGGAGGATGCAGGTGAGGCGGGCGCTGCAGACGCACTGGCTGTCCCACGTGCGCGTGGGACCAGGACTCTCGCCGTACGCCGTACGCGAGGCGAACCGCCCCTGGAACCAGTCGTCCTGCGAGCCACCTGAACGAGCCGTCCCGCGATCGGTCATCTGGGACGGGCCGCCCTGGAGTCAGGCGCCCTAGAGCCCGCCGCCCAGGAACGCGGTACCCAGCGGGCTGCCCGGGGAGACCTTGCCCGCGGGGATCTCGGTGGCTCCGGACGGCGCGCTGACGTCACCCGCCTTGGAGAACTTCAGGACGAGGGGCAGCTTGACCTTCTTCTGGGTGTCGGCGAGGACGGCCAGGTCGACCCTGATCTGCCGGAGGTCACCGTTCTTCAGGGTGAAGTCGACGGCGACCTTCTTGTTCGGCGCGTCCTTGAGCTCCTTGGCCGTGGGGAGTTCCGCCCCCGCCGGAAGGTCGCCCTGCAGCGGACGGAGCTTGTCGAAGACGCCGGTGAGCAGGGTGCGGAGGTTGCCCGTGGCGACGACATGCTCGACGCCGTCCGCGCCGCCCTTCGTCCGGAACTTGACCTCCTGGCCGACGACACCGCGTACGGCGTCGAGAATCTTCTTCTGGGTCTTCGCGTCGATGTCCCCGGAGCCTCCCTTCGAAGTGCCCCCGGCGGCCTTCCCTGCGCGCTCCAGCTCCTTGGTGTCGACCTTCACCCAGTCGCCTTCGAAGATCTTCTTGAACTCCTTCTGGCTCGGGGGGATTTCGTCGGCCGACGGCATGGGAACGCCCATCGCCTCGCCGATGGCCTTCATGTTGCTGCGGTAGTACATGAAGTCGCCGATGACCCGGTACTCGACCAGTACGCCATCGGCCCCGGTGACCTTCACGCTCGTCCCGACGAGGTCCTTCTGGCCGGAATCCGCCAGCTTCTTCCTGGACTTGACGGAGACGTCGACCCGCAGCCCGCTGACGAGCTTCCCGAACTCCGGGGGAAGGGGATCGTCGGAACCGCCCTCGTCCGCCAGCGCGTTGATCGCGCTCGCGTCGGCGTCCAGGTCCAACTGGAAAGCGAGGGACTTCTGTTCGCCGAGACTCTCGACGGCGTGGTCCACCTTCTGGCCGGCGGTGAGGTTCTGGACCGTGCCGCAGGCGGCCGCCGTGGCGAGGAGGGCAGCGGTGCAGCCGACCGCGGTGACGGTCTTGCGTATGACGGTGATGATGATCTCCTCTTACAACACCGTACGGGCGCGCACGGCGTTCCTTCGTTCGCGTGTTCACTCGTTCTGACGCCTTCTCGCGGCGATCACCCACGCGTTCACAGTGATCACCCATGTGACTCACGAGTTGTCCACAGGGTTGTGCAGCGAACGCGGTCATCCGGGCGTACGGTCGGAAACATGCGCATTGTCATCGCTGGTGGTCATGGTCAGATCGCGCTGCGGCTGGAGCGACTGCTCTCCGCGCGCGGGGACGAGGTCGCGGGGATCATCCGCCGCGCCGAGCAGGGGGACGATCTGCGGGCGGCCGGCGCCGAACCGGTCCTGTGCGATCTGGAGTCGGCATCGGTGGAGGAGGTGGCGGCGCATCTGCAGGGCGCTGACGCGGCCGTCTTCGCGGCGGGCGCGGGACCGGGCAGCGGTGCGGACCGCAAGCAGACGGTGGACAAGGGCGCCGCGATCCTGTTCGCGGACGCCGCCGAGCGTGCGGGCGTACGCCGGCACGTGGTCGTCTCCTCGATGGGCGCCGACCCGGCTCACCCGGGTGACGAGATCTTCGACGCGTACCTGCGCGCCAAGGGCGAGGCAGACGAATACGTACGCGGTCGGGCCGGCCTGGACTGGACGATCCTGCGTCCCGGCGGCCTGATCGACGACGCCGGAACCGGTCTCGTACGCCTGGAGGCCTCGACCGGCCGCGGCATGATCCCCCGCGACGACGTCGCCGCGGTCCTCGCGGAACTCGTCGACACCCCGGCCACCGCCGGACTGACCCTGGAAGCCATCAGCGGTTCGACACCGATCTCGGTCGCGGTGAAGTCGGTGGCGGGCAACTAACTGCGGTGAAGCGGGGGCGGGCAGCCAGTCCCGGTGAAGTGGAGCGGTGCAGTGGGGTCGGGCGACCGGCCGGTTCGCCCCCGCCTGATCCCTTCCCGGCGGCTCGGTTCAGAAGAGCGGGAGCTGGCCGGGGAACTCGGGGACGGTGTATCCGTCCAGCGTGGGCTGCGCCGCACCGATGAACGCTTCTCGGCGCGAACCGGAACACGAGACCAGTTCCCCGCTCCCCCGCGCGCTTCCCCGCACGCCGGGCGGGTCGTGCCGGGCGAACCGCCCCGCGACGACGGCGATCTCCCGACGGCACTCGGGGCAGTTCCTGCGGCGCGATGACATGGGATCAGTGTGCCCCGCGGGCCACGACTCCGGTCACCCCGCCCGCAGCCGACCGCCTCGCCGGCGGACTTCAACAGACTTCATTCACCGAAATCCCCCACCCTTCGAAGACACTTTCCGCGCGAAATCCAAGACTCGGAACTCGGAACTCGGAACTCGACAGACGATCCGGCAAGAAGTGAAATGAACCAATGAAATCACCCCGCCGACCCAGTCACCCCGGGGTGAAATGTCGCCCCGCGACGCGCGCGAGACGCGGACCCACAGAAAGGCGCGCAGCCGCCCCGAAATCCGGGACGACCGCGCGAGAGAATTTTCCCCCGGGCGATGCCTGAGCACTGCCCGAAGGTCGCGCCGACCCTGCCGCATCAGGGGGATCAGAGAGAGCGGGGCATCCGAACCATGCCGAGCCGCGCGCCCATCGAACCGACGCCAAGCCGACATCGCGCCGACGGGCCAAGCCGATGGCGGGGCCGCCGTCGCTGCCCGACCGGCGGCAACCAGCGCCCTCAAGCGGGCAGTTCGTCCACATAGCGCTTGGCCATCACGAGCGAGACGTAGGGGTACTCCTGACGGAGCGCCCTGATCGCGGCGATGTCGCCGCTCGCCCTGCGGACCCCTTGAATGCGTTCCGCGTCGACCTGGTCGCGGAACCCCTCGAAGGATCCGTACTTGTCCCGGAAATCCTTCTCGCGCTTCTTCGCGGCCCGGTCACCGGCGACGCAGATCGCAATCGTGACACCGACCGCGATGAAACCTGCCATTCCCCCGAACATGCCTCTCCTTCACCACTCACGCGAATGACACAATGCGTGATTCCCGATTTACCCGTTCACAGACGGTGACACGCATGAACCTGAATGCGGTGAAGGGTCACCGACACCGCCCACCCGCATCCACTTTCCCGGCCACCCGTTTCAACACCCCTTCGACCACCGGACCACCCTCGGACAGGACCGCGTACCGCAGCCCGCGGCGAGGCGCCCCTGGTGGCTTGGACGGCGCGCGCCAGAAGGCCGGACCGAACACTTCAGGCCGGACCAGCGCGACGCGCCCCCGCCGATGCCCCCATCTCGGCCCGGCCGCGTCCGCGCGACACCGAACCACGTCGACGCCGCAAGGCGGCGCACAGGGCGCGCTGACGACCAAAACGACCAAGGGCCCGTGACCTGCCGTTAAGCAGGTCACGGGCCCTTGGTTCCCGTGTGGCGGCGCCAGGATTCGAACCTGGGAAGGCGAAGCCGGCAGATTTACAGTCTGCTCCCTTTGGCCGCTCGGGCACACCGCCGGGTTTGCTGCCCTTGAGCCTCGCTTTCGCGGTGCTCCCTGGCAACGACGTAAACGATACCTGATGCTCGGGGATGCTTCGCCACCCAATTGATCGACGCCTGGGGGGGAGGGGGGTGGCTAGGCTTATGCGGATGCGGCCGGAGGCCCACGCCGGGCTCGACGGCCACCCCTACGCACCCCGATACAAGGAGCCACAGGACATGGCCGACTCCAGTTTCGACATCGTCTCGAAGGTCGAGCGGCAGGAGGTCGACAACGCCCTCAACCAGGCCGCCAAGGAGATCTCGCAGCGCTACGACTTCAAGAACGTCGGCGCCTCCATCTCCTGGTCCGGCGAGAAGATCCTCATGGAGGCGAACTCCGAGGAGCGGGTGAAGGCCATCCTCGATGTGTTCGAGACCAAGCTGATCAAGCGGGGCATCTCGCTGAAGTCGCTGGACGCCGGTGAGCCCCAGCTCTCCGGCAAGGAGTACAAGATCTTCGCGACGATCGAGGAAGGCATCTCCCAGGAGAACGCCAAGAAGGTGGCGAAGATCATTCGCGACGAGGGCCCCAAGGGTGTGAAGGCCCAGGTGCAGGGCGACGAGCTGCGTGTCAGCTCGAAGAGCCGTGACGACCTGCAGGCTGTTCAGGCCCTCCTCAAGGGCAAGGACTTCGACTTCGCCCTGCAGTTCGTGAACTACCGGTAGAACGACGGGCGGACGTCCGCCGGGGCACCCCGCACGGTGGCGCGCCGACCGTACGAGGAAGGGTGGACACCTTTGGTGTCCACCCTTCCTCGTCTGCCTGCGACCGGCCCCGCGACGCGAGGTCAGCGGCGCGAGTCGCCGAACAGGACGCGGTAGAGGATCAGCAGGACGAGCGAGCCGCCGATGGCGGCGGCCCAAGTGGCGCCGTCGTAGAAGTGCTTGCTGATGGGGTGGTCCAGCCAGCGGGCCGATATCCAGCCGCCGACGAACGCGCCCACGACACCGATGACGGTCGTCCCGATGAAACCGCCCGGGTCGCGCCCCGGGAGCAGGAACTTGGCGATGGCGCCGGCCAGCAGCCCCAGAATGATCCAGCTGATGATGCCCATGTTCTGAGCCTGCCCTTCCGTCCTGTACTCACGCTGTCCCGTCCCTGCGAATTCGGTCCGGGCGGGCCGTACCCGCGCTGTCCGTCTCCGGAGCGGGTCACGTACGTCGACACCGTGTCGGCGTCGCGCTGATGAACAGGACGTCGCCCGGGCTCCGGACGGTTGCGACGGTCAGTAGGGTGCGGTGCATGACGCCGTCGAGTCCCGAGTTGCGCCGCACGCTGGGAACCGGTGACGCCGTGGTCATCGGGCTCGGCTCGATGATCGGTGCCGGCATCTTCGCGGCGCTCGGCCCCGCCGCGCGGGCGGCCGGATCCGGGCTCCTGCTCGGACTCGCGGTCGCCGCGGCGGTCGCCTACTGCAACGCGATGTCCTCGGCCCGCCTGGCCGCCCTGTACCCCGCTTCCGGCGGCACGTACGTCTACGGGCGCGAGCGGCTGGGGGCCTTCTGGGGGTATCTGGCGGGCTGGTCGTTCATCGTCGGCAAGACGGCCTCCTGCGCGGCGATGGCGCTCACCGTGGGCGCGTACGTCTGGCCGTCGCACGCTCACGCGGTGGCGGTCGCCGCGGTGGTCGTGCTCACCGCCGTGAACTACGGCGGCATGCGGAAGTCGGCCCGGCTGACGCGGGTGATCGTGGCAGTGGTCCTGGCGGTCCTCGCCTCCGTGGTGGTGGGGTGTCTGGGTTCCGGTGCCTTTGACGCCGGGCGGCTGGACGTCGGGCTGTCGTCCGGTGTGAACGGGGTTCTTCAGGCGGCCGGTCTGCTCTTCTTCGCGTTCGCCGGGTACGCGCGGATCGCGACGCTCGGGGAAGAGGTACGCGATCCGGCACGCACCATTCCGCGCGCGATCCCGTTGGCTCTGGGCATCGCGCTCGCGGTGTACGCGGCGGTCACCGTCGCCGTCCTTTCGGTGCTCGGGCCGGACGGGCTGGGACTCGCCCCGGCACCGCTGGCGGACGCCGTACGGGCGGCCGGTCTGCCGGGGCTCGTGCCGATCGTGCGGGTGGGGGCCGCCGTGGCCGCGCTCGGCTCTCTTCTCGCCCTGATCCTTGGTGTCTCACGGACCACGCTGGCCATGGCCCGCGACCGTCATCTGCCGGGCGCCCTGGCCGCCGTCCATCCGCGCTTCCAGGTCCCGCACCGGGCCGAACTGGCCGTGGGCGTGGTGGTCGCCGCGCTGGCCGCGACCGTGGACGTGCGCGGCGCGATCGGCTTCTCCTCCTTCGGTGTGCTGGCCTACTACGCGATCGCCAACGCCTCCGCGTGGACACTGGGTCCGGCCCCGGCAGCACGGGTCGTCCCGGTGCTCGGACTCCTCGGCTGTGTGACGCTGGCCTTCGCTCTGCCGGGTGTCTCGGTGATCGTGGGAGCGGCCGTACTGACGGTGGGGGCGGCCGCGTACGGCGTACGGCTGTGGACCGCCGCGCGCTAGAGCCGCGACCGCGCCGCCGGTCCACCGGGCCGGCCGCGGCGGACCCGAACCCGTCGGGCACCGTCGGACGTTCGGCTCGGGCGTGCGGGGCGTGCGGGGCGTCCGGACGGTGGCCGCCCGATCAGTCGCTGACGTTGAGCGTCGCGCACTCCTGGACGCCGAGACCGGCCAGCACACGCCGGACCCGGTCCAGTGCCGCATCCGGGTCCGGGCATCTCTCGATCTCCAGGTCGAGATGGCAGCGCCCCATGCCGGTGCCCGCGCCCGTGATCTCGCCGTCGGAGCCGAACTCGGCCTCCAGTTCCTCTTCGACCTCGTCACGGTCGATCGGCAGGCCGGAGAAGACGATCTCGACGAACACGGAAACCTCCGCTCGAACGCGGTGAACGCCACGTACGTGGCCGGTCGGGGCCCGGGCGGTCAGGAAGCCCGGGGCGCTGTCGTACGCAGGGGGAAGTCGGGCCAGAGGGGGAGGTCCGCACCGTCGTTGGACTCCTCGTACCAGCCCGTTCCCTCAAGCCACGCGAGCAGCCAGGTCGCGAGCTTGGGGGCGTCCACGTACCAGGAGTGATCGGCGCGGTCGGCGTTCGGGTCGAAGAGCAGCACCGTGCCGTCGGGGCTCTGGCAGTCCACGCACGCGTACATTCCGCAGCCCCAGTGGGATATGGGCAGGACGCCCTCGGGCCAGGGCCACTCGGGGTCCTTGCGGCCGCTCTCGCGGCTCGCGAGGTACTGCTGAACGGCCGCGGGTTCACCCGACGGCTGGCCCTCGAGCAGGGGCAACAGGCCGTATTCCGGACCGAATCCGCCGTCCCCTATCCGAAGATAGAGCGAGGCGAGCAGTGCGGGCAGGGGGAAGCCGAGGACGGCCTCGGCGCGGGCGACCTCGTCCGCGCCCACGGGCGCGGGGAGCGAAGGCCAGCCCCACGGGCGGGTGTTACGGGCCTCCGTGGCAACCCGTGCCAGCAACTGCTCGATTTCGGTCATGGCTTCATGATGCAGCGCGCCACTGACAATCGGGCAGCCTGTGGAAAACCCTCACGCGAGGCGGACGCCGCCCCGTTTTCGCCACGGAGCACAGGGAGCGGACCGGTGCGGCTAGCGCCCCGCGAACGGCTCGTCCGTGCGCACGATCTCGCGCCCCAGCGGGAACAGCGAGATCGGGATGAGCTTGAAGTTGGCGATGCCGAACGGGATACCGATGATCGTCAGGCACATGGCGATGCCCGTGACGATGTGAGCCAGGGCGAGCCACCAGCCCGCGAGCACCAGCCACAGGACATTGCCGATGCAGGACGGCGCCCCGGCGTCGTGGCGCTCCACCGTCGTATAGCCGAACGGCCACAGCGCGAAGATGCCGATACGGAACGCGGCGATGCCGAAGGGGATGCCGATGATGGTGATGCACAGGATGATGCCTGCGGCGAGGTACCCGAGGAACAGCCAGAAGCCGCTCAGGACGAGCCATATGACGTTCAGAATTGTCTTCACTGCTGACGACCTGCCATCTGCTCGAGCCGGGCGATGCGCTCCGCCATCGGCGGATGCGTAGAGAACATCTTCGACATTCCCTGTCCCGGGCGGAATGGGTTCGCGATCATCATGTGGCTCGCGGTCTCGATGCGCGGCTCGGGAGGCAACGGAAGTTGCTTGGTGCCCGCGTCGAGCTTGCGCAGCGCGCTCGCGAGGGCGAGAGGGTCGCCGGTGAGCTGGGCACCGGACGCGTCCGCCTCGTACTCCCTGGAGCGGCTGATGGCGAGCTGGATGAGGGAAGCGGCGATCGGGCCCAGGATCATGACCAGGAGCAGCCCCAGAATGCCGGGGCCGTCGTCGTCATTGGACCGACCGACCGGGATCAGCCAGGCGAAATTGACCAGGAACATGATCACGGAAGCAAGGGCGCCGGCCACGGACGAGATCAGGATGTCGCGGTTGTAGACATGACTGAGTTCGTGGCCGATGACACCGCGCAACTCGCGCTCGTCCAGGATGCGCAGGATGCCCTCGGTGCAGCACACGGCCGCGTTGCGCGGGTTGCGGCCCGTCGCGAAGGCGTTGGGCGCCTCCGTCGGTGAGATGTACAGGCGCGGCATGGGCTGGCGGGCCTGTGTCGAGAGATCGCGGACCATGCGGTACAGGGCCGGGGCCTCGAACTCGCTCACCGGGCGGGCACGCATCGCGCGTAGAGCCAGCTTGTCGCTGTTCCAGTACGCGTACGCGTTCGTCCCGATCGCGATGAACAGCGCGACGATCAGGCCTGTGCGCCCGAAGAAGCTGCCGATGACGATGATGAGTGCGGACAGTCCCCCGAGGAGTACGGCTGTCCTGAGCCCATTGTGCCGGCGGTGCACGGTAGCCCTCCAAGTCGTGCGGCGGGGGAACCCTTTGCTTGTCTGGTGCTCTGCTTCCACTCTTCAGTGGACCCTCCCGTACTGGTCAACGCCAGACGGGAAGCACTAGTTCCCTTGTGCGCGGGGCCCGGCGCGTGGGCCGTCCGGGTGATTCGGACGGCGTCCACGCGCGCGCGTGCCGGTGGTGCGAGGCGGAGGGACCGGGTCGGGCGGACGCCGGAGAGCCGGGTCGGACCGGGTCGGGAAGCCGATCGCGCAGGCGGATGGGAGGCTCGGAGGAGACGTCCCGGGAGTGGTGGGTCAGAAGAGAACGGTCCCCGAGAAGCGGAGGATCAGCTGGGGCGCTCCGGACAGGACGACGCCCAGGACGGCCGTCAGGGCGATGGCCGCGGTGAGCGGGGCCGGTGCCCGGTGCGTGCCCGGCTCGCCCTCGGGAGCGCGGAAGAGCAGCGCCGTCCACTGGAGGTAGTAGAAGAGCGCGATGACCACGTTGACGGCCATGACGACGGCCAGCCAGCCGAGCCCGGCGTCGACGGCCGCGGAGAAGACGGTCACCTTGGCGAAGAGGCCGATGATGCCCGGCGGCAGACCGGCGAGGCAGAGCAGGAAGAAGCCGAGGACCAGCGCGGACAGGGGGCTCTCGGCGTACAGGCCGCGGTAGTCGCTGATGCGGTTCAGGGGGTTTCGGCGGGCCACCAGGGCGGTCACGGAGAAGGCTCCCAGGTTCACGGCGGCGTACATGAGGGCGTACGCGACGGTCGAGCCGATGGCCTTCCGGGCGTCCTCGGAGTAGGCGGCGGCCGCGATCGGGACCAGGAGGTAGCCGGCCTGGCCGACGGAGGACCAGGCGAGCAGCCGTACCGCGCTGTACGCGCGCGTGGACCGCTGCCGCAGGGCGCCGACGTTCCCGACCGTCATGGTGAGGGCCGCCAGCGCCGCCAGCGCCGGGCCCCAGACGTCCGCGTACGAGGGGAAGGCGACGACGGTGACGAGGATGAGCCCCGAGAATCCGACCGCCTTGCCGACGACCGACAGATAGGCGGCGATCGGCAGGGGCGCCCCCACGTAGGTGTCGGGCACCCAGAAGTGGAAGGGCACGGCGGCCGTCTTGAAGGCGAAGCCGACGAGGGTGAGGACGACGCCCGTCTGGGCGAGGGTGTGGAACTGCCCGTCGACGTGCTGGATCCGGTCCGCGATCCGGGTGAGGTAGAGAGTGCCTGTCGTCGCGTAGACGAAGCTGACGCCCATCAGGCTGACCGCGGTCGCGGTGACGGAGGACAGGAAGAACTTCAGGGCCGCTTCCGAGGACTTCTTGTCGCCGCGTTTGATGCCGACGAGGGCGAAGGCCGGCAGCGAGGCGACTTCGAGGGCGACGATGAGGGTCGCGAGGTCGCGGGAGGCGGGCAGGAGGGCGGCGCCGGCGGCCGAGGAGAGCAGCAGGAACCAGTACTCCCCCTCGGGGAGTTCCCTGTCGGCGTCCTTCAGGGCGGTGACCGACAGCAGGGCCACGAGGAGCGCGCCGCCGAGGACCAGGAGCTGGATGACCAGGGTGAAGCGGTCGGCCACGTAGCTGCAGGTGTCGGTGGCGCCCGTCAGGCAGAACGTGGCCCGGTCGCCGTTCCGCAGGGGAAGCAGCAGCAACGCGGACACGGCGAGGCCCGCCACGGACGTCCAGCCGAGTACGGCCTTCCTCGTCTCGCCGATGAAGAGGTCGGTGACGAGCACGACGAGTCCGACGACCGCCGCGAGGGTGGGCGGCGCGATGGCGAGCCAGTCGACGGACTGGACCAGGGAACTCATCGGGTGCCTCCTGCGAGGAGCTGCTGTACGGCCGGGTCGGTCAGGCCGAGCAGGGCCCGGGGCCACAGGCCGGCGACGACGGTGAGGGCGACGAGCGGCGTCCAGGCGGCGAACTCGTAGGTCTGGACGTCGAGGAGTTGCGGCGACTCACGGGGCGTCGCGCCCATGCAGACGCGGCGTACGACGATGAGCATGTACGCGGCGGTGAGCAGGGTGCCGAACGCGGCGATCGTCATGAACGTCAGATAGGCGGGACGGCTGAGGCCGGCGGCGGGCTCGAACGCGCCGAACATGGCCAGCATCTCACCCCAGAACCCGGCGAGGCCCGGCAGCCCGAGCGAGGCGACGGCGGCGAAGGCCAGCAGGCCGCCGAGGCGCGGTGCCTTGCCGTACAGCGCGGCGCCGGACTCCTCGGCGAGGGCGTCGAGGTCGGTGGTGCCCGTGCGGTCCTTCAGCGCTCCGACGAGGAAGAAGAGGAGGCCGGTGATGAGGCCGTGGGCGATGTTGGCGAACAGCGCGCCGTTGACGCCGGTCGCGGTCATCGTCGAGATGCCGAGCAGGACGAAGCCCATGTGGCCGACGGAGGAGTAGGCGATGAGCCGCTTGAGGTCGCCCTTCGCGCCCTGCTTGGCGAGGGCCAGACAGGCCAGGGAACCGTAGATGATTCCGACCACCGCGAAGGCGGCGAGGTAGGGGGCGAAGGTGCGGAAGCCGCCGGGTGTGATGGGCAGCAGGATCCGGACGAACCCGTACGTTCCCATCTTCAGCATGACGCCGGCCAGCAGGACCGAGCCGACGGTCGGGGCGGCGGTGTGGGCGTCGGGCAGCCAGCTGTGCAGCGGCCACATCGGCGTCTTGACCGCGAGCCCGATCCCGATCGCCAGAACGGCGGTGACCTGCACGGACGTGCTCAGCGACCGGCCGTTGTCAGTGGCGAGTGCCACCATGTCGAATGTGCCCGCCTTGATTCCGATCAGGAGCAGGCCCAGCAGCATGACGACGGAACCGAGCAGGGTGAAGAGGATGAACTTCCAGGCCGCGGCCTGGCGCTGGGCGCCTCCCCACCGTGCGATGAGGAAGTACATCGGGATGAGGACCGTCTCGAACGCGAGGAAGAACAGCAGCAGATCGAGGACGGCGAAGGTCGCGAGGGTGCCGGACTCGAGGACGAGCAGCAGGGCGACGAATGCCTTCGGGGTCGGGCCCGCGGGCATCTTGAAGTAGGAGTACAGCGCGCAGAGGAAGGTCAGCAGCGCGGTCAGGACCAGAAGGGGGAGGGAAATGCCGTCGACGCCGAGGTGGATCCGCACGTCGAGTGCGGGGATCCAGCTGATGTCCGTCGTGGCCTGCATCTTCGACGGGTGGTCGTGGTCGAAGCCGAGCGCGAGGACGATCGCGGCGATGAGGACCACGCCGGTGACGGTCACGCCGTGCCGCAGCACCGCCTGTTCGGGCGACTTCCCCTTCAGTCCCGGCGGGGCCGGAAGAAGGGCGGCGACGGCCCCGACGAGCGGTCCGACGACGATCAACGCGAGAAGAATCTGCATCACGGATTCACTGATATCGATCACGCCTGCTCACGCTCCCGTGGCGACGAGGAGGACGGCGACCACCAGGACGACGGTGCCGGCGAGCAGCGCGCTCACATAGGTCTGCACATTGCCGGTCTGCGCCCGCCGTACGGCGGTGCCGAGCCAGCGGGGTAGGGCGCCCGCGCCGCGTACGTAGGTGTCGACGACCTCGCGGTCGAGGAACCGGACGAGCGAGGCTCCGGCCTGGACCGGGCGGACGAACAGCACCGAGTACACGGCGTCGAGGTGGAAGCCGACGGCCGCGTGGCGGTGCAGCGGGCCGAGCAGCAGCCGGCCCGGGTCCGCCGGGTCGGGGGCCTGGGCGACGTTTCCGAAGACGGGTTCGTGGGCGGCGACGGCCTCGGCCTCGACGTGTCCGGCGTCGGCGTCCGGGTGGGCCGCGACCGCGCCAAGAGGGACGCGGGCCGCCAGAGCGGTGGTGTGCCGCCAGGCTCCGTAGGTGACGATCCCGCCGACCAGGGCGAGTCCTGTGCCGAGCACCGAGGTGGTGAGGACGGGCGTCAGGTCGCGGCCGTCGAACCAGTCGGGCAGCGGGCCGAACGCCAGACCGAACGCGAGCGAGGGGACGGCGAGCACCCACAGCACGGCCGTCATGGTGACCGGCTGCCGGCCGTGGTCGGGGGCCTCGGCTCCGTGACCGCGGAAGGCCAGCAGCCACAGCCGGGTCGCGTACGCGGCGGTGAGGACGGCGGTGACCAGGCCGGTGACCAGGACGATCCAGCCCGCGGCGCCGGGGGCCTGTTCGGTGTGACCGGTGGCGACGTGCTCGGCGGCGCCGAGGACGGCCTCCTTGGAGAAGAAACCGCTGAAGGGAGGGATCGCGGCGAGCGCGAGCAGCGCCACGGTCATCGTCCAGAAGGCGTCGGGAACCCGGGTGCGCAGGTCCTTCATCCGGGACATGGCGGCCAGGGAGTTGGTGCCGGTGGCGTGGATGATCACGCCGGCGGCGAGGAACAGCAGCGCCTTGAAGGCGCCGTGCGCGAGGAGGTGGAAGACGGCGGCGCCGCGGTCGCCGACGGCGAGGGCACCGGCCATGTAGCCGAGCTGACCGATCGTCGAGTAGGCGAGGACCCGCTTGATGTCGTCCTGGGCGAGTGCCGCGAGGCCCGAACCGACCATCGTGACGCCGGCCATGACGGCGAGGACGACCATCGCGGCTGCGGATGCCTGGAAGACGGGGAGGAGTCGGGCGACGAAGTAGATACCGGCGGCGACCATCGTCGCGGCGTGGATCAGCGCGGAGACGGGTGTGGGGCCCGCCATCGCGTCGGGCAGCCAGGTGTGGAGCGGGAACAGCGCCGACTTGCCCGCCACGCCCGCGAGGAGCAGCAGGGCGACAAGGGTCGGGTGGTGCAGCCCGCCGCTCGCCACGGTGCCGAGGACCGTGGTGATCCGGAAGGAGCCGGCGTCGGTGGCCAGCGCGAACAGACCGATGAGGAAGGGGACGTCGCCGAGCTTGGTGACCAGGAATGCCTTGAGGGAGGCGGCGCGGGCCTCCGGGGTCTCCCAGTAGTGGCCGACCAGGAAGTACGAGCAGATGCCCATGATCTCCCAGCCGACCAGGAGCACCATCAGGTCGCTGGAGTAGACGACGACCAGCATCGCGGAGGTGAACAGGGAGACGAGCGCGGCGTACGAGGGGTAGCGCGGGTCGTCGTGCAGGTAGCCCGTCGAGTAGATCTGCACACAGGTCGCGACGACGCCGACGAGGACGGCGACGAGGGCGGCGAAGCCGTCGATGTGCAGGCCCAGTTCGATGGGGACCGAGCCGGTCGGGGTGAGTTCGGTGTGCGAGTTGATGGCCAGGCCGCCGCCCTGGTCGACCGCGACCGTCACGGCGAGGGCGAGCGAGGCGAGGACGGGCAGGACCGCGAGCGGGCGGACGAGGCCCGGGGCCGTGCGGCCGAGGAGGAGTCCGGCGACGGCACCGAGGAACGGAAGGAGGGGGACGAGGACGGCGAGGGTGGTCGTGGTCACGCGGTGGCCTCAGCCTTCTCGGCCGCGGGGGCGTCGCTGTCGGGGCCGTCCGGGCCGTGGCCCTCGGCGGTGTCGCGGAGCTTGTCGATGTCCGAGGTGCCGCGGTTGCGGTACACGGCGAGGACGATCGCCAGGCCGATGCCGATCTCGGCGGCGGCGATGGCGATGGTGAACAGGGTCAGGGCCTGGCCGGAGTGCAGCGTGTCGAGGGCGGCCCTGGAGAGCCAGACGTCGAAGGCGACGAGGTTCAGGTTGACGGCGTTGAGCATCAGCTCGACCGACATCAGGACCAGGATCGCGTTGCGGCGCGCCAGGACCCCGTACAGGCCCGTGCAGAACAGGAGGGCGGCGAGCACGGCGGGATAGGCGAGGTGCATCAGCGGACACCTTCCTTGTCCTGCTTGCCGTCACGGCTTCCGGGGACACGCGGGGTGGTGGCCGGGGTGGCCGCCGCGGCGGTGTCCGCCTTCGCCTTGCGGGAGAGGACGATCGCGCCGACCAGGGCGGCGAGGAGGAGGACGGAGAGCGCTTCGAAGGGAAGGACCCAGTTCTGGAAGAGGCTCGCTCCGGTCACCTCGGTGGAGCCGGCGGCGGCACCGTCCAGATCGACCCAGGTCGTACGGAACGCGTCGACGACGACCCAGACCAGGGCACCGGCCGAGGCGACGGCCACGGTCAGGGCCGCCCAGCGATTGCCGGAGTCGGCGTCCGGGGAGCGGCCGATCGGGGCCCTGGTGAGCATCAGACCGAACAGAAGGAGGACGACGACGGAACCGACGTAGATGAGGACCTGTACCCAGGCGATGAACTCGGCCGTCAGCAGGAGGTATTCGACGGCGAGGCCACCGAGGGCGACCACCAGCCACAGGGCGGCGTGCACCAGCTGCTTGGTGGTGACGGTGACGAGCGCGGCGCCGAACGTGAGCAGGCCGACGAGGAGGAAGGCGATCTCGACGCCGGTCGGGGAGAGGAAGCCGTGGTGCTCGGCGGTGACGGTGGCCGCGTGGGCCGCCGTGGCCGTGGCTGCTGCGAAGGTCACGACTGTCCCTCCTGCGGGCCGGAGGGGGGTGTGACCGGAGGCTCCGGCCGCCGGGCGTCTTCGGGCTTCGTTGCCTGCGTCGGCTGCGTCGGCTGCGTCGGCTCAGCCGCCGGGGCCGACTCTTCGGCCTGGGCCGCCTGAGCCGCCTGGGCTGCCTGGGCCGCTCGTTCGGCCTCGGCTGCCTGTTCGGCCGCGAGTTTGTCGGCGGTCTTGCGGGCGGCCGCGATCTCCTTGGGCTCCTCGGCGCCGGGGTCGAGGGCGGGCGGGGCCGGGACGGTCCACATCCACTCGCGGAGCTTGTCGCGTTCGTGGGTGAGTTCGTGGATGTCGGTCTCCGCGTACTCGAACTCCGGAGTCCAGAACAGGGCGTCGAAAGGACAGACCTCGATGCAGATACCGCAGTACATGCACAGCGAGAAGTCGATGGCGAAGCGGTCGAGGACGTTGCGGCTGCGCTCACGGCCGCCCGGGGCGGCGGGCGGGACCGTCTCCTTGTGGGAGTCGATGTAGATGCACCAGTCCGGGCACTCGCGGGCGCACAGCATGCAGACCGTGCAGTTCTCCTCGAAGAGGGCGATGACTCCACGGGTGCGGGGCGGGAGTTCGGGCTGGACGTCCGGGTACTGCGCGGTGACGGTCTTCTTCGTCATCGTGCGGAGGGTGACGGCCAGGCCCTTGGCGAGGCCGGAGCCAGGAATGGGGGCCATGGTTACGCGATCACCACCTTGACGATGCCGGTGAGGGCGATCTGGGCGAGGGACAGGGGGACGAGGAGGGTCCAGGAGAGTTTCTGGAGCTGGTCCTCGCGCAGGCGGGGGTAGGTGACGCGGAGCCAGATGACGACGAAGGCGAGGATCGCGGCCTTCAGGAGGGTCCAGACCCAGCCGAGGCCGTCGGCGCCCCAGGGGCCGTGCCAGCCGCCCAGGAAGAGGACGGTGGTCAGACCGCACAGGACGACGATTCCGGCGTACTCGGCGAGCAGGAACAGGGCGAAACGCAGGCCGGTGTACTCGGTGTACGCGCCGAAGATGATCTCGGAGTCGGCGACGGGCATGTCGAAGGGGGGCCGTTGGAGTTCGGCGAGGCCGGCGACGAAGAACACGATCGCGCCGACAATCTGCCAGGGCAGCCACCACCACCGGAAGGCGTCCACGATGCCGGGGAGCGAGACCGTGCCCGCCGCCATCGCGACCGAGGCCGCGGTCAGGAGCATCGGGAGCTCGTACGCGAGGAGCTGGGCGGCGGTGCGCAGGCCGCCGAGGAGGGAGAACTTGTTGGCCGACGCCCAGCCCGCCATGAGCGAGCCGAGGACGCCCACGCCCATGACGGCGAGGACGAAGAAGATTCCCGCGTCGACGACCTGGCCGACCGCGCCCTCGCCCGGGCCGATCGGGATGGCGAGGAGGACCAGGAGATACGGGAGGAGGGCCACCGCGGGGGCGAGCTGGAAGATACGCCGGTCCGCGCCCGCGGGGACGATGTCCTCCTTCTGCGCGAACTTCACGCCGTCCGCGACGAGCTGGGCCCAGCCGTGGAAGCCGCCCGCGTACATCGGGCCGAGGCGGCCCTGCATGTGGGCCATCACCTTGTGCTCGGTCTGGCCGACGATCAGGGGGAACGTCAGGAACACGACGAAGACGACGAGGAGGCGGAGGGCGACGTCGAGAGCGTCGTTCACTGCGTACCTCCGGAGGGGTCGTCGGGGCTGGGTTCGGAGTTCGCACCCGGAGCGGGCGAGGACTCCGGCCGGGGTTCGGGGCCGGGTTCAGGTTCGGGCGCGGGCGCGGCCGCGGGCCGGGGCTCAGCCTTCGCCTGCGGCTCGGGCTTCGGCTCAGGCTTCGGCTCGGGCTCGGGCCCAGACTTCGGCTCGGGTTTCGACTTCGGCTCAGAAGTCGGGGCGAGCCCGGCCTCGGGCTGATGCTTCGCCTCGGAGGTCGGGGCGGGCCCGGCCTGGGGCTCCGGCGCGGGGGTCGGCTCGGGCTTCTGTGCCCGCTCCGGCTTCGGTTCCGAGTCGTCGAACGCGGGCTTCGGCTGATGCCACGGCGCGTCCGAACTGCGCGGTGCGGCGGGCCTTCTGGCGGGCCTCGTCGCCGGGGCGGGCTCTGCTGCCCGCGAGGCACTCGCCGGAGCGGTCGGCCCGGAGGAAGCCGCCGGTTCCGTCGCGGCCGTCGGCTCGTTCGGAACAGCTGCTTCCGGCAGAGCCTTCGGTTCCGGGGCAGCCGTCGGTGTCGGCGCAGTCTGCGGTTCCGGCGCAGCCGTCGGTGTCGGTGTGGCCGTCGGCTCGTTCCCGGGCGCCGCCGGTGGGGCGGGCGGCTGCTGGGTTCGTTGGCTGGCTGAGCCCTGGCTCGCGCTGCGGGATCGGCGTGCGGGGCGAGCGGCCTCGGCACCGGAGGCGGTACCCGCCGCGACGGACCCCGCGGCTGCTCCCGTAGCACCCGCTCCCGCTCCTGCGGCTGCGGCTGCGGCTGCGGCTGCGGCTGCGGCTGCGGACGCGGACGCGGACGCCGTGCCGCCGGCGTCGGCGGGGGCGGCGGGTGTCTGACTGGCCGAGCCCTCCCCCGCCGTACGGGCCCTGCGGACCGGGCGGTCACCGGCGGGGCGGGCCGCACCACGGGCCGGGCGGGCCGGAGCGGGGGGAAGCTGGCCCTTGAGCGGGCCCCACTCGTTGGGGTCGGGGACGCCGGGCGGCAGCATCTGGCGGCGTTTGGGGCCACCGTGCTCGGACTCGCCGGGTTCCTTCGCGCCGGGCCAGGCCTTGGCCACGCGGGCGGCCAGGACGAAGTCCTTGCGGAGGGGGTGGCCCTCGAAGCCCTCCGGGAGCAGCAGGGGGTCGAGGCCGGGGTGGCCCTCGAACGTCACCCCGAACATCTCGTGGGTCTCGCGCTCGTGCCAGGCGGCTCCCGCGTAGACGGAGACCGCCGACGGCAGGACCGGGACCGGGTGCGGGACGGTCGTACGGACGAGGAGGCGGCGCAGCGGGGACAGGGCGACGACATGGGCCGAGACGAGGAAGCCCGTACCGGGTTCGTCGACGGCGCTCAGCCAGTCGAAGTAGGTGCAGCCCAGGGTGGAGCGGGCCGTCTCCAGGGCCGCGATCCAGGAAGCCGGCGGCACGTCGACCGTCAGGACCTCGTAGGACTCCTCGGCCGTGGCGTCGGGGCCGAAGAGTTCCTCGGCGGGGCCGGGAAGCCAGCCGACGGTCATCGCTCCTCCTCACCGGGGGCGGTGGCAGCCGTGTCCGGAACGCTCGGGGCCGACGGGGCCGGCGGCTTCACCAGGCCGCTCTGGAGTGCGGCGGCCGACGGGCGCGGCGCGTCGGTGCCGTAGCGCTCCCCCAGGGATTCCCGGGCGATCTTCTCCTGGAGCTTGAGGATGCCCTGGAGCAGGGCCTCGGGGCGGGGCGGGCACCCGGGCACGTAGACGTCGACGGGGATGATCTGGTCGACGCCCTTGGTGACGGAGTAGGAGTCCCAGTAGGGGCCGCCGCAGTTGGAGCAGGCGCCGAAGGAGATGACGTACTTCGGCTCGGGCATCTGCTCGTACAGGCGCTTGACCGCGGGCGCCATCTTGTCCGTGACCGTGCCCGACACCACCATCAGGTCGGCCTGGCGCGGTCCCGGCGCGAACGGGATCACGCCGAGGCGGATGAAGTCGTGGCGGGCCATCGACGCGGCGATGAACTCGATCGCGCAGCAGGCGAGGCCGAAGTTGAAGACCCAGAGCGAGTAGCGGCGGCCCCAGTTCAGGACCACCTTCATGGGCTCGGGCGCGAGGCGGGCGAGCACGCCGAGCCGCTTCGGCTCGGGCAGCGGTACCGGCGCCGGCACGGGCTGCTCCTGGGCGGAGGGGGTCACGTCCATGTCAGGACGCCCTTCTTGTATGCGTACAGCAGGCCCACGGCCAGGAAGCCGAGGAAGATGAACATCTCGACGAGCGTCGCCGCGCCGTAGCCGGGAGCGGCGAAGACCGTGGCCCAGGGGAAGAGGAAGATCGAGTCGACGGCGAAGATGACGTAGAGGAAGGCGTAGACGTAGTAGCGGACCTGGGTGTGGGCCCAGCCCTCGCCGACGGGGTCGACGCCGCACTCGTACGTCAGGAGTTTCTCGGGGGTCGGGACCACGGGCCGCAGCAGGCGGCCCGCCCCGAAGGCCACGGCGACGAACAGCACGCCCACGACGGCGAGCAGTCCGACGACCGAGTAGGACTGGAAGTAGTCCGCCGCGACGACGGCCCCGGTCGCCGTGACAACGGTCGGTTCCGGCACGTCAGCCCCTCACTCCCTGACCTCGTTGCGCCCTGTCGTACGCCGTCGCGCACTCTGTGATGCGCCATGTTCGACGATCTGTACGGACGGGAGTCTAGGGCCTGCTAAAGAGAGCGTAAGCAGCCCGTCACGCCCCGACCATCCCTCGGCCCTCGATGACGTGTTCACGTCTCACGGTGTGAAACACGTCTTTTCCTGGGGGTGGGGTTATCCCCAGTGCATCGCGGCGGCCCACCTCATGGCGCGGCGGCGCGCCGCCGGGCAGGCTAGCGGATATGACCGAACGCATTCCGCCCGCCGGTCCGTCGGACGACCCGTCCGACGGCGACCGGCCGCCCGCCGTACGTCTCGCGCTGGACCCGGTGACCTGGAAGGAGATCTCCCATCTCCTGGTGAACCTGCCGGCCTCGATCGTCGGGTTCGTGTACGTGGTGACGATGCTCGCCACGGGTGCGGGGCTCGCCGTCACCGTCGTCGGACTGCCGCTGCTCGCGGCCGGGCTGCGGGGTTCGCGGCAGTTGGGCAAGCTGGAGCGGGCGCGGGCGCGGCGGCTGCTGGGGCTGCGGATCGACGAGCCGAGCCCGTTGCCGGTGCGCCGGACCGGCTTCTTCGGCTGGCTGTGGTCGAGCCTGAAGGACCCGGTGGGCTGGCGGGCGGTGCTGTACGACCTGATACGGCTGCCCTGGGGCATCGCCACCTTCACGATCACGCTCGTGTCGCTGTTCGTGCTGTGGCCGGTGCTGCCGTTCATCGCGCGCGGGCTGACGAACGTGGACCGGGCGATGGTGCGCGGGCTGCTGTCGCCGTCCGACGAGCTGGAGCGGCGCATCGCCGAACTGGAGTCGGACCGCGGGGTGGTGGTCGACACGGCCGCCGCCGACCTGCGCCGTATCGAGCGCGATCTGCACGACGGGGCGCAGGCCCGGCTCGTCAACCTCGCGATGGGGCTCGGCCTGGCGAAGGAGAAGCTCCTGGAGGACCCCGACGCCGCGGCGTCGATGGTCGACGAGGCGCACGGCGAGGTGAAGCTCGCCCTCCAGGAACTGCGTGACCTGGCCCGCGGGATCCATCCGGCGGTCCTCACCGACCGGGGTCTGGACGCCGCCCTGTCCTCGATCGCCTCGCGGTGCACCGTGCCCGTGAAGGTGACCTCCGAACTGGAGACGCGGCCGGCCGCCGCCATCGAGGGCATCGCGTACTTCACCGTCTCCGAACTGCTCCAGAACATCAGCAAGCACAGCGGGGCGAGGTCCGCGTCGGTCGACGTCTGGCGGACGGACGATCGTCTGCTCATCCAGGTCAGGGACGACGGCCGCGGCGGGGCCGGCGTCGACGGCGGTACGGGCATGGCGGGGCTCGCGGACCGGCTCGGCGCGGTGGACGGGCTGTTCGTCGTCGATTCACCGGTGGGCGGCCCGACGGTCATCACGGCCGAACTGCCGTGGCGGGACCGCCAGAACGAGCCGGCACGGTAACCGTCGGAACGAGCCCGCGCGGTCACCGTCGGAACGAGCCCGCGGTTCACTCGATGGAGGTCTCCGGCCGGAGTGGTTCCGAGAACGCCTCCCGATGGCCGGACCCCCGGCCGGCGGACCTCCCGGGCTCGTCGAGGTAGGGAAAACCCCCCGTTCAAGACGCCGATCCGCTCCATGTCCGGCGGGCGTCCCGGACGGCAGGCTTGAGGAAGCAGCCGACGCGCGGGACACGGGTCGAGGCGCAGGACGAGACCAGAGAAACGGACGGACCCCATGGCCACGGAGTACGGACACGGATACGGGCACCGCGGCGGGTCCGGATTCGACGAGGCGGGCACCGGCGGACGGCGGCACCGTCTTCCGGCCCCGCTGCGGGCGCCGTTCGAGGCCCGCAGCTGGCGCGAGTTCGGCTACGTGATGCTGGGTCTGCCTCTCGGGATCCTCATGTTCACGTTCGCCGTCACGATGGTCTCGCTCGGCATGGGCCTGCTGATCACCTTCCTCGGTGTTCCGGTGCTCGCCGCGGCCCTGGCCGGCTGCCGGGGCCTCGGCTCGCTGGAGCGGGCGCGGGCGCGCGGACTGCTCGGTGTCGAGGTGGCCGAGCCCGAGCCGCTCAGGGCGAAGAAGCACGGGGCGATGGCGTGGATGGGCGCCGTGCTCAAGAGCGGCACGTCGTGGCGGCACCTGCTGTACGCGGTGATCCAGTTCCCGTGGTCGGTGTTCTCCTTCGTCGTGGCGCTGAACTTCTGGGTGTACGGGTGGGCGCTGCTGACGTATCCGCTGTGGTTCTGGGCCTTCCCGATGTACGGCGGTCAGGACGGTCTCCAGCTGTACGGCGACAGCACGCACGCGATCTACCTGGACAACCCGTTCGAGATCACGGTGACCGCGCTGGTGGGTCTGCTCTTCACCATGGCGACCCCGTGGATCGTGCGGGCGCTGACGACCGTGGACCGGCTGATGGTGCACGGACTGCTCGGCCCCTCGCGGCTGGCCACGCGCGTGGTGGAGCTGGAGTCCGACCGGGGGGTCGTGGTCGACACGGCCGCCGCCGATCTGCGCCGTATCGAGCGCGATCTGCACGACGGGGCGCAGGCCCGGCTCGTCGCTCTGGCGATGGACCTGGGGCTCGCCAAGGAGAAACTGGCCGAGGACCCCGAGGCCGCGGCGCGGATGGTGGACGAGGCGCACGGCGAGGTCAAGACGGCGCTGCAGGAACTGCGGGATCTCGCGCGCGGCATCCATCCGGCGGTGCTGACCGACCGCGGGCTCGACGCCGCGCTGTCCGCGGTGGCCTCGCGGTGCACGGTGCCGGTGCAGGTGGACGTGGATCTGGCGGCGCGGCCGGCGCCCGCGATCGAGGGGATCGCCTACTTCACCGTCTCCGAACTCCTGCAGAACGTCAGCAAGCACTCCCGGGCGACGCGGGCCACCGTGGATGTGTGGCGGGTGGAGAACCGGCTGATGATCCAGGTCGGCGACAACGGAGTCGGCGGAGCCGGTGTCACCGGGGGGTCGGGCCTGGCGGGGCTCACGGAGCGGCTCGACGCGGTGGACGGGATCCTGGTGGTGGACTCGCCCCCGGCCGGTCCCACCCGCATCACGGCGGAGCTGCCCTGGCGGGGCTGAGACACCTGCGCATACGGCGGGTACCCCGGGTGCACCCCACCGGGGTACCCGCCGTATGCGTACCCCTGCGGGGGTGGCGAAGGGCGGAGCCGGGACCGGCGGCCCGCCGGACGCGCCCCGCGGGGGCGGCAGGCGGAAACCGGGGCCGGCGCCCTTGCGGTACGCCCCGCGCCGAGCCGGTCCCGCGCGGAGACCGGAACCGGGCGGCACGTCCCCGCCGCCGAGCCGGAACCGGGCGGCACGCCCCTACCGCCGGCCCGGCCCCCGCCCGGGCCGGGGCGCCGGGCTCAAGGCACCAGGATCCTTCCCGGCGCCCTTCACGGGCCCCTCTTCACGCCGCTCGGGCGCGTCCCGATCCGAATGCTGGAATGCTGGGGTCTGTCGTACGAGCGGGCACGAACCCGGTGGAGCCGGGGGCGGCCGGGGGCGGGCTCTGGGGGGCCGAGGAATCGTGGAGGACAGGGTGCGGGTAGTCATCGCCGAGGATTCAGTGCTGCTCAGGGAGGGCCTGACCCGGTTGCTGACCGACCGCGGACATGATGTCGTGGCAGGGGTCGGTGACGGCGACGCGCTGATCAAGACCATCACCGAGTTCGCGGCGCAGGACGCGCTGCCGGACGTCGTCGTCGCGGACGTACGGATGCCGCCGACGCACACCGACGAAGGCGTGCGGGCGGCCGTGCAACTGCGCAAGTCCCATCCGGGACTCGGTGTGCTCGTACTGTCACAGTACGTGGAGGAGCGGTACGCCACCGAACTGCTGGCCGGTTCGAGCCGCGGCGTCGGCTACCTGCTCAAGGACCGGGTCGCCGAGGTGCGCGAGTTCGTGGACGCCGTGGTGCGGGTGGCCCAGGGGGGTACCGCGCTCGACCCGGAGGTCGTGGCGCAGCTGCTGGGCCGCAGCCGCAAGCAGGACGTGCTGGCCGGACTGACACCGAGGGAACGCGAGGTTCTCGGGCTCATGGCCGAGGGCCGGACGAACTCCGCCGTCGCCCGGCAGCTGGTGGTCAGCGACGGCGCCGTCGAGAAGCACGTCAGCAACATCTTCCAGAAGCTCGGCCTGTCACAAAGTGACGGGGATCACCGGCGTGTTCTGGCCGTCCTCACATACCTGAACTCATGAAGAACTGACAGTCTGTCAGCTGTCGAGCGGAACCAAAGGACGGGCGGGGAACGTCGTTCAAGGAAGAGGCCGGGGGCGGAAAAATCGTGACACATCATGATGTCAGATCGTCTCAAAACGGTGTCCACCATGCGAATGGCCTAAGGAAGGCGACCCTTACCGACGTAGGGTTGGAAAAGGAAGGGTCTGCGGGAAGGCCACTCCCGGACAGCCGCCTCAAAGGAGGTCCAGTTCAGTGACGAGCAAGGTCAGCAGCCCAGCGGAACAGGCCGACGAAGCCGTCGTAGGAGAACAGCGCAAACCGCCGGGGGCGAAGGACGTCCGCCGGCTCGACCGGGTCATCATCCGGTTCGCGGGGGACTCCGGTGACGGCATGCAGCTCACCGGCGACCGCTTCACATCCGAGACGGCCTCCTTCGGCAACGACCTCTCGACCCTGCCGAACTTCCCTGCCGAGATCCGCGCGCCCGCAGGCACACTGCCGGGCGTTTCGTCGTTTCAACTGCACTTCGCCGACCACGACATCCTCACACCGGGCGACGCGCCCAACGTCCTGGTGGCCATGAACCCGGCGGCCCTCAGGGCGAACATCGCCGACGTGCCGCGCGGCGCCGAGATCATCGTCAACACGGACGAGTTCACCAAACGGGCGATGCAGAAGGTCGGCTATGCCGCCAGCCCGCTGGAGGACGGCTCACTGGACGGTTACAACGTCCATCCCGTCCCGCTCACGACGATGACCGTCGAGGCGCTGAAGGACTTCGAGCTCTCCCGTAAAGAAGCCGAGCGCTCCAAGAACATGTTCGCGCTGGGCCTGTTGTCGTGGATGTACCACCGGCCGACCGAGGGAACCGAGAAGTTCCTGCGGACCAAGTTCGCCAAGAAGC
>NZ_JBIRQM010000011.1:219381-354340 GCF_044333225.1 Streptomyces sp. NPDC021080 | reverse complement strand
TACCGGGGCCTCGCCGTTGCGCCCGTACATCGCCTGCAGCAGGTCGGCCTGCTCGGTCTTGGTCGGCAGCCCGGTCGACGGACCGCCGCGCTGGACGTCCACGATCACCAGGGGCAGTTCGAGACTCACCGCCAGGCCGATCGTCTCCGCCTTGAGCAGGATGCCGGGCCCGGATGTGGTGGTGACGGCGAGGGAGCCGCCGAACGCCGCGCCGAGCGCCGCGCCGACGGCGGCGATCTCGTCCTCGGCCTGGAAGGTGCGCACCCCGAAGTTCTTGTGCTTCGACAGCTCGTGCAGGATGTCCGAGGCCGGGGTGATGGGGTAGGAGCCCAGGTAGAGCGGCAGGTCGGCCTGCCGGGAGGCGGCGACCAGGCCGTACGACAGGGCCAGGTTCCCGGAGATGTTGCGGTAGGTGCCGGTCGGGAACGTCTTCGAGGCCGGCGCGACCTCGTAGGAGACGGCGAAGTCCTCGGTCGTCTCACCGAAGTTCCACCCCGCGCGGAACGCCGCGAGGTTCGCCTCGGCGATGTGGGGCTTCTTGGCGAACTTGGTCCGCAGGAACTTCTCGGTTCCCTCGGTCGGCCGGTGGTACATCCACGACAACAGGCCCAGCGCGAACATGTTCTTGCAGCGGTCCGCGTCCTTGCGCGTCAGACCGAAGCCGGTGAGCGCCTCCACGGTGAGCGTGGTCAGCGGGACGGGATGGACGTGGTAGCCGTCCAGCGAGCCGTCCTTGAGCGGGCTCGTGCCGTAACCCGCCTTCTGCATCGCCCGTTCGGTGAACTCATCGGTGTTGACGATGAGTTCACCGCCGCGCGGCACGTCGGCGATGTTCGCCCTGAGGGCCGCCGGGTTCATGGCCACCAGGACGTCGGGCGCGTCGCCCGGCGTGAGGATGTCGTGGTCGGCGAAGTGCAGCTGGAAGCTGGACACGCCCGGCAGGGTGCCTGCGGGCGCGCGGATCTCGGCCGGGAAGTTCGGCAGCGTCGCCAGGTCGTTGCCGAAGGCCGCCGTCTGTGAGGTGAACAGATCACCCGTGAGCTGCATACCGTCGCCCGAGTCGCCGGAGAACCGAATGATGACCCGGTCGAGCCGATCCGTCTGTTTCGTCACCTGCGCGTGCCTCTCCCTGGGGCGGAATGCGTGTGCGCGGGCATGCACCCGCAGAGCCGTCGCACTGAACGAGGGTTGGGCGCCCGCTGCGAGCGTAGGGGGACCGCCCATTAATTTCAATGGGCGTTGAATTGTCTGTCGGGGTGTCGTGTGGCGGCTCGGTACGGCAACTGACCGGGGCGTGTCGGCTTGTCCTGGTACCGTGCCAACCGCCCTTCTGTGCTGGGTAGTTGTTCGCTACAGGAGAGGATTCGAAGCTTTGACCAGAGAAGTCACTGCGTGTAGACTTCATGATCCAATGAATTAATGTGGGGCTCGGTGTCACGCTGTCCCGTCGTTGTGGACACCCGCGGGACGGCCGAGCGGGGAGCACGTCCTTCGGGGGGACTCGTGATCGAGAGCAAGTGCTGCCGTGGCCGAAACTAGGGGCACGCCCGGAACTCGACAGGCCATCATGCGATCCGCCGGCGACCTCTTCGCGGAACTCGGCTACCGCGACACGTCACTGCGGGCCGTCGCCGCCGCGGCAGGGTGTGATCCTGCGCTGATCGGACACTATTTCGCCTCCAAGGAGGCGCTGTACGACGCCGTCGTCGCCGAGACGGTCCGCCCGGCGGAGGTGTTCCGGGAGGCGATCGGGCGACGGGATCCGGACGCCGCGGAATGGCTGCTGCGGCACGCCGTCGCCGACTGGAACGATCCGGTGCAGTGCCGCCGCATCCTCGGAGTGCTGCGTTCCGCGCTCGACCTGCCGGCGGCCAGGGAGCGGTTCCGGCAGTCGCTCGTCCCTGAGGGGGTCGCGGAAACGGACGGGATCAGGCTGGCGCTCGTCAGCAGTCTGCTCGTGGGCGTCATGACGTCACGTCATATGGGTCTGCTTCCGGCCGAGTTGGCCGACGAGGCCGATCCCGCCGAACTGGTGAACGCGCTGGCGCCCGCGGTGGCGTCCTTCCTGGCCGCGGATCCTTCGGGATCCGTGGCCCCGTGCGCCCCCGTGCACCGTTCGCGTTGCTGAGGCGTGGTCCCGGGCGGGGGCCGCGGCCCGTGTCGATACGGGTCCCGTGGTCCGGGGTGACGGGTTCGGTGTGCGGGCCTGTGGGCTTGGGGCCGTCACGAGTCGAACGGGGTCCGGCCGGCGCGTCCGGCGGGGGCCGGCTCGACTGACGTCGGCGAGCCGGGGCGTGCGGCCACCGCGTGGGCCGGCGGCGGGCCCGGCGTCGCGTGCGCATGGTTCGGCTCGCCCGTCCCCGGTGCGCCCCGGCGACCAGGGGTGGCCGGTGTTGTCCCGTCCGGCCGGGGTGGGGGCGCTCCGCCCAGGTCCTGGGCGCCCTTCCGTGGCCTCATCGCCCCGCGCCCGACCCGGCGACCCGCCTCGTGCCCTGTCCCGACCTGCGAACCGACCCGCGAACCGCCCCGCGCCCTGTCCCGACCCGCGACCCGTGGGGGGTCGGCTCGCTCGTCGCTGCCCGCCCGTCGGTAGCCCCACCATCGGTCCACCTGTCGCCGGCACCCGTCCGCTGGTGGCCCCGCCCGTCGTCGGCCCTCTCTGTCGCCGGTCTGCTCGCCGTCGATCCCGCCGTCGGCCCGTCCATCGTCGGTCCGCTCGCCGTCGGTCCACCCATCGTCGGTCTGTCCGTCGGTGGCCCGCCCGTCGGCCCGCGCGCAATCGGCCTTGCTCCCCCAGCTCGGGGGGGTGTGCCTCCGGTTCAGGGGGCGCGCTCCCGTCACCGCTGCGGTCGACGTCTTCGCCGGGCTCCCGGATCGGCGCGTCTCCCGCTGATCCGGAACGGCGCGCGGCGCACCCGCTCCTGACTGTTCCGCAGGTGTCTTCGCACGTCAACCGCGCCCCTCTCGGGGGGTGTCGGCCCTGCCTCTCCTGTCCGGAACATGGGCGTCGAGCTTGCGGATAGGAATTCAGTGTTCGTAGACTTCATTGGAGAGTGAATAATTCGCGGGTGCTGTCAGCGGACGGCGTCCCAAGGAGGAGACATGGAATCGATTGACACGGGCGTGAAGGCGCCGGCTCCGCCTGGCGGATCGCCCGACGGATCGCCGGGCGCCGGGTCCGTCCTGAACCCCGCTCGCTGGGTGATCCTCGCCGTCACGCTGTCCGCCATCTTCATGCAGATGCTGGACACCACGATCACGATGGTCGCCCTGCCCTCGTTGCAGAGCGACCTCGGTTCGACGTTCGCCGAGATCCAACTGGTCGTCGCGGTCTACTCGCTCGCCTTCGCGTGCGTCCTGGTCACCGGCGGCCGGCTCGGCGACATCCACGGCCGCCGCAAGATCTTCCTGATCGGCATGCTGGGCTTCACCCTCGCCTCGGCGCTGTGCGGCGCGGCACCGAACCCGACGTTCCTGATCGGGGCCCGGGTGCTCCAGGGCATGTGTTCCGGCCTGATGTTCCCGCAGGTGCTCTCGATCATCCAGGTCACCTTCTCGGCGAAGGAGCGCCCCAAGGCCCTTGCCATGTACGGGGCTTCGGTCGGTCTCGGCACGGTGCTCGGGCCGGTGCTCGGCGGCTGGCTGATCCAGCTCAACATCCTGGACACCGACTGGCGCGCGATCTTCTACGTCAACCTGCCCGTCGGCCTGGTCGCCTTACTCCTGGGCCTGGCCAAGATCCCGGAGTCCTCCGGGGGCGGCGCGCGCCGACTCGACGTGGCGGGTGCGCTCATCCTCAGCACGGGGCTGTTCAGCCTGATCCTGCCGCTGGTCATCGGCCGTGAACACGACTGGCCGGGCTGGAGTCTGGCGCTGCTGGTGCTGAGCCCCGTCGTACTGGCCGGGTTCTTCTGGTACGAGAACAGGCTGTCGCACCGGGCGGACAAGTCGCCGCTCGTGCCGACCGGGCTGTTCAAGGAGCGGTCGTTCACCGTCGGCCTCGTGATCAGCGTGGTGTTCTTCGCCGGTATCCCGTCGTTCTTCATGGTCTTCTTCATGAGCCTGCAGATCGGCTTCGGGTACACCCCGATCTCCGCCGGTTTCGTCAGCCTCGGCTTCGCCGCGCTCATCGCGGTCGGCTCCGCCCGTTCGGCGGCCGTGGTCAAGCGGCTCGGCACCAAGACCCTCGCGCTCGGCACGGGGCTGCTGCTCGTCGGCATGTCGGGGGTGATCGGCACCCTGCACTGGGCCGGATCGGATCTGCACGGCTACCAGCTGGTCCCCTCGCTGATGATCGCGGGCCTCGGCGGCGGGTTCTTCCTCGCCCCGTGCACCGGGATCATCCTGGCCGGCATCCGTTCCCGTGAGGCCGGTTCGGCGTCGGGCATGCTCGCCACCGTGCAGCAGGTCGGCATCGCGGTCGGCATCGCCGTCGCGGGCATCCTCTTCTACGGGCTTCTCGGCTCGAACGCGGACGCGGCCAGCCGGACGGCCCTGCCGACGCTGCGGTCGGACCTCGCCGCGGCCGGGCTGTCCCAGGAGCAGCAGGCGCAGGTCACGAACGGTTTCCAGACCTGCTTCCACGACAGGATGAACCAGAAGGACCTGACCGCGACACCGGCGAGTTGTGCGGCCGTCGAGAAGCGGGTGGCCGACGCGCCGATGCCCGCGGAGACCAAGGAGAAGGTGCGGGCCGCGGTCCTCGGCACGGCCGTGCCCGAGGCCCGGAAGTCCAACTTCGGGGACAGCTTCGAGCAGGTCGTGTTCTGGCAGATCGGCTGCTTCGGCCTGTCCTGCCTGCTGGTTCTCGCACTGCCGAAGGTCCGCCCCGAGGACATCGCGGACGTTCCCGGAGGCGCCTGACCGGGCCGGGTACTCGATCCGGTACCCGTGCCGGCCGGGCGGGCGGCATACGTGCCGCCCGCCCGGCCGGCAGTCGGTGGACCTCATCCTTCTCCGCGGTGAAAGGACGAACCGTGTTCTCGGTTCTCACGCTCGGTGCGGCCTCCGCCCTCGCGTACGCCGGTGCGGCCGTCGCACAGCGGGCGGTCGCGTCGTCGCGGGGTGCGCGGGGTGCGCGGGGTGCGCGGGGTGCGCGGGGTGCGCGGGGTGCATGGGGGAGGGGAGGGGTGCTGCGCGGAGCCACCTGGTGGGTGTCCCTGTCGCTCAACCTGGTGGGCGCCGCGCTGCACACGGCGGCCCTGGGGTTCGGCTCACTTGTCGCGGTCCAGATGCTCGGAGTGCTGACGCTGGTGGCGGCGCCCGTGCTGTCCGCCGTCGTCCTGCGCGGAAAGGTGAGCGCCGCGCAGTGTTCGGGGATCGCCCTCACCGTGACCGGCGTCGCCGGACTGCTCCTGGTGACCCGGTCCGCGCCGGCGGGCAGGCCGCTCGGTGCGTCCCAGGTGGCCGGCGTGGCGGTACTGACCGTGGCGCTCCTCGTGGCCGCGGTGGCCGGGGCCGCCCTGGCGAGACGTACGATGACGGCCGGCCTCTGGTACGCGACGGCCGCCGGGGTCGCCTTCGGGGCCGCCTCGGCTCTCACGCAGACAGCGGTTCTGGAGCTGTCGCAAGGCGGTGTGTCACGGCTTCGGGCCTCGGCGGTCCTGCTCACGGCCGGCGTCGTCCTGCTGGCGACCACGGGCCTCGTCCTGTGCCAACTCGCCTACCGGGGAAGCCTGGAGGCTCCACTCGCCACCATGACGCTGGTCAACCCGGTCTTCGCCGCGGTCGTCGGCGTGGTCGTCCTCGGTGACCGTTATTCCGGTGGAGTCCAGGGTGCGCTCGTCGGGGCGGTGGCCGCGGTCGCGGCCGGCCGAGGCGTGTTCGTCCTGGCGCACGCCCGCTCCGAGCACGATCCGGGGACGGCGCGCTTCAGGCTTCCACGTCCCAGGGTTCCGTCGTGGCCCGGGGCGGTCCGCGGGCCGCAGTTCCGGCGATCCGGCGGTGAGTCCCACGGGACGGGTGGCGGGTTCGTTCCCGGGCCGGCCGGCCGGGCCGTCCCGGACGCCTCGTCAGCTCTCGGCGATCCGGTCGAAGTGGACCTGGACGGCGGGCGCGAACCACTCGACGAGTTCCTCGAAGTCGAGTGAGGCCAGCGGTTCCATCCGCAGCACGTACCGCAGCGTCACCAGGCCGGAGAGCTGGGCGGACACGAGCGAGGCGAAGGCCGGGACACGGTCGCTCTCCGCGGGCGTGAGCCGTCGTACACAGGCCTCGAAGCCGTCCTCGATCTGCTTCCGGAAGGTCTTCGCGGCCGCCTCGTCGGAGAGTCCCGCACGGTAGACGGCGATCAGCGCGGGGCTCGTCGCCTCGTCCTCCCAGAAGGAGAGGAACGCCCGGGCGACCAGTTCGCCGCGGCGTCCGGGCGCCGGCTCGCTCCCGGCGTCCAGGTCCGTGAGGGAGTCGAAGAGGGACGTCATGTCGACCCGGGACGCGACCGCGTCCTGGAAGACGCCTTCCTTGTTGCTGAAGAAGTGGTGGATGAGTGCCGGGTCGACCTGGGCCTGCTGGGCGATGCCCCGCATGGTGGTTCCCGAGTAGCCCTTGGCGGCGAAGAGTTCGAGCGCGGCCGTGAGGATCTGCTCCTTGGTGCTGCTCTGGCCCGGTCGCCTGCCGCCACCGCGCGAGGACGATCGGCGGCTCTGGGCGGTGACGCCCGGCTGGGCGTTTGCCGGCTCGGCGCAGGGGATCCCGTTTCCGGTAGCCACCAGTCCCCCTTCGGGATTAATTCATTCATGCAGGAAATCGACCATAGCAGCATCCCACATGGGAAGACTCCCCAGTAGTGAGCATTCCGGCAGTCGGGGGTGGTGTCGAGTGCTGATCGTGAACCGGTGCCCGTGCTGGCCGGATCCGGTCAGTCGCGGGGGTGCCGCCGGGCGTCCGAGCGGCAGGGAACCGCCGCCGCCGGGTCCGCTCGGGCGGGTTCCGGCGACGGCGGTTCCCGCGTCCGATTCTCGCGGCCACCTGTGAGGTTGCTGTGGGAAGCCGCCTACCGTTCGGTGTCGGGCAGAACGGTGGCTCCCGGGGTGAGGACCCGTCGAACCAGGTACGGCGCCCTCCGCTTGGCCCAGAGCAGCACCTTGACTCGTTTCAACGGGGTGAAGTTGTAGTAGCGATCGGTCGGATCGCCGAAGGCGAAGAGCGGCGGGACGAACGAGGCCTTCCGCAACTGGCCGAAAATTCGCTCGGCTGCCGCACCCGGCGCCAGCCGGTTGTCCGCCACCCGCCGCGCGACCTGGTCCATCTCGTCGAAGAGGGCCACGAACCCGGGATAGACCGGGAACCACAGCCCCGCGCCCCGGTAGCGCTCCAACTCCCGCCACTGGCCCGGCTGTCCGGGTGAGGCGAGGGCGTCGTTGCGGGCCCGCTTCAGGGACAGGGCGGCGAACATGGAGTGCAGCAGCCACACCCGGGAGAAGGCGTTCCAGAGCCGGAAGTCACAGGTCGCGGTCAGCGCCGTACGCAGCAGCCGGTCGCCGTGCTCGATCAGGCGGGCCTGGAACGCCTCGAGGGGCCGGAACCGCTCGGCCGACCAGTCCCCGCTGTCCGCGGCGGAGACGATGTGCGAGGCGGCCTCGTGGACCAGCTCCGCGGTGAGCGTGACGTCCCGGGAGAGGGTGAAGTCACAGCGTACGGCGGAGCGTTCGAGGACGACGAAACCGTCGCCCGCCGTGGTGTCGGCGCAGTACTGCCAGGACTCCGACCCCGTCCAGGGGCGGACCGCGGTCGCCTCGGCGAACTGCCACTGCAGATCGGGGAACTGCCGGACCAGCCGCTGGAAGTCCTCCTCCGGGGAGGCCGACGTCTGCGGCCAGAGTTTGGCGTCCAGACTCACGGCCACGCTGGTCAGCGATGTCTCGCCGCTGCGCCGGTCGCCGAACGGGACGAGCTGGATCCACCCGCCGGGAAAGACCAGTTGCGTCGTGCCGCCGGTCCACGGTGTGCCGCCCCTGCCGGGATCCACCCGCCGCTCCAGCGGACGGACCCCCCGCAGATGCGCGGTGAGCACCCGTGACGAGTGCCGCAGCGGACGCAGCGCCGGCCCGGGACCCAGGCGGCGCAGCATCGGCGCGTCGGGACCCGACATGTCGACCACGAACGCCGCCCGCACGCTGCTTCCGTCGGCCAGTTCGACGGTGAAGTCGCCCGCCTCGCCCCGTACTTCGGTGAGCACGGCCCGGCCCTCGGGCACCCTCGCGCCGTACTTCGCCGCGATGCCGTGCACCCACGCGTCGACATCGGGCCGGTACAGATGGGACTCGCCGTGCTCGCTCGGCACGTTGAACTGCACCATCTGGTGCGGCCGGACCCGGGCGCCCGGACGCGCGTACACGAAGCCGATGCTCGACTTGACGCCCGACGTGGCGCGCACCTCGGCCGGCAGTTCGCCGAAATGCCCGAGAGCGGCGAGCTCCGGTACGCCGTAGCGGCGGGCCAGCAGCTCGAAGACCTCCGCGGTGTAGGGGACCGTCGTCTCACCCGACGGGGCGCTCGTGTCGTGCGGCGAGTCCACCAGCACCACGTCGATCCCGGCCCGGGCGAGGACCGCGGCGAGCATCCCGCCCCCGAGGTGCGCGCCGAGCACGGCGACCGCGTGCCGCGCCGGGTCGGCGGGGCGCGCGGCGCGCGCGGGGGCGGACCCCGGCGCGGCGGGCGGGCCGGACTCGTCCACCGGCTCGAACGGCAGCGCCGACTCGGCCGCCGTCACCGTCTCGGCGCCGTCGGCCCAGCCCGGGCCCGGTGCGGATCCTGCCGCGGTTCGTTCCGTGGGGTGTTTCCTCGGCATCGGCCCGTCCTTTCTCATGAGTGCCTGCGCAGGCGGGAGCGGAGGAAGCCGCCGAGCGCGCCGGCCACCACGGGGCCGGTGTCCGCGGCCGCCGATCCGTGCCTGGCCCAGTGCATGGTGCGGATCATGCGGGCCGGATTCGGGTTGTAGAAGCGGTTCGCCGGGTCGTGCAGACCGAACGGCGGCGGGGCGTAGGCGTCGTCCTGCAGCAGGTCGAACAGCTCGCCGGTGGCCCGGTCGGACGTCATCAGCCCGGCCTCGACGTCCCGGCAGGCGGCCCACGCGGCGTCCGTGATCTTGTTGAAGCCGACGCTCGCGGGGAAGAGGGCGCCGGGGTGCGGCTGTGCCTCCAGCTCCCGCCACACCATGGGGTCCTGCGACCGCTGGAACCGGACGAGCGCGTCCTGGGCGTTGAGCGTGCCGAGCACCGTGCCCAGCGCCCACATGCGAAACGTGGCGTTCCACAGGCCGTACTCGCGGAAGGAGGTGAAGGAGGACGCCACGACCTCGTCGTGCGCGCGCACGAGGCCCTGCTGGAGGGTCTCCACGTGCGCGAACCGTTCGGCCGAGAAGTCGTCGTCCTCGGCCGCCTCGATCAGCCGCCAGGCCAGCGAGTTGACCACGTCCGTGGTGTTGGTCAGGCCGCGCGAGTACAGGGCGTCGACGAAGCCCGCCGCGTGCGAGGTCAGGCAGAACCGGTCGCCGACGACCTGGTGCGAGGAGTACTGCAGCCGTCCGGTCGACACCCACGGCCGGGCCGCCTTCGCCTGCTTGAACTGCGGTGCCACGTCCGGGAAGCGCTCCAGGAACTGCGCGAACTCCTGCTCCGGCGCGAGGTCCGTGCGCGGGTGCTTGCGCGGGTCGAGCGTCAGGCCCACGCTGCACAGCCGGTTGGTGGCGCCCCGGTGGTTGTCGAAGGGGATGACCCACACCCAGCCGCCGTCGAAGACGTGGTGCAGGGTGCCCTGGTGCCAGGGGCTCGGGTTGGCGTGCGCCCGGCCGGCCGGGCAGTCGTCGTAGGGCCGTACCCCGATCATGTGGGTGAAGAGGGTCCGGGAGTGGGTGCGCTGCTGCGGCACCTCGTCGCGCAGGGCGAACTTCCTGGCGAGCGGCGAGTTGTGGCCGCCCGCGTCGACGACGTACCGGGCGCGGATCGCCGGACCGTTCTCCACCGCGAGGGTGACTCCCGAACCGTCCACCTCGACGTCCGACACCCGGGTGCCGAGCCGCGGCACCGCGCCGTAGCGCAACGCCACGTTGAACATGTACGAGTCGACGTCCTGGCGGAACATGTGCGACTCGGTGGACAGGGCCACCGGGATCACGAACTGGTTGATCTCGTCGGCCGCCTGGGCCTCGCCCTCCCGGTGGTACACGAACCCGAAGTTGCGCTTCTGGCCCGAGTTCGAGGACACCTTGGAGCGCATCGTGGAGAAGTGGCTCAGATGCGCGATCTCCGGCACCCGGTAGCGCGCGGCGAGGATCCGCAGCATCACGGACGTGTACGGGATCGTGGACTCGCCCACGGCGAAGCGCGGATGGGTGCCGGCGTCGATGAGGACCGTCTTCACCCCGTTGCGGCTCAGGATGGCCGCGAGGATGGAGCCGGCGATGCCGGCGCCCAGGATGGCGACGTCGTGGACGGCCTTGTCGGGCGAGCCGGACGCGGGCAGCGGTTGCATGATGCTCGTTCCTCCAGAGGTCGGGGCGGAGTGGTGGTGCGAGGCCCGCGCCGCGCGGCGCCGTCCGCCGCGCGGCGCGGGCCCGGTCGGTCAGTCCCGGTCCGCCGGCCGCTCGGGGCCGGAGGCGCCGGTGGGCGCCAGGAGTTTCTCCTCGATCAGTTCGTGGAGGAAGGAACCCCAGTGGATGCCGGGGCAGGCGAAGAAGTCACGGCTGCTGATCTCCAGGCCCAGATCGTCACGGCAGCGGCTGATCAGCTCCATCACCATCAGACTGTCCAGCCCCATGTCCGCGAGCCGGGTGTCCTCGGTGAGCGGGTCCAGCTCCAGGCGCAGGATCCCGGCGAGCTGCACGCGGACGTACTCGTTGAGCTCGGCCAGACGCTCGTCGCCGGAGAGTCCCGCCAGCCGGGCCGTCAGGGGGCTCGGTCCGGCACCGTCGGTGCGGCCGGCGGCGGGTGCGCTGCGGATCTCGCTGAGCAGGGGCCGCTCGCGGCGCGCCTCCATCAGGTCGCGGAACAGGGTCCAGTCCGCCGCGCACACGGTGCGGTGCGCCACCCCGTCGGCCACGGCCTCGCCGAGGAGTTCGAGCGCGTGATCGGGGTCGAGCTGGACCAGCCCGATGGAACGCAGGAACGCCATCACCGAGTCGTCCGCGAGCCCCGACCGCGCGGCCCAGGGACCCCAGCTCACCGTCGTGGCACGCAGCCCCCTGGCCTGCCGGAAGTGCGCGAAGGAGTCCAGGAAGGCGTTGGCCGCCGCGTAGCCAGCGAGGTGCTGCGAGCCCCATACCGAGGCGATCGAGGAGAAGCAGACGAACAGGTCCAGGTCCTGGCCGGCCGTGGCGTTGTGCAGCGCCCAGGTGCCGTCGACCTTGGCGTGCAGGCAGCGGTCGTACGTCGTGGGGTCGCTCTCCCGCAGGAACTGCGGTTCGGACAGCCCGGCCGCGTGCACGACACCGCGCAACGGCCTCCCGGAAAGCCCCAGTTGGTCGGTGAGGGAACGCAGCGCCGTCTCGTCGGCGGCGTCCAGGGCCACCACACGCACGTCGGCGCCCTGGGCCTCGATCCGGCGCACCCCGGCGATCCGGGCGGCCGTGGTCTCGTCGTGGTGCCCGTCGTCCCACGTCGAGCGGTCCGGCAGCCCCGACCGGCCGGCCAGGACGACGGTGCCCGCTCCGTTGCGGGCGAGCCACTCGCCCAGCAGCAGGCCGAGACTGCCGAGGCCGCCGGTGACGAGATAGCTGCCGAGGTCGCTCAGCGGGGGAGCGGTCCGCCCGGTGTCGCCGGCGTCCGCACCGGCGGCCACCAGCCGGGGCACCAGGACCGTCCCGCCGCGCCGCGCCGTCAGGTCCTCGCTGCCGCCGGTCGCGAGGAGAGCGGCGATCAGTTCCGGCTCGTCCGGCTCACCGGCCGGATCGAGGTCGAGCAGGCCGCCCCACAGCTCCGGGTGTTCCAGCGCGGCCACCTTGCCCAGACCCCACAGCGGGGCGGCGGGCAGGCAGATGTCGCGCTGCTCGGGCCCGGTCCACCGGGCGCCGCGCGTCACCACCCACAGCCGGGTGGCGGACTCGTCCCCGGCCAGCTGCCGGGCGGCGGCCAGGAACACGTGCTCCGCCTCCGCCCGCGCCTGCCCCACGGTCTCGGCGCCGTAGTCGCCCGTCGGCAGCTCCAGGGCGCTGAGCAGCACCAGATGCGCGTACGCCTGCTTCCCCGCGAGGGCCTCCAGCACCGCCTCGGCCGAGGCCGGGGCGTGGCTCACCACCGCGCCGCGCAGTGCCAGCCGCTTGGCCACGGACTCCTGGACGCCCGTGTCCGAACCGGCCGCCGCCCCGCCCGGGCCGACCAGGAGCACCCGCTCGCCGGCCAGGCTCCGCTCCTCGAAGGCCCCGGGGCCGGCGGGCCGCCAGACCTCCTCCCACACCGTCTCCTCCCGCGCGGTGCGCGCGACGTCCCGGGCCGGCGGAGCCGAGGACCGCAGATGCACGTCCCGCATCATGATCAGCACGCTCCCGTCGGAGCCCAGGATCTCCAGGCCGCCGCGCAGCTCGCCGTCCTCCTCCGCCGGGTCGAGCCAGCCGTGGACATAGCGGCGGGTGCCCTCGGGCACCGGGGTGGGCACGGTGACACCGGCGGAGGGCAGGGCCTTCTCGGACTGCCGCAGCAGCCCCAGCGTCAGGTCGAGCAGCGCGCCCCTGGGCAGCTCCTCCGCCGCGCGGTTGACCTCGGCGAGCACCTCGCCGGGCCCCTGGTAGACCTCGTTGAGGACCGGTTCGGCCCACCCCGGAACCGTGAGGTCGGACGGGTCGACGGGCCGGCACCTCGACCGTACGGTCTCCAGGTCGCCGCCCGCGTGCCGGGTGTCCGTGGGACGGCGCACCAGGACACCACGGGCGTGCAGCCGCCAGCTTCCGCTCTCCGCGGAGTCCACGCCCTGCCGGGAGAAGCACAGGAACAGCGAGCGCCCCTCGTCGTCCTGCGGAAGGACGTAGACCCGTATCCGGGCCGGCCGGCGTTCCGGATCGACGAGCAGCGGCTCGCCCACCACGAACCGGTCCACCAGCCGGGGCTGTGCCCCGGGCAGCTTCGCCGCGCCCGCCAGCGCCCAGTGGCAGAAGCCGCCGGCCGAGACGGACCGGCGCCCGTCCGGGCCGCTCTGCACGAACACCTCGGACAGTTCGTCCAGCCGCGGCGAGAAGGCCGGCGCCCCGGAGAGCAGATGACCTTCGAAGAGCGCTCCCGGCGCGTCGTCGGCGGTGAACTCCGGTGCCGCGCCGCCCGCGTCGTCGTTGAACCAGTACCGCTCGCGCTGCCACGGATAGGAGGGCAGGGAGGTGCGCCGGGGCTTCTCGTCGCGGTGCACGGAACTCCAGTCGACCGGCACACCGCGGTGGTGCAGGGCACCCAGCGCCTGGCCCACGATGTGCTCGTCCTCCCGGTCCCGGCGCAGCGACGGGATCCAGGCGACACCGTCCTCGGGCAGGCAGCGGGCGCCGAGACCGAGGAGCACGGGCGCCGGACCGATCTCCAGGAACGTGCGGCAGCCCGTCTCGTACAGCGTGGTGACGCCCGCGTGGAAGCGGACCGGCGCGAGCACGTGCTCCGACCAGTAGGCGGGGCGCAGCTGTTCGGGGCCCCACTCGCGGCCGGTGACGTTGGAGATGACCGGATACTTCGGCTGATGGAACGTCAGGGTCTCGGTGACCTTGCGGAATTCGTCGAGCATCGGAGCCATCAGCGGGGAGTGGAAGGCGTGCGAGACGACGAGCCTGCGGTGCTTGACCCCCTGCCCGGCGAGCACGTCGACGACCTTGGCGATCTCGTCCTCGGGGCCCGAAAGGACCACGTCCGTCGGGCCGTTGACCGCCGCCACCGCGACGTTCGGCACCGGCCCCGCGTCGACGATCGCCGCGCGCGCGGTGTCCTCGTCGCAGACGGCCGTCTCCATCACACCGCCCGCGGGGAGGGCCTCCATGAGCCGTGCGCGGGCGGTGACCAGCCGTGCCGCGTCGTCGAGCGAGTGCACCCCGGCGACCGTTGCCGCGGTGATCTCGCCCAGACTGTGCCCGATCAGTGCGGACGGCCGGACGCCCCAGGACTCCCACATGCGCGCCAGCGCGTACTCCACGGCGAACAGGGCGGGTTGGGTGAAGCCTGTGCGGTCGATGCGCTCCGGGTCGCTCAGCACCGGGCCGAGCGGCTCCTCCAGATACCGGTCGAGGGCCTCGACGACCTGCGCGAGCGCGTCCGCGAACGCCGGTTCGGCCGCCGCGAGCGAGGCGGCCATACCGGCGTACTGCGAGCCCTGGCCGGTGAACAGCCAGCCGAGACGGCGGGCCTTCGCGCCCGCCGGGCCCTGCGACGTGACCTGGTCGGCGCGCTCGCCCGCGGCGAACGCGGCCAGCCCCGCGGCGAGTTGCTCACGGTCGCCGGTCACGCTCAGTCCGTGCTTCATCCGGGCCCGCCCGATGTGCGACGAGTAGCAGATGTCCGACAGGGTGCGCGGGTCCGCCGACCGCACCCGCTTCTCGTACGCGTCCGCCATCGCGCGCAGCGCTTCGGGGCTGTTGGCGCTGAGCGTGAGCAGGCCGACCCGGCGCGGACCGCCCTCCCGGGGGGCCGGCTGCGGAGCCTCGCCGAGCACGGTGTGCGCGTTGGTGCCGCTCGCGCCGAAACTGCTCACCCCCGCGAGCCGCGGACCCTCGGGCCACGCGGTCTCCTCCGCGGTGACCTTCAGGTTGATGGCGTCCCAGGGCACCTGCGGGTTGGGGTTCTCCAGGTGCAGATGGCGCGGGAGCGTCTCGTGCTGGAGCGCCAGGACGACCTTCAGCAGGCCCGCGGCACCGGCGGCCGGCTCCAGGTGCCCGATGTTGGTCTTCACCGAGCCGACCAGCAGCGGCCGGTCGGCCGGACGCCCGGTGCCGGTCACCGCGTCGAGGGCCTTGAGCTCGATCGGGTCGCCGAGCTGTGTGCCGGTGCCGTGCGCCTCGACATAGGTCAGGTCCGCGGGAGCGACTCCCGCGTCCTTGAGCGCCGAGGTGATCACGTTCTGCTGCGCGGCCGGGTTCGGCACGGTCAGCCCGCTGCTGCGTCCGTCGTGCTCGGTCGCCACCCCCCGTACCACCGCGAGGATCCGGTCGCCCGCGGCCTCGGCCTCGCTCAGCCGCTTGAGCACGAACAGCGCCCCGCCCTCACCGCGCGCGTAGCCGTCCGCCGAGGCGTCGAAGGTCTTGCAGCGCCCGTCGGGCGACAGCGCCCGCAACTTGCTGACCAGCACGAAACCGTACGGCGACAGCATCAGGTTCACGCCGCCGACCAGGGCCGTGTCGCAGGCCCCCGAGCGCAGCGACAGGACGGCCTGCTCCAGGGCCACGAGCGACGAGGAGCACGCCGTGTCGATCACCATGCTGGGGCCCTGGAAACCGAAGGTGTACGAGATCCGGCCGGCCAGGAAGCTCGGTTCGCCGATGAGCTGATAGGCGTCGACGTCCGCCATCGCGCCCTTCTGCTGCCGCATCCGGACGTAGTCGCTCGTGCTGGCCCCGAGGAAGACACCGACCCGGCTGCCCTCCAGTTCGTTCGGCGGCAGGCAGGCGTTCTCCATGGCCTCCCAGGCCAGTTCGAGGACCAGCCGCTGCTGCGGGTCCATGCCGGCGGCCTCCCGCGGCGAGATGCCGAAGACCGTCGGGTCGAAGGTGTCCACCGGCCCGTCGAGGAAGTTCCCGGACAGGGTGTAGGCGGTGCCCGGGTGATCCGGGTCGGGGTCGTAGAAGCCGGCGACGGAGTGCCGTTCCTCGGGGAACTGCGCCGTGGAGTCACGTCCGTCGGCCAGGGACTGCCAGAACTCCTCGGGGGTGGCGCCGCCCGGCAGCCGGCAGGAGAGCCCGATCACCGCCAGCGGCTGCGGCCGGGAGAGCTCCTGGACCCGCGCGCGCAGCGTGCGGATGGTGCCGAGGGAGTCCTTGAGCCGGCCGCGGAGGACGTCCTGGCTCGGCTGCTCGGCGTGGCTCTTCGTCATCGATTCTCCTCAAATCCCAGCGCTTGTGAGCCGGAGATCTCCGCCTCCAACTGGCGTAGCAGTTCGTCGTCGTCGAGCTCGTCCAGGTCGTCGCCGGACCCGCCGGCGGCCTCGTCGGGGGCGTCCGGGCCGGCGTCGGCGCCCTCGGCACCGGTCGCCGGATGGCCGAGCTGCTCCAGCAGATGCGTGCCGAGGGCCAGCGCGGTCGGGTGCTCGAAGGCGACCGTCGAGGACAGCTCGGTCTCCAGCTCCCGGGACAGCCGCAGACGCAGCGTCAGCGACATGACCGAGTCCATGCCGAGCTCGAAGAAGCCCTGATCGGCCCGGAGTTCGTCCTCCGGCAGCCCGAGCACCGCAGCGACCTGCGCGCACACCCAGTCGAGCATCCGGTCCCGGCGCTGCACCGGGTCGAGTCCGCGCAGCCCGGCCACGAACTCCGTCCCGCCGTTCTGCTTCGCCGCGCCGAGCACCGAGCGGAACAGCTCCCGGTGCGGCGCGTCGGCCAGCGCGCTGCCGAACAGCTCCCAGTCCACGTCGGCCACGCATGTGTGCACCGTGTGGCCCTGGGCCAGGAGGCCGAGAGCGGCCACCAGGTCCCGCTCCCGCAGCGGGGCCACCCCGCTCGACTTCAGCAGTAAAGTCGTCCGCTCGTCGAGCAGGCGGCTGCCCTCGACCGGCATCAGCTCCAGGTGCGTCACCGGCAGCCCGCCCGCCCTGCGCCGCGCGGCCAGCGCCCGCAGGGCCCAGTCGGAGGGCGCCGCGGCTCCCGTGAGCGCGCCGCCCCAGGTGCCCGGCACGGAACCGAGGAGGACGAAGAGGCGGACCGGGTCCTTGACGGTCAGCCGGTGCAGCAGTTCGGCCGTCTCGGCACGGTTCCACTCGGCGCGCAGCGCGGCCCGGGTGGTCTCCTCGAGCGGCGTCGCCGACTCGGGCGCCGCCGCGCACACCACTCCCGCGATCCCGGAGTCGGCGCGCAACTCCGCGACGAGCGAGGTCAGTTCCTCCAGCGAGGCATGCGTCCGTACGATTCTCACCTCGGCGCCGGCGGCACGCCATCCGGCGATCCGGTCGCCCGGGAGCAGCGGCTCGGCCAGCTCCGGCTCCGTGTCGACGAGGACGATCCGCCGGGCCCCCGCGCCCGTCAGCCAGTCGACGACGGGCGCCGCCGGGGCGCCGCCCGCGCCGGTCACCAGGTGCCAGCGGTCGGCGGACAGCGGCCGTGGCGCGGGCCGCTCCGGAGCCTCGGCCCGGACCAGCGAACCGGCCTGGACCGAGGAGTGCTCGATCCGGACGTGCTCGTCGCCGGGCGCGCCCAGCAGCCGGTTCACCAGGGTCCGCAGTTCCTCCGCGCTGCCCCGGGAGAGGTCGACATGGCCGCCCCAGGCCTCGGGGCGGGTCATGGCCAGGGTGCGGCCGAGCCCGGCGTGGGCCCCCTGGTTGCCGTCGGGGAAGCCCTCGTGGCCGGCCGACAGCAGGGCGTGCCGGGTGACCAGCCACAGCCGGGGCGGGGTGCCCTCGGCATGCGCGAGCGCCGCGGTCAGGGCGGTGGTGCTCTGCCAGCCCGTGGGCCGCGAGTCCAGGTCCTCCAGGGGCCACAGGTCGCAGATCCCGGTCGTCGCCTCGTTGGCGTGCACCGCGAGCAGGGTCTCCCACGCGGACCGGTCGGCCGGGTCGAGGACCAGATCCTCTCCGCCCGGTCCGTCCGCCGACCGCACCCGGCGCACCTCGCGGCCCGCCGCGCGCAGCCCCTCGGCCACCGCGCCCGCCACGTGTTCGGTGTCCCCGCACACCAGCCAGCGCGTCGCGGGCGGGGCCTGTGAGGTGTCCCGTCCGGCCGCGGGCCGGCCCGCGGGATGCCACACCATCCGGTAGAGCAGACCGGCGAGCCGGTCGCGGTCCTCGTCGGCCGGTCCGGGCCCGGGGAGCGCGGCCAGACGCAGTCCGGTCAGCTCCGCCACGGGCCGCCCGGCCGCGTCGAGAACGGTCACGTCCGCCTCCGGCCTGCCGTCCGCCCCGGTGCGGACCGGACCGCGCAGCACTCGTACGGTGCCCTCGACGGCGGTCCTGACCCGGACCGACGCGATCGCGGCGGGCTGCGGATCGACATCCGCCGAGCGGTCGGCCGGATCCGCGCCGTCCGCCACCAAGTGCAGCGCCAGGCGCAGCAGTTCGGCGGGCAGCCGGTGCCTTCCGGTCCCGTCGGGCAGGTCCACCGTGACGTCCGCGTGGCCCCGGCCGCTGCCGGCCGCCCGGACACCGAGCGCCGGGAAGCGGCCGGCCAGTACGGCCCGCAGCGGCTCGTCGTCGGCCGGTGTCACGGGAGGCGCGGCGGCGGACACGGGCCGCGCCGGTGCGTCGGTGGACGCGCTCAGCGCGGATGCCTCGCCCTCCCCGGAGAGCGGGCGCAGCACGATCGTGCCCTGCCGGGTGTCGACGACGGCCTGCAACTCCGCGTGCCCCTCGTCGTCCGTGGCGGGCGCGGCCCCGAACCGCACGTCGTCGAGTGCCGGCGCGGGGGAACCCGTCGCGGCGGCACCGGCGAGCGCCGCCTCGAGGAGTGCCGGCGCCGACACCGTCGTACGGGCTCCGGAGCCGGAGACCTGCCAGGGGCTGCGGTTGCCGTCGACCGTCACCGGGAGCAGCGCCGTCCACGCGGCGGTCGCCGGCCGTACCGGGGCGCCGACGAGGGCGCCGGTTCCCGCGGCGCGCTCCACGGGCGTGTCCGGGAGCGCGTGCTCCCGGCGCTGCCACGGATAGCCGGGCAGGTCGACCACGGTGCGGCCCCGGCCCGCGAACGCCGACCAGTCGACCGGGACACCCTCCGCGTGCAGGGCACCGAGCCCGGTGAGCAGGCTGTCCACCTCGTCCTTGTCGCGGACCAGGGAGGGCAGGACCACGGGACGCCGCACTCCGGCGGCCCGCAGGGACTCCTCGGCTCCCGAGACCAGCACCGGATGCGGGGACACCTCGACGAACACCCGGTCCTGCGGGTCCTCGACCGCGCTCACCGCGTCCTGGAAGCGCACGGTCTCCCGCAGGTTGCGGCCCCAGTACGCGGCGGTGAGCGCGGTCCCGGCGATCTCGCCGCCCTCCACGGAGGAGTAGACCGGGATCCGGGCCTCGGCGGGCACCAGGTGCGCCAGGCCCGACACCAGCCGCTCCTTGAGCGGTTCCATCAGCGGGGAGTGCGGCGCGACCGGCACCTTGACCCGCCGGACGAAGACGTTCGCCTCGGTCAGCTCCTGGGTCAGTTCCTCCAGCGCGGCGACGTCGCCGGCGACCACCGTGGTGCGCGGCCCGTTGATCGTCGCGATGTCCAGTACGTCCTCGTACAGCACCAGATACGGGGCCAGCTCCTCGCGCGGCAGACCCACGACGACCGAGCCGCCGGTTCCGACCAGGGTGTCCAGCAGCCGCGAGCGCAGGCACAGGATCTCCGCGGCCTGCGCGAGGGTCAGCGCCCCGGCGGCCCAGGCGGCGGCGACCTCGCCCATGCTGTGCCCGACGACCGCCTGCGGCACCACTCCCCAGCTCCGCCACAGCTCGACGAGGCCGACCTGCACGGTGAAGATCAGTTCCTGCGGGATGCCCTCGTCGAAGGGCCGGCTGTCCGGTTCGCCCCGCAGCGAGGCCAGCGGGGACCAGCCGATCCACTTGCGCATCTCCTCCTCGCAGGCGAGCACGGCGTCGCGGAACACCGGTTCGCTCTCCAGGAGTTGACGGCCCATACCAGCCCATTGCGAGCCGAATCCGGAGAAGACGAACACGCAGGAGCGCTCCGGCTCGGCGGTCCCGGTGAGCACATGGGGGTCCTCCTCGCCCCTGGCCAGACGGCGCAGCGCGGAACGGACTCCGACGACGTCCCGGCCCACGACGACGGCCCGGTGGTCGAGGTGGCTGCGCCGCGCGGACGCCGTGTAGGCGAGGTCCGCGAGGGCGGTGGCGTCCGCGGACTCCAGCAGCGGCAGGTACTGCCGGGCGGCGGCGGCGAGCGCCGGCTCCTGCGCGGCGGACAGCGTCAGCGCGAACCGCGCCGGGACCTCGCCGTCCCGCACCGCGGCGGCCGGTGCCTCGGCCACCAGGACGTGCGCGTTGGTGCCGGTGAAGCCGAAGGAGCTGACGCCCGCGACCCGGCGCCGCCCGTCCTTCGGCCACCGCTTGCCGGCTCCGGCGAGTGCCAGCCCCAGCCGCTCCCAGGCGACCTGCCGGGTCGGCACCGTCGTGACCCCGATGTGCGGGGCGATCCGGCCGTGGTGGACCGACAGGACGGCCTTGATGAGCCCGGCCATCCCGGCGGCGGCCTCCAGATGCCCGATGTTGGGCTTGGCCGAACCGACCAGCAGGGGCGCGCCGTCGGCGCCGTCGGGCCGCAACGCCTGGGCCAGGGCGCGCAGTTCGATGGGGTCGCCGAGCGGGGTCCCGGTGCCGTGCGCCTCCGCGTAGCCGACGTCGCGGCCGTTCAGACCGGCCTGGCCCAGGGCCTGTTGGATCAGGGCGCGCTGCGCGGTGCCGTTCGGGACGGTCAGTCCGCTGCTCGCGCCGTCCTGGTTCACCGCGCTGCCCGGCAGGACCGCGTAGATCCGGTCGCCGTCGGCGAGCGCGGTCGACAGCCGCTTGAGGACGACGGCACCGGAGCCCTCGCCGCGCAGGTAGCCGTCCGCCGACTCGTCGAACGTACGGCAGTGACCGCTGGGGGACAGCGCGCCGCCCGCCGAGACCGCCACCGGGATCACCGGACTCAGGATCACGTTGACGCCGCCGGCCACCGCGAGGTCGCTCTCGCCCTGGCGCAGGCTCTGCATGGCCAGGTGCACGGCGGTCAGCGAGGACGAGCAGGCGGTGTCCACGGCCATGCTGGGCCCGGTCAGGCCGAGGAAGTAGGAGAGCCGCCCGGACGCTCCGGCGAACGAGTTGCCGGTGCCGTAGTAGAGGTCCACGTCCTTGAGCCGGCTGCCGATGTGCTGGGCGTGGTCCGAGCTGTTCATGCCGACGAAGACACCGGTCGCGGAGCCGCGCAGCCGGTCCCTGGTCGCGCCGGCGTCCTCCAGTGCCTCGTAGGCCACTTCGAGGAAGAGCCGGTGCTGCGGGTCGAGGCTGCGCGCCTCGCGCGGCGAGATGCGGAAGAAGGCCGCGTCGAACCCCCGGACGTCGTCGAGATAGCCGCCGCGCAGCGAGGTGATGGTGCCGGGGGTCCAGGGTCCGTCGGACAGGAAGGCCTGCCCGTCCCAGCGGTCGGAGGGCACGTCGCGGATGACCTCGCGGCCCTCGAGGAGCAGCCGCCAGTAGTCGGCCACCGTCGGGCCGCCGGGAAAGCGGCAGCTCATGCCGACCACGGCGATCGGGTCGTCGGCGGGTGCCGGGGCCGCGGGGGCGGCCGGCAGCGCCGGGGCGGCCGGATCCGCGGCGGGCGCCGGGCGCGGCGCCTCGCGTTCGAGGACCTGAGGCAGCAGGTGGTCGACCAGCTCGTCCAGGCAGGGGTGTTCGAAGGGGGTGGACAGCGGGATGTCCAGTCCGAGCCGCAGCCCGAGACGGTCGACGAACTCCACGATGCTCAGCGAGTCGAGGCCGAGGTCGGCGAAGCCGCGCCGGGGCGCGATGCGCCGGTCCGGATCCTGGCCGAGGATCTCCGCGAGGATCGCGGACGTCAGCCGCAGGAGGGAGCGGCGTTCGCGTTCGGCGTCCGCGGCTCCCGGCGCGGTTCCGTCCGCCCCGGGTGCCGCCGTGACCTCGGCGGCGGCTCCGGTCTCGTCCGCCACCGCGTCCGCCGGGGGATGGATCGGCGCGGTGGCGGACGAGACGGCTTCCCGGCCGGCTCCCAGGGGGGTGGGGAGCGGGGCCGGGGCTGTACCGCCGGAGCCGGCGGGCTCCGGCGGAGTCGTGAGGGTGGTGCCGGCGGCCGTCCCGGTCAGGTCGACCTGCCGCGCGGGTCCGACCGGGTTGCCCGCGTGGTCGAGCAGCTGGACGGCGAGCCGGGTCGGCGCGGCCTGCGTGCCGGGCACCGTGTCGGCCGCGTACTGGGTGCCGGGCGTCACGTCGGGCAGCCAGAACGACTCGTGCTGCCAGGGGTGCCGGGGCAGTGTCGTGAGCCGGCCCGGCACCAGGTCGTCCCAGCGGACGTCGGCGCCCGCGCAGTGCAGCGTGGCGAGCGCGGCGAGCAGGGTGGCGGGACCGTCGCTGTCGCGGCGCAGCGAGCCCACCGCGACTCCCTGCCGGCGCAGCGACGTGAGGGCTTCGGTCAGCGGCCGGACGAGGGTGGGATGCGGGCCGATCTCGATGAAGTCGGCGCCCCGGTCCTGGAGAAGGTTCCGCACGGCGGGCCAGAAGCGCACCGGGCGCAGCACGTTGGCCGCCCAGTAGGCCGCGTCGAGCACGGCCGGCTGCTCGTCGGGCCAAACGGTGGAGACGAACGCCTCGGGCCGGTCCACTGCCGCCGAGTCGCTTAGTTCCAGGCGGAGTTCCTCGGCGAACGGCGCCATCGCCGGGCTGTGGAAGGCGTATTCCCCGGGCACGAAACGGGTGGTCACCGACCGCTCGCGCAACAGCGACGCGATCGCGGTCAGATCGCCCTGCGAGCCGGCCAGCACCGTGGCCTTCGGGCCGTTGACGGCGGCGACCGTCACGGCCCGCCCGGTGCCCGCGGCCGCCTCGACGGCCTCCTCCTCGGGGAGTGCCGCCGCGAGCATCCGCCCGGTACCCGCGGCGGCGGCCATGATGCGCCCGCGCCGCACGGCCAGGCCGAGCGCCGTGGGCAGGTCGAGCGCGCCGGTGAAACAGGCGGCGGAGATCTCGCCGAGACTGTGCCCGATCACCCGGGACGGCTCCGCACCCCGTGAGCGCCACAGCTCGGCCAGGGCCAACTGCAGTGCCACGACGGCGGGTTGGGCCAGTTCGGTGGCGGCCGGATCGCCGGTGGCGAACAGTTCCCGCAGCCCGGGCAGCCCCGCCGCGCGCAGCACCTCGTCACTGCGTTCCAGATGTGCGGCGGCGACCGGTTCGCGGTCCCACAGGTCCAGGCCCATGCCGCGCCACTGCGAGCCCTGTCCGGAGAAGACGAAGACGGTGCGGTGGCGCCTGCGGGGCTCGGCGGTGCCGGTGACGGTGCGCCTGTCGGCGCCGCCCGCGGCCAGTTCGAGCAGCGAGGCGCGCAGCTCGGCGGCGTCGGCGCCGGTCACGGTGGCGCGGGCCTCGTGGTGGCTGCGGCGTACCGCGGCCGTGTGCAGCACGTCGGCCAGCGGCTCGTCACCGTCGAGGACCTCGGCCAGATCGCGAGCGCGTTCCCGCAGGGCGGTCTCCGTGGAGCCGGACAGCAGCAGCACCCGGGGGGTGACGCCCGCGTCGGCCGCGCCGCTCGCCGGGGCGGGCAGGGCGGGCGCGCTCAGCAGCAGATGCGCGTTGGTTCCGCTGAGCCCGAAGGCGCTCACGCCGAAGAGGGTGTCCTCGGTCGCGTCCAGCGGCCTGGCCTCGGCCGCGATGGTGAGTGGCCCGTCGGCCCAGGGGATGGCCGGGTTCGGGGTGCCGAGGTGGAGCTGGGGCGGAACGAGGCGGTGCCGGGCGGTCAGTACGGTCTTGATGAGCGCGGCGACACCGGCCGCCGCGTCGGTGTGCCCGAAGTTGGCCTTGTGCGAGCCGATGTGGAGCGGCCGCGAGGGCGCGCGCCCGGGGCCGAAGACCTCGGACAGCGCGAAGGCCTCGATGGGGTCGCCGAGCGGGGTGCCCGTGCCGTGGGTCTCGACGTACGCCACCTCGTCCGGGTGGGCGTCCGCGCGGTGCAGCGCCTCGCGCAGCAGGGCCGCCTGCGCCGAGGCGTTGGGCACGGTGAGGCCGGCACTGCGGCCGTCGTGGTTGAAGGCGCCGCCTCGGACGACCGCGAGGACCCGGTCGCCGTCGGCGAGCGCGTCGTCGAGCCGCTTCAGTACGACGACGCCGCAGCCCTCGCCCCGTACGATGCCGTCCGCGTCGGCCGCGAACGGCTTGCACCGGCCGGTCGGCGACAGCGCCTGCACCTTGCTCATGAAGATGGACAGTTCGGGGGCGGCGAGGACGTTGACGCCCCCGGCGAGCGCGGTGTCCGCCTCGCCGCTCGCCAGGGCCCGGCAGGCCAGGTGCACGGCGACCAGGGAGGAGGAGCACGCGGTGTTCACGGCGAGCGCCGGACCGTGCAGTCCCAGGGTGTACGCCACCCGGCCGGGCGCGAAGCTGAACTCCTTGCCGCTCGCGTAGTACGGGTCGATCCCGCGCACGCCGCGTGTCTTGGAGTGCAGCAGCGTGTAGTCCATGCCGAGCATGCCGAAGAAGACGCCGGTCCGGGACCCGGCGAGCCCGGGCTTGGTGAGTCCGGCGTGCTCCAGGGCTTCCCAGGAGACCTCGAGCAGGAGCCGCTGCTGCGGGTCCATCTCGCGTGCCTCGCGGAAGGAGATGCCGAAGAAGTCGGCGTCGAACCGGTCGAGCCCCGGCAGCACTCCCGCGTAGCGGCAGTAGCCGGTGCCCGGTGCGGCCCCGTCCTCGCTGATGTACTCGGGGCCCCACCGCTGCGGCGGGATCTCCCCGATCACGTCGACGCCGTCCCGCAGGACGTGCCAGAAGGACTCGGGGTCGACCACCCCGCCCGGATAACGGCACCCGATGCCGACGAGGGCTATGGCCGGATCGGTGGTGATTCCGTTGCGGGCAGGCATGGATCCCCCTCCAGGAGTGCGGCGGATGGACGGTGCGGACGGACGTCCGGGGTCGGACCGGGGTCCGGACGGAGCAGGACTGCGCGCGGGCCGGTCCGGTCCGGGCAGGCCGGGCGGAGCGGATCCGGGCGGAGCGGATCCGGGTGGGACGCGCCTTCGGATCCGGGTGGTGCGGGAGCGGCGGGAGCGGCGGGACGGGGCGCGGTGGTGCCGGTCCGGGTGGCGGGAGGGGAGTCCACGCCACCCGATGGCCGTTCCCGGCGGCGGACCGCCGCCGCGCCCGGTGCCGTCGGCGGGCGGTGCCCGTCGACGGGCGGACACCGCCTGCCGCGGTTCTAGAACTTCGCCGCCGCGGAGGGCGCCTTGAGCGTTCCCAGGTACTTGTGCCAGAGGTGGTTCGGGTCGGCCTCGACGGCCTCGACGATCTCCCGCATCGCCGAGAGGGCCTTGGGCTCGCCGTCGTAGACGTCGCCCTGGAGCATCTTGAGGACGTCCAGCCGGTAACGCGGGTCCTGGACGAACGCCGTGAAGAGGATGTTGAGGCGGTAGTAGATCGAGATGAACTCGTACCAGTTGTTGACCGCCCCGCGGAGGGTGTTGACGTAGCCGTCGAACCGCTCCTTGCGGAAGTCGCCGGCCTTGTGGGCCGCGATGATGTCGGCGGCCGCCAGGCGGGCGCTGTTGAGCGCGACGCTGACGCCGCTGGAGAAGATCGGGTCCACGAACCGCGCCGCGTCGCCGATCATGACCAGCGAGTCGTCGGCGATCTTGGTCAGGGCGTAGCTGTAGTCGCCCTCGGCCTTGAACTCCTTGACCCGCTTGGCGTTCTTCAGCGCGTCCTGCAGGGCCGGACGGCTGCCGATGGTGTCCCAGAAGAAGGTCTCCAGGTCGTTCTTGGCCTCCTTGAACCGGGCCTTCTGCGTCACGACACCGATGGAGGTGATGGTGTCGGTGATCGGGATCTGCCACACCCAGGTGTCCTCCAGCGGGAGGAAGTGGATGAAGATGTAGTCCGCCTGGTCCTTGTTGACCGCGAGTGCCTTGCGGTCGAAGTCGTCGAACCAGGTGTGCACCGCGTACTGGTTGAAGACCGGGTCCGGCTCCTTGACCTTGAGCTGGCTGCCCATCATGGTGCGGCGGCCGCTCGCGTCGATGACCATGCGGACGGGCACGCCGACCGACTGGTTGCCGACCTTGGCCTGGATGACCGGGCGGTCCCTGTCCGTGAAGTCGACGCGGTTCACGCGGACTCCGTGGTAGACCTTCGCGCCCAGGCTCTCCGCGTGCTGCAGCAGGATCTGGTCGAACTTTCCGCGGTCGACGTGGAAGGTGTGGTCGCGGTCGACTCCGGCCTGGTCGCGCTCGCTGAACAGGACCTCGGCGGCGCGGAAGTCGTGGTCCAGGCCCTGGAAGCCCATGTGGTCGATGTCGCGGTCCTCCGCGGAGGTCCACGCGGCCCCGTACTTCTTGGGGAAGCCGGCCGCCTCGACCTTCTCCATCGCGCCGGTCTCGATGAGCACGGGCGTCGTGGCAGGGACCAGGGACTCCCCGACGTGCTCGCGCGGAAAGGTCTCCGATTCGAAGACCACCACGGACAGCCCCTCCTTGGCGAGGTAGGAGGCGGCGGTGGAGCCCGCCGGCCCGCCGCCGATGATGCCGATGTCGTAGTCGTAGTTCGCCGATGTCTCGGACAACGTGATCTCCTGTCGCGAATGCGGGTGGATGACGCGGTGCCGTGGCCGCTCGGCCCGTCCGGCGGGCGGTCCTCGGGTCAGTGAGCGGGTGCGCGCAGGGACAGCAGCAGGTCGGTGATGCTGTCCAGGTTCTGGAAGTTGGTGCCGGTCAGTTCGGTCGGCGGGATGTTCGTCCCCAGCTCGTCGCGGATGAACGTCAGGAGCTGGGCGGTGTTGATCGAGGTGAGGATGCCCCACTCCAGCAGCGGGGTGTCCGGGCCGATGCCCTGGGCGTCCGGCTCCGCGAGCAGCCGTTCCTGGATGAACTCGGTGAGCTGGGTGATCAGTTCGTCGCGGTCACTGGCCACGCCGTGCCTCCCAAAGAAGCGTCGAGGGGCGGGTGTCCCGCCATGGTGTGCAACGGGGTCCCTTGGAGTTCAACGCCCGTTGATTTCATCACTTGATGATGTCATTTCCTGGTGAACTCTACTAGTGTTGAGTTCAGCGTCAAGAGGCCAACGGACAGTGCTCGTGGACTGGTTGGAGAATCGATGAACCACGTGAAGGTGCCGTCGTGAGTCCCGTCCGGCCGGAGCCGCCGCCCGGAGAGGTCCATGTGTGGACCGTGCCGGAGCCGGGGCCCGGGCAGGAGGCGGCGCTGTGGGACTGTCTCGCCCTGCTCTCGCCGGACGAACTGCGGCGCCAGCGGCGGATGGTGCCCTCGCAGCGCGCGCTGTACGCCTCGGCCCACGCGGCGCTCCGGTCGTTGACCGCCGCCTACACCGGGCTGCCGGCCTCCCGGGTGGCCTTCCTGAAGGGCGCGTTCGGCAAGCCCTACGTCTCAGGGTTCCCCGGTCTGCGGGTCAGCCTGGCGCACACCGAGGGAATGTCCCTGATCGCCGTGAGCCGTGACGGTCCGACCGGCGTCGACGTCGAACGCGTCAGGCCGCTCCGGGATCCGGCGGGCCTGCGCCGTCAGGTGCTCTGCGACCTCGAGGCGGCCGCATGGCCCGCCGACCACGAAGGTCCCCTGAACAGCGGCCTGTTCACCCACTGGGCCTGCAAGGAAGCCGTCCTCAAGGCGCTCGGCAGCGGACTCGCCGGCGACCTCACCGCGGTGCACGTCGCGCCGGGGGCGCGGCGCGAGGGCCCGGTGCGGGTGCTGGCGGCGCCCGGCTCGCCCTCGCGGGTCTGGAACCTGCACCTCGTCGACCTGGGGACCGGGTTCAGGGCGGCCGTCGCCGTCGCCGGGGGAGGAGCGCTCGTGCGTGTCTTCGGCCTGGCACCCGGCACCCGGCCCCGGCTGCCGGGCCCGGAGCGGCCCCTGGTGCGCATGCTGCCGCCCGGGAGCCCGGTGCGGGAACGGGCCGCCGTGGCGGCGCCGGACGCCCGGGCGCCGGCGGCGCGGACCGGCCCCGTGTCCCTGCGTCGGCTGCCACGGCCCGCAGGAGCTGGCTCCCGGCTTGTGAGAGCCGACTCCCGGCCCGTGGGAGCCGACTCCCGGTTTTCGAGAGCCGACCCCAGGGGGGCGGGGGCGGAACCTGAGGGCGCGGGAGTGGAACCTGGGGGCGCGGCGACGGCGCCGGGTGCTCCGGATCCGGACCGGCACGCCCCCTCCATGTCTCTCCGCCGGCTCCCCGGATCCCCGGGACCGGCTCCCCCGTCGCGGGCCGTGAGCCCGGCTGCCGCTCCCGTGCCGGTTCCCGCCGCTGTGCAGGTTCCCGTCATGTCCTCGTCCGGACGTCTTCCCGCCCGTCATCTCAAGGAGGTCCCCCCATGCAGCGGTTGAGCAATCCCGGACCGGCCGCCACGAACGGAGCCGACCCGTCCCCGGCGGCCGGCCAGGACCGTCCCACCTTGCTGTGCCTGCCGTACGCGGGCGGCGCGGCACGCGCCTTCGCCGGTCTGGAGGCGGCACTGCAGGACACCGTGCGCACCGCGCTGCTGGAACTGCCCGGACACGGCACACGGATGGCCGAGCCGCTGCGCGACGACTTCGGCTCCGTCCTGGAGGACCTGATCCGCCGCTCCGCCCCGCACACCACCGGCCGCTACGTGCTCCTCGGCCACAGCATGGGCGCCGCCTTCGCCTTCGAGGCGGGCCGCCGCTGGAGCGCCCTCGGACGGCCTCCGGCCGGTGTGGTCCTCGTCGGACGCAACGGCCCCACCGCCCGCCGCGTCCTGCCCGATCTGCACACCCTGCCGCCCACGGCGTTCCTGGAGGCCGTCCGGCGGCTCGGCGGCACCCCGCCGCAGCTCTTCGAACACCCCGAGCTGGTCAAGCTGTTCACCCCGCTGCTGCGCGCCGACTTCACCCTCTCGGAGACCTACACCCCGCTTCCCGGCCCGCCGCTGGACTGCCCGCTGTGGGTGTGCGCGGGTGTGGACGACCCGATGGTGGACGACGCCGGCCTGCGCGACTGGGAGAACCACGGTGCCACCGACGTCGCCGTCGAATGGCTGCCCGGCGGTCACTTCCTCCTGGACGACCCCGCCTTCCACGCCTACGTCGCGGGCGTCCTGCGCTCCCTCCCCGGACCGGCGGCACGGATCTGATCCCCCGGCCCGCCCGGAACACCCCCGGAACGCCGCCGGCCCTCCCGCCTGGTCACCAGGTGGAGGGCCGGCGGCGGTCGCGCGTCTCAGGCCGCGGGGTGGGCGTGTACCTCGGAGAACTGGGCGCGCCAGTAGGCCAGCGGTGTGCGGGCGGTCGAGACCTCGCCGTGCACCAGGCGGCCGATGAGCACCTGGTGGTCGCCCGCCAGATGGCTGCTGGTCAGGATGCACTCCGCGTGGGCCACGGTCGAGTCGAGCAGGGGTGCGCCGGTGCGCTCGCCCGCCGTCCAGGAGACGCCGGCGAACCGCTCGGGCACCGGTGAGGCGAACGTACGGGCGGTGTCGGCCATCCCGGCCGACAGGAAGTTCACCCCGAAGACCGAACTCTCGTGAATGGCCGCGAGGGTGGCGCTCGGCTGCTTGACGCAGACCAGCAGCAGGGGTGGCGAGGCGGACACGCTGCACACCGCGCTGCAGGTGAGACCGCGTGGCTCGCCGTCACCGGTGATGCTCGTGACGACGCTCACCCCCGTCGGCAGCGAACCCATCACCGACCGGAACGTGTGCGGGTCCACCTGGTCCAACAGGCTTTCGGAGGTGGTGAATCGATCAGACATGGTCAGATCCTCGTCTCTGATGCCGAGGCGGGTCAGGGCCGCGGAGTTCATCGGATGTCACCGGACGGCCGTCGTCGGGCGCGGGCCGTCCACGGTCAGGAGGCGTCGACGGCGGTGATCTGCCGCACCAGCGCCTGACGGTCCGTCTTGCCGTTTCCTGTCAGCGGGAGTTCGGGAACCACATGGACGGCGTCGACCACCATGTAGAGCGGGAGCCGGTCGGCGCACTCCCGCTTGAGTTCGAGCAGTCCCGGGCCCCGCGGACCGTCCGGGACCACGACGGCGTGGATCCGCGCGTCGAGGCCGCCCCCGACCACCACGCACGCCGCCGCCGCGACCTTGGGGTTGGCCGCGACCACGGCCTCGATGTCCCCGAGCTCGATCCGGTGCCCGCGCACCTTGACCATGTGGTCACGCCGGCCCACGTACTCCAGCATGCCGTCCGGTCCCATCCGCCCGATGTCACCGGTGAAGTAGGGCCCCTGCTGCGGCTCCTTGCCCCAGTAGCCGAGCATCACGGTCGGTCCGCTGACCACGATCTCGCCCTCCGCCGCGCGCGGCGGGTGGATCCGGATCCGGTCACCGCTGACCGCGGTGCCGATCGGCAGCGGACGGGTGCTGCCCAGATCGCGGTCCGTGACCTCGTAACTGGTGCACACGTTCGTCTCGGTCGGCCCGTACCAGTTGAACATCCGCACGTCCGGCCACGCCTTGCGCAGCTCGTGCACCTGCTGGACGGGGAACGGCTCCCCGGCGAACACGCACACCCGCAGATCGGCCGGAGGTTCCCCGGCCAGCAGTTCGCCGCGCTGCATCATGAGCACCAGTGCCGAGGGCACCGAGTACCAGACGGTGATCCGCTCGCGCCGCAGCAACGCGCCGAGCTGCGCCGGGTCGTAGGCCAGGCCCTCCGGGACCAGCACCACCGACGCGCCGGCCAGGAAGGTCGCGTACAGGTCGAAGACGGAGAGGTCGAAGTTGAACGGCGCGTGGTTGGACAGCCGGTCCGCGGCCGTGACACCCACCTCGGCGGTGGCCCAGCGCACGAACGACAGCGCGTTGCGGTGGCTGATGCAGACACCCTTCGGCTCTCCGGTCGAACCGGAGGTGTAGAGGATGTACGCCGCGTCGTCCGGTTCGTTCTCGTACGGCGCCGGGGCGTCGGCCGCCGGGGCCTCCTCGCGCAGCACGGCGAACGAGGCGAGCGGCACGTCCTCGTCCCAGCCCGCGTCCCCGGCGCGCCGGATCCCGTCGGGGTCCGCCACCACCAGAGCGGGCGTGCAGCTCGCGGCGATCCGCCGGATCCGGGCGGCCGGGTTGTTGGCGCTGACCGGCACATAGATCGCGCCGACGCGCAGCGTGCCCTGCATGAGGGCGATGGCGTCCAGGGTCTTGTGCGTCCACAGCACGACCCGGTCGCCGGGGCGGACCCCGCGCAGGTGCAGGGCGGCCGCGTACCGGTCGGCGAGGTCGTCCAGCTCCCGGTAGCAGGCCACTCCCTGGGACGAGCGCACGGCCGGGGCGTCCGGGGCGCGCCGGGCGGAGTCGATGACGAGCTGGTGGAGCCTCACAGGCCCATCTCCTTCACTATGAGCTGACGCTGGATGTCCGAGGTTCCCGAGAAGATCGTGCTGGGCACGGCGTCGCGGAACGCGGCCTCGACACCGTCCTCGCGCAGATAGCCGCGCCCCGCGAAGACACGGACCGCGTCGCTCGCGGACGCCAGCACGCCCTCGGACACGGCGAGTTTCGACAGGGCGATCGCAAGGACGGAGGGATCGCCCGCGTCCATCGACCAGCAGGCCCGGTACAGCAGCAGCCGGGCGCTCTCCAGCCGGAGCTTCATGTCGGCGATCCGGTTGGACACGGACTGGAACTCGCCGATCCTGCGGCCGAACTGGCGCCGCTCGCGCGCGTGCGTGACGCACTGCTCCACGAGCCGGTCGAGGAGACCGATGTAGAGGGCGAAGAGACAGGCGCGCTCCCAGCCCATGGAGTGCTGGAAGATCGCCGCTCCCGCTCCCGCACCGCCGAGCACCTGCTCCTCGGGAACGAAGCAGTCCTCGAACGTGACCGAGCCGGCCGGGCAGGAGTGCATGCCCATCTTCTCGTAGGGCTTGCCGACGACGACCCCCGGTGTGTCCCGGTCGACGACCAGGCCGGTGACACCGAGGAACCCGGCCTTGGGGTTCACGGTCGCGTACGTCACGAAGACGTCGGCCGCGGGCCCGTTCGTGACGAAGCTCTTGGTGCCGTTCAGGAGGTACCCGCCGGCGGTGGGGGTCGCGGTCGTACCGAGCCGCGAGGAGTCCGAGCCGGCCTCCGGCTCGGTCATCGCGTTGCCCGCGATCAGCCGTCCCGAGGCGAGACCGGGCAGCAGCCGGCGGCGTACGGACCCGGTGCCGAAACGGTCCAGGGGCACCGCGCAGGCGAAGGTGTGCGCCGCCGCGCCGAACACCAGGCCCGTGTCGGCGCAGCCCCGGCCCACGGCCTCCACGATCCGCGCGGTGTCGAGCGCGCCCAGGCCCTGCCCGCCGAACTCCTCGGGCAGACAGGATCCGAGCATGCCGATCTCACCGAGCCGCAGCCAGTCCCCCCGGGTGTAGAAACCGTGGTTCGCGCCCGGAGGCGCGGGAAAGGCCGCCCGCGTCGCGTCGAACACCTGGTCGTAGCGGGCCTGTTGGTCCTCTTTCCAGCCGAACTCCACATCTGCTCCTGGGGTACGGGGAAGGGGTGCGCCCTCCCACAACGGATCGCTGGTCAGTTCTGCTCGGGGGAGTGGCGCAGGTTGCGCGGCCCGACGTAGCGCAGCCGGGGATGGATGCGGCCCTGCCGGGCCCGCTGCTCCTCGACGTGGGCGAGCCAGCCGGGCACCCGGGCCGCCGCGAACATGGGCACGAACAGGTCCGACGGCATGCCGAGCAGGTGGTAGATCGCGGCCGCGTAGCAGTCCACGGTCAGATAGGGGCGCGGGCCCTTCGACGGATGGGCCGCGGCCCTCACGGCGTCCAGGACCTGGAGGATGCGGTCGCCGCCGGGACCCGCGTTGAAGCGGCGGGCGGCCTCGCGCAGCGGCCGCACGCGGGGGTCCTCCTCGGCGTGCGAGACGGGACGCGTCCGTGCGGCGGACGCCTGGTCGGCGCGGCCGCGCAGATAGGCGGCCGTGGTGTCGGGGCTGCCGTCCTGCCGGGCCAGGTCGATGACCTGGTGGGCGGCGCCGCCGTGCAGCGGTCCGGTGAAGGTGGCGAGCGCGACGGTGATGGAGGCGAAGGTGTCGGCGCCGGTGCCCGCCGCGACGCGGGCCGCGAACGCCGAGGCGTTGCAGCCGTGTTCGGCCTGCAGGATCAGGCACAGGTCGACGAGCCGCACCCGCTCGGGATCACGGGGCAGTCCCAGCATGTACAGGATGTTCTCCGCGTGCGACAGCTCCGGGGCGGGGCCCGGCATGCGCCGTCCGGCGCGGGCCGACTGCTGGGTCGCGAAGATCGTGGGAATCCGGGCGACCAGGCGTTCGCGCAGATCGATGTGGGCGGCCGGGTCGGCGTTCGCCTCCGCGGCGACTCCGAGCGCGGGAACGGCGGTGCGCAGGACGGACGACGTGCTGGAGTTGGCGTTGAGGACGAGGTTCGTCGCGACCATGGGCGGCAGTTCACGGGCCGCGGCGAGCCGGGCCTTGAAGGCACCGAGTTCCTCGGGGTCGGGCAGCCAGCCCCGGATCAGCAGATGGACGACCTCCTCGAAGGTCACCCGGCCGATCAACTCCTCGATCGGGTAGCCCCGGTAGGCGAGCCGGCCGCGGACCGGGTCGACCTCGGAGATCCCCGTGTCGCCGACGACCACGTCCGAGATGTCGGTCGGCTGCTGCCCGGCCGCCGACGGGGCCGGCCCCGTCGGCACGGGCGTGATGGCGGAGGCGTCCTCGGGGGCCTGGAACCGGCTGATCTCGGCGTGCCGTTCGTCGTAGAAGGCACGCAACTGGCCCACGGACTCGATGTGTTCGATCAGGCGATCGTCGAGGGTGGTGCCCAGCTCGTGCTCCAGATGCACCTGGAGCTCCACGGCGGTGAGGTCGTCCCAGCTCGCCACGGCGCGTAACCGCATCTCGTCGCCGATGAACTCCGACGGCATGTCGAAGACGCGGGAAAGAGTGCTGATGACGGGGTGCACCTGGGCCGTCTCCTTCTCTGAGTGCCGCCCGTCCTGCGGGTGCCGGGCGACGAGGGGGGTGGGTGCCGCGGGGCGGTGGGACAGGCCGCGCGTGTGCCCGGTCCCGGCTATACGGCGAGGTCCGAGGCCTGCTCGCCCGCCGGCCCGGGCGCGCGGACCCGGCCGGAGGCCTTCGCCGGACCGGTGACGAGGTCCATCCGGGCGCGGGGGAAGAGATGGGGGAGGAGCGGACCGGTCATGGCCGTGGTGATCAGCGCCATCAGCACCATCTCGGTGAACAGCGTCCGGTCGAGCACGCCCAGGTCGAGGCCGACGCCGAGGATGATCAGTTCGGTCAGGCCCCGGGTGTTCATCAGCACGCCGACGCCCGTCGACTCCTTCCAGCCGAGGCCGAAGGACCTGGCCGGCAGTCCCGCCCCGAGCAGCTTGCCGAGGACGGCCGCGGCGAGGATCAGACCCAGCTCGCCCCAGGCGCCCGGCGACAGGGACGCCACGTCGACGGAGAGCCCGGTGACGATGAAGTAGACCGGCAGCATCAGTTCACCGGCGTGCTGCAACGGGCGCACCATCCTCTCCTCCAGCATGGCCTGCGGTTTGCGGGGCATGACCAGGCCGAAGGCGAAGGCGCCGAAGATGGGGTGGATGCCGATCCTCGACGTCGTGTACGCGGAGAGCAGCAGGCCCGCCGCCACCAGCGTCGCCAGATGGACGCCCGAGCCGCGCGCGGACAGCCGGGCGACGCCCCGGGCGACCAGCGGCCGGACCACCACGATCATGGCGGCGCCGTAACCGGCGGACATCCAGAGGGTGTCGGTGAACCCCGAGGGGCCGGACGCCGTGACGACGGCCACGACTCCGGCGAGCAGACACCAGGCCAGTACGTCACCGAACGCCGCGCTGGTGAGCGCGAGCGCCCCGATCTTCGTACGGCTGAGGTTGTTGTCCTTGAGGATGCGGGCCAGCACCGGGAACGCGGTGATCGACATGCTCACACCGAGATAGAGGCCGAACGAACTGAACGGCACCTTCTCGCCGTTGACGTGCGAATGCGCGTGATAGAGGAGGGCGGCCACGCCGACGCCGAGGAGCATCGGGGCCAGGATGCTGCCGGCCGTCACCCCGGCGACGGAACTCTTGCGGCGCCGCATGGTCGTCCAGTCGAGCTCCCACCCCACGGTGAACATGAAGAGCAGCAGCCCCAGTTGGGCGACCATCGAGAGTAAGGGCCGTACGTCGTCCGGAAACAGGCGCTGGGTCGGGTTGCCCGGGAGCAGTCCCAGCAGACTGGGCCCCAGCAGGATTCCCGCCGTGATCTCGCCGATGACGGCGGGCTGCCGGACACGCCGGGCGAGATGGGCGAGGACCGAACCCGCGATCAGGATGCCGGCGATGCCGGCGATGGCGGTGGCCTGCAGTGCTTCGGCGGCATGCGGATGCGTCATGGCATCTCCTCCGGCATCGGAAAGCAGCGGGACGTGAAGACACGAACATAATTCACTGACCGTTGAACTCAACCGATGGTGAGTTTTGCATGCGGGCGCCGCGCCGCACAAGGGGCGTCGGCCGCGGCGTGTCGGTGTGTCCCTGGGTCCTGGCGGGTCGGCGCCCCGGTGTCCCGGCGGGCCGGTGCCCGGCCGGAGTGTCGGCGCGCCCCCGGGTTTCTCCCGGCGGGGGGGTTCCGGCGCGTCGGGGTGGCGGCGTGCGTGCCGGGTCGCCTTCCGGTCGGCCCCCCGTCGGCCCCGGGTTGATCCGGTCGGCTCCCTGTCGGGAAGGCGGCCCTGGGGTGATGTCGGGGCTTGTCCGGCCCCTTGCTTCGTGTAAAACTCTCTACCTGTTGAGTTCACTAAGTGTTGAGTTCTTTTCGAGCGTGAACCGCGGAAGGCGGTGCCTGACCATGCGTGAACTGGTGGAGGCGATCGAGTCCCCGGACTCGGTGCCGGCCGATCTGGCGGCCCTGGGAGTGCCCGAGTCCTACCGGGCGGCGGTTCTCCACAAGGAGGAAGTCGGGATGTTCGAGGGCGTCGCCCTGCGCGACCGGCGCCCCGCCGACTCGCTCCACCTCCAGGACGTGCCGACGCCCCGGCCGGGCCCGGGCGAGGTGCTGGTGGCGGTGATGGCCAGCGCCGTGAACTACAACACCGTCTGGAGCGCCCTGTTCTCGCCGGTACCCACCTTCGCCGCGCTGAGCCGCTACGCGCGCCTCGGCGGCCTCGCCGCCCGGCACGACCAGCCGTACCACGTCATCGGCTCCGACCTGGCCGGTGTCGTGCTCGAGTGCGGCCCCGGTGTGCGGCGCTGGGGCACCGGCGACCGGGTCGTCGCGCACTGCGTGTCCGTCGAGCTCGAGAGCGCGGAAGGCCACGGCGATCCGATGCTCGACCCCGAACAGCGCATCTGGGGCTACGAGACCAACTACGGCGGGCTCGCCCAGATCGCCCTGGTCAAGGCGACCCAGCTCCTGCCCAAGGCCGAGCACCTCACCTGGGAGGAGGCCGCCTCTCCCGGACTGGTCAACTCCACCGCGTACCGTCAGCTCGTCACCCCCAACGGCGCGGGCATGAAACAGGGGGACAACGTCCTGATCTGGGGCGCCGCCGGAGGGCTCGGCTCGTATGCCACCCAGCTGGCCCTGGCCGGCGGCGCCAGTCCCGTCTGTGTCGTCTCCTCGCCCGCAAAGGCCGCCCTGGCACGCCGGTTGGGCGCCGAACTGGTCATCGACCGCGAGGCCGAGGGCTACAGGTTCTGGAAGGACGAGCGCACCCAGGACCCCCGCGAGTGGCGGCGCTTCGGCTCCCGCATCCGGGAGCTGACCGGTGGTGAGGACGTCGACATCGTCTTCGAGCACCCCGGCCGCGAGACCTTCGGCGCCTCCGTCTACGTCACCCGCAAGGGCGGCACGATCGTCACCTGCGCGTCCACGGCCGGCTACACCCACGAGTACGACAACCGTTACCTCTGGATGAGCCTCAAGCGGATCGTGGGCTCCCACTGCGCCAACTACCGCGAGGCGTGGGAGGCCAACCGCCTGATCGCCAAGGGCCGGATCCACCCGACACTGTCGCGGACGTACGCGCTCGACGACGTGGCCCGGGCCGTCGAGTCGATCCACCGCAACGAACACCACGGCAAGGTGGGCGTCCTGTGCCTCGCCCCGGCCGAAGGACTCGGTGTCACGGCCCCGGAGTTCCGCGCCCGCCACGAGAGCGCCATCAACCGCTTCCGCGGTCCGGGGCCCGAGACCGGTTCCGTCGTTCTGAGCGAGGTCGCCGCATGAGTGCCGGGCGCGACACCGTCGGCGTCGTCGGCCTCGGGAGCATCGGCGGCGCGTTCGCCCTCAGGGCCGCGGAGGCCGGGCACCCGGTCCTCGCCCTCGATCCCGACGGGCCGGCGCGGGAACGGTTCCTGCGACTCCTCGACACCGTCCCGAACGCACGCGGGAGGGTCCGTCTGGTCTCCGGCTGGAACGAGTTCGCCACCGCCGCGACCGTCCTGGAGGCCGTGCCGGAGCGGCACGACACCAAGGTCGGGGTGCTGCGCTCACTCGACGCCGCCTGTCCCGCCGAAACCGTTCTGACCAGCAGCGCGTCCGCCCTCTCGCTCACCGGCCTCGCCGCCGCGTCCGGACGCCCCGGACGTCTCGTCGGCCTCCACCTGGCCCTGCCGACCGCCGGTCTCGCGGAGATCGGCCGCACCGTGATGACCGACGACCTCGCCCTCGGCCGGGTCCGCGCGCTCGCCGAGGACATCGGCCTCGCCCACGTCACCGTCGGCGACCGGGCCGGACTGATCTCCACCGCACTGCTCTTCGGCTTCCTGAACCAGGCCGTCACGATGTACGACCAGCAGCTCGCCGGCCGCGACGACATCGACGCCGCGATGCGCCACGGCTGCGGACTTCCGCTCGGACCGCTCGAACTCCTCGACCTGATCGGCACCGACACGGCCTGCGACGTCCTCGACGTCCTCGCCGCGCGCTCGGCCGATCCGGCCCTGCGGCCCGCGCGCAGACTGCGCCACATGGCGCTCGCCGGCCTTCTCGGACGCAAGACGGGACGGGGCTTCTACGACTACCGGGACCCCGCCGGACCCACGCCCGACCCGGAACCCGCCCCGCCCGCCGCACCCGGGGGCCGCTCCGTCCGGTCCGTCGGCATCCTCGGGACCGGCACCATGGCCACCGGTATCGCGGAGGTCTTCGCCAGGAGCGGCATCGCCACCGTCCTCGTCGGCCGGACGGCCGGACGCGCCGAGTCCGCCCGGGAGGCGGTCGCCGCGTCGACGGAACGCGCGGTGCGCCGCGGCAGACTGACCGAGGCCGGTCGCGAGGCCGCCCTGGAGCGGCTGACCGCGACCGCGGACCCGGCCCGGCTCGCCGACCGCGACCTGGTGATCGAGGCCGTCGCCGAGGACCTGGACGTCAAACGGCGGCTCTTCCGTGAACTGGGCGCGCTCTGCCGGCCGGGCGTCCTGCTCGCCACCACGACCTCCAGCCTCCCGGTGATCGAGTGCGGTCTCGCCTCGGGGCGCCCCGAGGACGTGATCGGCCTGCACTTCTTCAACCCGGCCCCGCTCATGCGGCTCGTCGAGGTGATCCCCTCCCTGGAGACCGCGCCCCGGCACGTCGGCACGGCACAGGACCTGTGCCGGGCACTGGGCAAGCACCCGGTCCGGTGCAAGGACCGGCCCGGCTTCATCGTCAACGCCCTGCTCTTCCCGTACCTCAACGGAGCGGTCCGGCTGGCGGAGAGCCACTACGCCTGCGCCGACGACATAGACGACGTGATGAAGCGGGGCTGCGGCTATCCGCTCGGCCCCTTCGAACTGCTCGACATCATCGGCCTCGACATATCGCTCAGCATCCAGCGCGTCCTGCACGAAGCCGACCGCCACCCCCGTACGGTCCCCGCGCCCCTGCTCGGGCACCTCGTGGAGGCCGGCCGGGCGGGACGCAAGTCCGGTGCGGGGTTCCGGGTCTACGGCTGACCCGCCCGCGCCCCGGCGACGTAAGGCCGACGGTTCGAACTCCAGGAGGAAACAGATGATCACCACCGACCGTGCCGCGGCCGCCGACGCCCTCGGCCGGGCCATGCTCGCGGAACTCACCGGCTGCGCCGACCTGTTCCGGCCCAGCGGGCCCGTCACCGACGGCCCGGTTCATCCCCGGCGGCCCCAAGGGCCGCACGGAGCCCACACGTCGCACGGACCGGACGGACAGAACGCGCCGTACGGACCGGATGTCCTGCACGGACCGGACGCGCCGCACGGGGCGCACCGGTGACCGCCCCGGGACCCGTGGCGGTCACCGAAACGGCCCCCGCGACGACCGCCGCGGGCACCGCCGTCGACAGCGACTCCGGTACGGACGTGCCCACCGCGCCCACCGTCCGGCAGGCGGCGTTGGCGGCCCGTGCCGCGGCCGTCCGGCTGGCGGCCGCCTCCGGGGCCGAGCGCGGCGCGGCGCTGCGGGCCGTCTCCCGGCGTCTGACGGCGAGTTCACGGCGGATCCTCGCGGCGAACGGCCAGGACGTCCACGCGGCCAGGACGGCCGGCCGGTCCACCACCGTCCTCGACCGCCTCACCCTCACGCAGGAGCAACTCGACGCGCTCGCCCGGACGGTGCGTGCCCTGGCCGACGAGGCCGACCCCGTCGGCGAGGTCGCGAGCGGCTCCGTCATGCCCAACGGCCTCGAGGTGCGGCGCGTCCGCGTGCCCCTCGGAGTCGTCGGCATGATCTACGAAGGGCGCCCGAACGTGACCGTCGACGCCGCCGCCCTCTGCCTCCGCAGCGGCAACGCGGCACTGCTGCGCGGCTCCTCGACCGCCCGGCACACCAACGCCGCACTGGTCCAGGTCATCCGTGAGGCCCTCGTGGACACCGCGGTCCCCGCCGACGCCGTCCAGCTCGTCCCCGGCACGACCCATGCCGCCGTCCGTGAACTCATGTCCCTGCGCGGCCTGGTGGACGTCCTCGTGCCGCGCGGCGGACACGACCTCATCCAGGCCACCGTGCGCGACTCCGCGGTCCCGGTCATCGAGACCGGCGTCGGAAACTGCCATGTCTACGTGGACCGCCACGCCGACCTGGACAAGGCGCTGGCGATCGTGCTCGACGCCAAGGCGCAGCGCCCCTCCGTCTGCAACGCCGCCGAGTCGCTGCTCGTGCACGAGGCCGTCGCGCCCGCCTTCCTGCCCCGCGCGATCGCCGCGCTGACCGCCCACGGAGTGACCGTGCACGGCGACGAGGCGGTGCGCTCCTTCCATCCCGACGTCGTGCGGGCCACCGACGACGACTGGGGCTGCGAGTACCTCTCCCTCGACCTCGCGGTCGCCGTCGTCGGGTCGCTGGACGCGGCCGTCGCCCACATACGCGCCTACGGCACGGGGCACACCGAGGCGATCGTCACCGACTCGCAGAGTGCCGCCCGTCGCTTCGTCGCGGCGCTGGACACCGCGGTCGTCGCCGTGAACGCCTCCACCCGGTTCGCCGACGGCGGTGAGATCGGCCTCGGGACCGAGCTCGGCATCTCCACCCAGAAACTGCACGCGCGCGGCCCGATGGGCCTCGGCGCGCTGACCACCACCAAGTACGTCCTCGTGGGCGACGGACACATCCGGGGCGGAGCCGCCGCCCCGTCGTCCTGATCAGGAGGTCCGGTCATGTACGTACGCATCATCACGGCGACGGAGCCGGGCGGCCGGCTGCTGTACGCGGAGGAGCCGCACCGCGAGCTGCTCGCGGCGGCCTCGGCACGCCCCTGGCCCGCACTCGCCGGGGTCGACGACGACCCCGCCGAGTCCCACATCGTCCGCGGTATCGACTGAGCGCCGTCCCGGCGTTCCCGGGGACCGGCTGCAGGCGCACGTCCCGTTGGGGACCGCGGAGCGGCCTTCGGGAGTGTCGCCCGGACGGATCGGTTCGGGGCGGGCCACGGGCCTCGGCGCCCCGTCATGGCCTGCCCCGTCACGGCGTGCTCCGCCGTGGCGTCCCGTGCCCCGAGCACGGCGCGCCGTCCGCCCAGGCGCGTCATCCGCCTCCACCGAGGCGTGTCGTCCGCTTCCGGTTGTCACCGTCGTCCGTCTTCGGGCAGGCGTGTCGTCCGCTTCCGGCCGTGGCTGCTGTCCGCGTCCGCCTCCGGCCGTCACGGCCGTCCGCCCTCGGTCGTCACCACCGTCCGCTCAGTACTGTCGTCCGCCCGCTGGGCGTCACCGTCGTCCGCCCGTGCGCACACCGGCCTCGATGCCCGCCGCCCTTCGGGGCGGCGGGCATACTCATGCCCGCGAGCGGGCTCATCGTCCCGGCCGGTCGCCGCCCGCCCCCGCTCGCGCGTACTCCTCCGCCGTACGGATCCGGATCCTGACGCGAGCCGTGGCCGACGGGCCGGGAGCGTCCGGAGGGGCGGGATGGGCCAGCGGTACCAGGTCGTCCTGGTGGACCACCTCCCGGGCCGACCGGCCCTGCAGCCGCAGGAGTTCGCGGGCACCGAGTCCGGCCAGGCCACGCGCGACCACCCGGCCCGTCGCGTCCCGCAGTTCGACCGGGTCGCCGCTGACGAAGTCCCCGTCGACCCGCGTGACGCCGGTGGCGAGCAGCGGCCCCTCGCGCCGGGCGAGGGTCAGCGCCGCGTGCGGGGTGAGCCGCAGGGTGCCGCGCGGGCTGCTGGCGTGCTCCAGCCAGAGCAGATGGTCGGCGGCCCGCTCCCCGGTGCGGTGGAAGAGGGTCCCGGTCTCGCGGCCGCCCAGCGCGTCGGCGGCATGCCGTGCCGCGGTGATGACGACGGGGATCCCGGCGTCGGTGGCGATACGGGCCGCCTCCACCTTGGTCACCATTCCCCCGGTGCCGACCCCCGACGTCCCGGTGCTGCCGATCTCCACGCCGGCCAGGTCCCCGCGTCCGCGCACCTCGGGTATCCGCCGCGATCCGGGCGTGCCCGGGGCGCCGTCGTAGAGGCCGTCGACGTCCGAGAGCAGGACCAGCAGCTCGGCCCGGACGAGATGGGCGACGAGCGCGGCGAGCCGGTCGTTGTCACCGAACCTGATCTCGGCCGTGGCCACGGTGTCGTTCTCGTTCACGACGGGCACCGCGCCCATGGCGAGAACCTGGGCGAGGGCACGGTAGGCGTTGCGGTACTGGGTGTGGCGGCCGATGTCGTCCGCGGTGAGCAGGATCTGGCCGACCCGCAGCCCGTGCCGGGCGAAGGAGGCGGTGTAGCGGGCGACCAGCAGCCCCTGGCCGACACAGGCGGCCGCCTGCTGCCGGGCCAGGTCGCGCGGACGCTCGCCGAGACCGAGCGGGGCCAGCCCGGCGGCGATGGCGCCCGAGGAGACGAGGACGACCTCGGTGCCGGCCGACCGGGCCCGTGCGATGACGTCCACGAGGGCGTCCACCCGGTCCGAGTCGAGACCGCCCGCGGCGGAGGTCAGGGACGAGGAGCCCACCTTCACGACCACGCGACGGGCCGCCAGGACGTCGGCCCGCGAGGACGGAGCGCCGGACGCCGGAGCACCGGACACCGGCCGGCTCACCGGACGGCCGGTGCGGTGAGGGCGAGTTCGCCGGACCGCGGTCCGGTCATCTCGCGCAGCAGCGTGTGCACCGTCTCCACGACGAGCACGGGCCGCTCGTACGGCAGGTCGTGCCCTTGGCCGGGGACGGTCTGCAGAACGGCGCCGGGGATGTCGTCGGCGAGCCGGCGGGCCTGTGCGGGAGGGGTGACGCAGTCCAGGGCGCCCACCAGGATCCGGGTGGGCACACGGCCGAGCGCGCCGAGGCGGCCCGCGCAGTCGTGGGTGGTGAGGGCGGCGTAGAACTCGGCGATGGCGAGCACGGGGATCTCGCGGAAGGCACGGGCGCCCTCGCGGACCGACTCGGTGTGGGGTCCGGCTCCGAACACCGCGCGCCACAACGGCGCGGTGGTGGGGTGCGACAACGGTCCGGTGAGCAGCCGGTGCACGGTCCTGGCCGAGCGCGGCGAGCGCAGCAGCCCGTCGGCGACGCGCTGCCGGGCCCGGGACAGCCGGCGCGCGCCGCCGGGCAGACCGGCCGGCACGGTCAGTCCCTCGGTCACCTCGTTCAGGCAGGTCGAGATCAGTCCGACGGCGCCCACCCGGTCGCCGAACAGGGCGGGCCGGCCGGCCGCCAGCTGCTGGATGGCCATGCCCCCCATGGAGTGGCCGACGACCACCAGCGGTGCGCTCCTGCGGGTCGTGGCGGTGACCACGCGGGCGAGGTCGTCGCCGAGCAGCGCCATGTCGAGCACTTCGCCGCCGCGGGTCGAACTCCCGTGACCCCGCTGGTCGTAGGTGATCGTGCGGACCGCGGGGAAGCCCTGCCGGGGGCGGGTCAGCGCGTCGATGTGCGGCCTCCAGCTCTGCGCGGACATCGTCCAGCCGTGGCAGAGCAGGACGGTCACCGCCGCGTCGGGATCACCGTGCTCGTAGACGGCGATCTCGGCACCGTCGTCCGTGGTCACCGTGCGTGGCGGACGGAGCGGTCCGGCCGGGACGGGGGCCGGGGCGGTGGGGGAGGCGAGGGCCACGGACGCGGTCATGAGGCCGGGCCACGGTCGGAGGCGAGCAAGGGTGTGCCCGTACGGGCTTCCCGGGTACGGGGCGCGGCGGCGTGCGGATCGCGGACGCGGGCGTAGGGCGACGCCGACTCGGCCGTCCGCCAGGCCTGTTGGACCTGTCCGTGCGTCAGGCCGAGCACCCGCGATATGCACCGGGGACTCCATCCCCGGTGCCGCAGGAACCACACGTACGCCGGACGCTCCCGTGCCTCGGTCCGCAGCCGTCGGCCGCCGTGCGCGAGAAAGGCGGCGAGTTCAGGGCTCATCGTGCCGAGGGTGCCCGCGACCCGGAGCAGCTCCCGGCGTTCACGGACGGTGAGGCCGCCCCAGATGCCGGTGCTCTCGCCGTGCAGGAGCGCCTCGTGCAGGCACTGCCGGGCGACGGGGCAGCCGGCGCACACCTTCTTCGCCGCGGCCTCCCGTTCGTCGTCCGTGCCGCCGGCGGGCGGGAAGAAGGTCTCGGGGTCGGCATCACGGCAGGCCGCGCGCTCCACCCAGGGATCGGTGTCCGTGCGATGGTGCGCCGGTGCGTGCATGACGGTGGGCCCTTCCTCGGTGAGGTGTGAACGGGGTCGCACCCCCCGAGAATAAACTCAACACTCGTTGATTTCAATGAGTGTTGACATCTACCTCGCGATCCGGAGTGAACTGGTGGACGGGGTGAAAAGTTGAAGGTGGGACGGCTTTCCTGTGGATTCCACGCTTGATGAAATTGGCCCTTGCTGGCATCAACTCGGCTGGCGTACCGTCGCGTTGGCTTCACCCGCGGGGCCGGTTCCTCGGTCCCCGGGAAGCGCCGACGGACGTGTCCTGGGCCGACTCGGGACACCCCCACCGTTCGCAGCCCGCCCGCACCATGCTTCGGAGCGTCACGCGCCATCGAGCTCGACGTTCTGCGTCTGCGCTGTACGGCCCCCGGTGGGGGCGTGCGGGGCGGATGCCGGGGGTGATTCGCGTGCCCGGAATTCCTTGGCGAGAGCTGTCGAACGTGCCGGCGGCCGTCGTCGGCGTGGGCGGTGGGGCGGCACTTCGCCTTCCGGGGGCGGGCTCGTTCCAGGTTCGGCAACCGTCCATGAGCTTCTGGAGGTCCCATGTCCGTCGTCAGCCGTCCCGTCGTGTCCCTGCCGCGCCATCAGGTGACCACGGACGAACTCCTCGACCGCATAACCGAGTTGTATCCGGATCACCCACGCCTCGCGGTGGCCCGGCGGGTCATCCGCGCCACCACCGTGCGCAGCCGCTGGTACTCCCGGCCGCTGGAGCAGCAGTTCGACCCCGGCCTCCCGGTCGCGGAGCGCACCCGGCTGCATCTGCTCGACAGCCTCGACCTCGCCGAGCGGGCGGCTCGCGGAGCGCTCCTGGAGACGGGGCTGACCCCGGCCGACATCGACGGCCTGGTCGTCCTCGGCTCCACCGGTCACACCATGCCGGGGCTCGACGCGTTCCTTGTGGAAAGACTCGGCCTGTCCTCCTCGGCCCGCCGCCTGCCGATAGCGCAAGTGGGATGTGCGGGCGGGGTGTTCGGCCTCGTCCGGGCCATGGAGCTGGTCGCCGCCCACCCCGGCGCGGTGATTCTGGTGGTCTGCTCGGACGCCTTCAGCCACTATCTGCACCGGGGCGACTCCGGCCTGGACGGCATGATCCTCAAGGGGCTGATCGGCGACGCGGCGGGTGCCTGTGTGGTGCGTGCCGAGGCCGAGGGGCCCCACATGGAACTCACCGGTTCCTGGGAGTACCTGGAGCCGGGAAGCCACCACCTCGTCGGCAGCCGGGTGGACGGCGACGGGCTGCACGCCCACAACTCGCCGCAACTGCGTGAGGTCATCGAGGGGGCGATGGCACCCCTGCAGGAGTGGCTGGCGCGCACCGCGCCGGCCGGTGCCGATCCCGCGCCGCGCTTCCTCGTCACGCACACGGGCGGGCCGAGGATCCTCGACGCCGTCGTGGGCGGCCTCGGCTGCCCGCCCGAGATGGCCGACCTGGCCCGCGACTCGCTCCGGGAGCTGGGCAATCTGGGCTCGGTCTCGGTGCTCGACGTACTCGACCGCACCTTCACCAAGTCGCCGGCCGACGGCGATCACGGCCTGCTGTTCGCGGCCGGCCCCGGCGTGACCCTGCTCGGCGTACGGGCGGTCTGGCACGCCTGGGAGTGATCCGGACGCGACACTCGCACCGAGCGGCCGGCGCACCGGCCGCTCGCCGCCGGGCGATGCGGCGCGACGGCCCCGCCTCGGTCGCGAGCCGGTGGGAGGTGCGGCGCCGCCCGCGCCGCGGCCGCCCTCGCGCGAACTCCCGTCCGGGGCGCGGCCCGCACGGGTGCCCGTCCGGGCCGACGCAGTTGCTTCAAGCCTCTGTTCGAGAGCTCGGAGCGCCGATGCCGCGCTCCCGGCCGTGCGGAAGAATCCGGTTCATGACCTTCGAGGCCTGTGCTCCGCCCTTGCCCGGGGCGACGGCATCGGCGCCCGCGGCGCTCGAGGCTCTGATGTCGGGCGCGCGGCGGGAGATCCACCCGCACACCGCCTCCGCCCGCACTCTCCGCGCCGTCCGGGACGCACGCCCGGACATGCTCGTGGAGACAGGACCCCGTCGTCCCGGGCTCGTGGAGTGCCCGGCGCGGGCCGTGGACGAACTGGATGACGCCGGAGACGTACGGGTGCGCATGGCGCTGGTCACCGATCCGCCCCGCCGGTTCCGCGTCTGTCTCCCGGAGGACCGCACCGAATGCGTCGGCGTCCGGGAGGGACGCGTCGACTTCTCCGGCCCAGGTCCCGTTCCGCGGGCCGGACGCGATCGCCCCGGGCGACGGCCTTCCGGCCGGCGGGCGCTCAAGGTGCCTGCACGGGCCTCGGGCCCGTGCAGGCGGGTGTCAGGACTGCGTCCTGGTCCTGCGCGGTTCCAGCTCGGAGGAGAGGCGGAGTTCCAGGGCCGGTACGACCCAGGCGAGGAACTCCTCGAACTCCATGTCGGCCAGGGGCTGGATCTCCAGGACGTAGCGCATGAGGGCGAGGCCGACCAGGTGGCCGGAGGCGAGGGCGGCGCGCGTCTCGGCGTCGGGACGGTCCTTGTACCCGGAGGTCGCCGCCCACTTGGCGGTGCTCTCCTCGACGCGGGCGCGCAGCGTGGCCGAGGTGGCGCTGTCGGCGAGGCCGGCCCGGTAGATGGCGGTCATGCCGTACCGGGTCTCGTCGCTCTCCCAGAAGGAGAGGTACGTACGGGCCAGCCAGGAGGCCTCCGCGGTGCTGTCGCCCTCCACGGGCGGCGGCATCTCGTCGAAGATGGACGCGACGCTCAACGGCGAGTTGACCGCGGCGTCGAACACCCCCTCCTTGTTGTCGAAGAAGTGGTGGACCAGCGCCGGGTCCACCTGGGCGTCCTCCGCGATCGCGCGGATGGTGGTGCGGGCGTATCCGCGGTCGGCGAAGAGATGGAGGGCGGACTCCAGGATCTGCTCACGCGTGCCGCTGTCACCGGGCCGGCGACCGCTGCGCGCGCGCACCGGGCGGGGTTTCTTCGTGGCGGGGCCGGAAGCCCGCAGGGGAGAGGACTTGCGTTCGGGGGCGGGTGAACCGTCTGTGCGACTGGGTGTCATGGGATCACTGCACTTCGGGGGGTCCGTGAGCGGTTAATTCACTGCGTAGTGAAAACACCTTAGCAGGCGGCACCCGGGAAGGTTCGGCCGGTGGCGCCCTTGGTCAATCGCTCCACGGGATCGGCCGGTTGGCGGGAGTGCCGACCCGGGATCCGCCGCCGTCCGCCCGTGCGGTCCGGTGACGGGTCACCGGCCGCCGTCGCCGCCGAGGAGGGTCTGCCGCAGTCCCGGTGCGATGATCCGGATCACCGTTTCCAGATCGGCCGCGGCGACGGCGTCCACCCCCACGAGGTGTCGTACGAAGGCTACTCCGCCGAGCTGGGCCCCGAGGAGCGCCGTCCGCAGTTCGGCGTCCGGGCCGGTCAGCGCGTGGTCGACCTGGCCGTTGAGGGTCCGGGAGACGCGCTCGCGCAGGACCTGGGAGGCCTCGCGGTCGGAGAGGGCGACCCGGTAGAGCTCGATCAGCGGCGAGTCCTCCTCGTTGGGCTCCCACAGGGCCAGGTAGGTGCGGGCGAGCCGGGCGGACAGGTCCTCGTCGACCCCCTCGGCGACCGCGGGGCGCAGGATGCCGGCGACCCGGACGGTCCGTTCGACCAGGGCGCCGAAGACCGCCGCCTTGTCGGGCAGCAGCTCGCGGGCGTAGGCCTCGGTGAGGCCGGCCGTGTCGGCCAGGAGGGCGAAGTCGGTCTGCCGGTAGCCGAGTTCGGTGAACAGGGAGCGGCCCGCCGAGACCAAGGCCTCGGTAGCCTCCGCCCTGGTCTCGTCCGCGGTCTCTGCGGTGCTGACGGTCATGACGGCAACTCCCCTTGGTGTCGGTCGTGTTCTGCGCGGATCCGCTGTCCGTCACGGTCGCCCGCGCGCATTCCAACCATTAATTCATACTTCAGTGAACTCTTCCAGTGTTGAATTTGTCAACCCGCTCTGCGATGATTTCAACGCCTGGTGAGTTAAGTCGTGGCTCGCCGCTGCCCGAGGAGGAATCGTGCAGTCCATCGGCATCATCGGAGTGGGCTCGTACCTGCCCGAAGCCATCATCAGCAACGCGGAGATCGGGCACGGCGCCGGCGTGTCCGACGAGTGGATCGTCCGCAAGACGGGCATCCACGAGCGCCGTCGCGCCGCCCCGCACGAGGCCACCTCGGACCTGGCCGTCCAGGCGGCCGTCCGCGCCCTTCGGAGCGCGGGCCTGACGGCCGACCAGCTCGCCTACGTCGTCGTCGCCACCTCCACCCCCGACCATCCGCAGCCGGCCACCGCCGCCCTGGTCCAGCACCGCATCGGGGCGAAGCGGGCCGCCGCCTTCGACGTCAACGCGGTGTGCAGCGGCTTCGTCTACGCCCTGAAGGCCGTGCAGAAGCTCCTCGCCGGGGCCGAGGCCGCGGAGCCCCGGTACGGACTGGTCATCGGCGCCGACGTCTACTCCCGCATCCTCGACTACACCGACCGCCGCACGGCAGCCCTCTTCGGCGACGGCGCCGGGGCGACGGTCCTCGGCCCGGTCGCCCCCGGACTCGGCCTGCGGGACATCTCCCTGGTCTCCCGCGGCGACGCCCACCACCTCATCGAGGTCACGGCCGGCGGCAGCCGCCGCCCGCCCTCGCCGCGGACCCTGACCGACGGCGACCACTACTTCCGCATGGACGGCCGGGGCGTACGCGACTTCGTCACCCGCGCCCTCCCGGACGAGACGCGGAGGCTGCTGCGCCGCGCCGGGGTCCCCGCCGACGCCGTCCGGCACTTCGTCCCGCACCAGGCCAACGGCATCATGCTCGCCGAACTGTGGCCGGGCCTCGGTCTCCACCGTGCCGCCCTGCACCTCACCCTGGAGCGCTACGCGAACACCGGCGCCGCGTCCGTGCCGGTGACCCTCGCCGAGATGCACCGGCGGGGAGCGGCGGAACCGGGCGACCTGGTCCTGCTGGCCGCGTTCGGCGGCGGCATGAGCCTCGGCATCGCCCTGCTGAACTGGTCGATGGACCCTCCCGCGGCCGGGGCCCGGCCCACGGTCCCCCGACTCCTCGCGGCCGACGACCGTGTCGCGCCGGTGGCGCCGTGAGCGCCGAGGAGGCGGCCCCGGACATCAGGGGACGGGTCGCCCAGCTCCGCGCGCTGCGCGCACAGGTGCTCCGGGGGCCCGACGAGAAGGCGACCGCCGCACAGCACGCCAAGGGCAAGCTCACGGCCCGCGAACGCATCGAACTGCTCCTGGACGACGGCACGTTCAGCGAGGTCGAACCCCTGCGCCGGCACCGGGCCACCGGATTCGGCATGGAGGACCGCAGACCCCGCACCGACGGCGTCATCACCGGCTGGGGCACGGTCCACGGCCGCACGGTCTTCGTCTACGCCCACGACTTCCGCATCTTCGGCGGCGCCCTCGGCGAGGCCCACGCGGAGAAGATCCACCGCATCATGGACCGTGCCGTCGCCGCCGGCGCCCCGCTCGTCTCGCTCAACGACGGCGCGGGCGCCCGCATCCAGGAGGGCGTCACCGCGCTCTCGGGATACGGCGGCATCTTCCGCCGCAACGCCCGCGCCTCCGGGGTGATCCCGCAGATCAGCGTGATGCTCGGCCCCTGCGCGGGCGGGGCCGCGTACTCACCGGCCCTCACCGACTTCGTCTTCATGGTCCGCGAGACCTCCCAGATGTTCATCACGGGCCCCGACGTCGTCGAGACCGTCACCGGTGAGAAGGTCAGCCTGGGCGCCCTCGGCGGCGCGGACGTCCATGCCGAGACGTCGGGCGTCGCGCACTTCGCGTACGACGACGAGCGGACATGTCTGGAAGAGGTCCGCTACCTCCTCTCCCTCCTTCCGCAGAACAACCGGGAGACCCCTCTCGCCGCTCTTCCCGGGGACCCGCCCGACCGCTCCTGCGACACCCTGCTCGACCTGGTCCCCGCCGGCGGCCACCGCCCGTACGACATGCGCCGGGTCGTCGAGGAACTGGTCGACGACGGGGAGTACCTGGAGGTCCACGAACGCTGGGCGGCCAACGTGATCGTCGCCCTCGCCCGCCTCGGCGGCCAGGTCGTGGGCATCGTCGCCAACCAGCCGCTGGTCCTGGCCGGAGTCCTCGACATCGACGCCAGTGAAAAAGCCGCCCGCTTCGTCCAGATGTGCGACGCCTTCAACATCCCGCTGGTCACCCTGGTCGACGTGCCCGGCTTCCTGCCCGGCGTCGACCAGGAGCACAACGGGATCATCCGCCGCGGCGCCAAACTCCTCTACGCCTACTGCAACGCGACCGTCCCCCGGATCTCGCTCATCCTCCGCAAGGCCTACGGCGGCGCCTACATCGTCATGGACTCCCGTTCCGTGGGCGCCGACCTGTCCTACGCCTGGCCGTCCAACGAGATCGCGGTCATGGGCGCGGAGGGTGCCGCCAACGTCGTCTTCCGGCGCCGGATCCAGGCGGCCGACGACCCCGAGGCCACCCGCCGTCAGCTCGTCAAGGAGTACAAGGCCGAGCTGATGCACCCGTACCACGCCGCCGAACGCGGCCTCCTCGACGACGTCATCGATCCCGCCGACACCCGCCGCGTCCTCATCGACGCGCTCCGCATGCTGCGGACCAAGCACGCCGATCTGACATCCCGCAAACACGGCAACCCGCCCCAGTGACAAGGAGCCCCATGACCACCGCCGCCGAGACAGACCAGCCCCTCGTCCGTGTGATCAGGGGCGGTGACATCCTCCCCGAGGAACTGGCGGCCCTGACCGCCGTCCTGCTCACCCGGGCGGCGGCCGCCCCCGACGACCCCGGAACCGGCCCCGTCGTCCCGCTCTGGGACCGCCCCACGCCCTACCGCTCCCCGGCGAGCTGGCGCAACTGACCGACACGAAAAGCCCGTTGCCCTCTGGGCAACGGGCTTTCCCCTGTCCTCCCGAGGGGCCGGCCGGTCCTCCTCGGGACGTCTCCTCGGTCCTCCCGCGCAGCCACCCGAGGGCAGGACCGCGCCCGGCCGGTGCGTACCCGGACCTCAGGCCGGATCGACGGCCGGCTCCTGCGACGGCTCGGCCTCGGCCACCGGCACGGCGACGACGACGGCCTCCCGGGGAACCGGCCCGTCCTCACCGCACCACCACCGCAGCGCTCCGCGCATCCGGGCCTCCCGGTCCCCCGGACCGCCCGTTCCGTCCACCCACGCCGCATAGCCGTCGGGCCGCACCAGAACGACTCCCACACCGCGAAGCCCGGGCACCTCGCCTTCCACCCGCACCGGGCTCACCCGCGACCCCCATGCCTCCGCGGCCGCGGCGCACTCCCCGTCCGCGCCGAGATCGAGCAGAACGAACCGCCCGTCACGCATCAAGGAGTACAGCCGCACGGACGCTCCTTCGGCCCGCGGGAGCATCAGGTCCGGCACCCGCTGCCCGGCCCGCACGGCGAGCCCCCTCGCACCGTCCGCGGGGGCCGGGCCCTGCCGCGCGTACCCGTTCCGCAGCCCGGAGACCGCCTCCGCGGCCGCCCGCCGGATCCGCCGGTACGACAACGCCCTCGCCATCACGGCCCGCCGCACCGCGGTCACCCCCGCGGACGGCGACGTCGCGAGCCGCGTGGCCCGGTCCGTGGCCCGCAGGATCCGTTCGGCCTGGGGGCGCCGCTCCGCCTCGTAGGTGTCCAGCAGACCCGCGGGCGCCCAGCCCTGCACCTGGGCGGCGAGCTTCCAGCCGAGGTTCACGGCATCCTGGATCCCCAGGTTGAGCCCCTGCCCGCCCAACGGGGAGTGCAGATGCGCCGCGTCCCCGGCCAGCAGCACCCGGCCGGTCCGGTAGTGGTCCGCGATCCGCTGATGGATCTTGAACCGGGCCATCCACTCGGGCTCGTGCGGACCGGGGTCGAACCCGAGCGCGTCGGTCAGCACCTCGCGCAGCTCGTCCAGCGTCACCGCGTCCCGCGTCCAGGGCCGGTCCCGGCGCACCACCGCGATGCGGTACAGGCCGTCGCCGTACGGCACCGACACCATGACCCCGCCCCCGCCCGACAGGACGAGCACGTCGTCGGGCGGCGGCCGGTGCAGCCGCACGTCGGCGAGCACCGGCGCGACCCCGTACGTACGGCCGCGGAAGGCGATCCCGGCGAGTTCGCGTACGACGCTGTGGGCGCCGTCGCAGCCGACGGCGAAGTCGGCGCTCTCCTCCCACTCGGTGTCGCGCGACCGCACCTGGAGGGTGACACCCGAGCCGTCCTGCGCCAGGCCGAACACCTCCGTGCCCCGCTCGACGGTCACCCCGAGCTCCAGAGCGCGCCGTTCGAGCACCTCCTCGGTGCGGCCCTGCGGAATGACGTTGAGGGACGGGAACCGGGTGTCGAGTTCGGTGAAGTCGACGCGGGCGCCCCGCGCGGGCACGATCCGGCCGACCGGCCGGCCGAGGGCGGCCAGCGCGTCGGCGTGGCCGCGCAGGTCGAGCACCTCCATGGTCCTGCTGTACAGGCCCATCGCACGGGACTGCGCGGAGGGCGCGAGCCTGCGTTCGAGGACCGTGCAGGACACCCCCGCGGCGGCCAGCTCACAGGCCAGTGCGAGACCGGTGGGACCGGCCCCGACGACGATGACGGACTGTTCAGGAGTGATGGCCACGCTTGTCTCCTTGCACGATGGACACGGCCGGCACGGGCGAGGACGAGGGAACGGAGGCGACGGCGCTGCGGCCGGACCGGGCCGCCCAGAGGCCGGCGGCCAGCACGAGCAGGCCGAGCGACAGCCAGCCCGCCGCTCCCCGGCGCACCACGAGGAAGGTGACCACCAGCGGCCCGTACGTGTTGCGCGCGGCGTTGCCCAGGCTGAAGAAGGCCAGGTACACCTGGCGGCGGTCCTCGGGCGCCAGGTCGTAGGAGATCGCCCAGGCCCCGGCCTGCTGGTACATCTCGGCGAACGCCTGGAACGCGACGGCGCCGAGCACCAGCGCCACCGCGGCCGCGGCCGGGAGGGACCCGGTGACGGCGAGGGCGCAGCAGCCCGCCGCGAGCAGTACGCCACCGCGCCGCAACGCGCGCCCGCCGTCCGCGGCGTCCTCGATGCCCCGGGTGACCCGGACCTGGAACAGCACCACGATCACCGTGTTGAGCACGAGGGTCCAGGCGATCACCGCCCGTGGCATCCGGTCGTGGGCGAGCACCCACAGCGGCACACCGGCGGTGAGGACCGTGACGTGCAGGCTCGCGACCGAGTTCAGGCCGGTGAGCAGAGCGAAGCGCCGGTCCCGGAAGACACTCAGCCGCCGCCGCAGCGGCAGGGGTCGCCCACCGGACGGCGCGTGGGGCGCGGGCGCCCGCAGCCGCGCCACCAGGACCGCCGCGATCACGAACGAGAGCGCGTCGGCGTACACGACGCCGACGTACACCGGGCCGCTGTCCGCGAACAGCACGGCACCGGCCGCGAGTCCGCCGAGGGCCAGCCCGAGGTTCTGCAGCGCTCGGGCCCTTCCCATGGCACGGACGCGCCGCTCCTTGCCGACCGCCGCCCCGAACAGGCCCTGCACCAGCGGGGAGGCGGCCCGGTCGGCGACTCCGAGCGACGCGATCACCAGCAGGAAGACGGCGAACCGGGTCACGAACGGGTAGCAGGCCAGGAGCAGCGCCCGGGTCAGATGGGCCCCGATCAGCATGCGCCGCGGGCCGACCCGGTCGGCGAGCACGCCGATCGGCACCAGCGACAGGAACGACAGCCCGCCGGCGACGGACAGCCCGACACCGACCTCGCCGACGCCGAGGCGCAGGTACCGCGTGAAGAAGACCACGGACACGGACATGTACAGCCCGCTGCCGAGGGCGTCGACGAACACCGAGGCGAGCAGACCGGCCGCCGCCGGCAGCCGGACCCGTCGTTCCCGCCCCTTTTCCTGTGCCATCTCGTCCTCACCCGGCCGGAGTTCAGTAGTAGTTGCGCATCAGGTCGTCCACCCAGTCCGGCTGGACGACCGCTCCGCGCGGCCCGAACTGCCGCAGATACGGCTTGATGTCGAGCACCGGTGTGCCGTCGACCGCGTCCAGCCCCACCACGTGCACATCGAGTCCGTCCGTCTTGACCAGCCGGCAGCGGGACACCCCGATGCGGTTGGGCCGGTTCTTGCCGCGCTGCGCGAAGATGCCGGCCGACGGCCAGGCGGGATTGTTGCGCGGATGACGCGCGCCCTCCTGCACCTTGTCCGGCGGAACGCGGTGGAAGCGGAAGACCACTTCGAGATGGGAGAAGGAGTCGAGACCGAGCACCGCGTCGGTGGTGAACCGGTCGCCGTCCAGCCGGATGACCGACGGAACGTCTCCCCAGTCGTCGTCGACGAGTTCACGCCGTTCGTTGTGCACCTGGCCGATCGGCACCAGGTCCGTGATCGCGTCCGCTGTCATGCCCGTCCTTTCGTCGTCGCCGGCCGAGGCGGTCCCCGGGGCCTTGCCGTCGCGGGACCACACGGCGTCCCGTACGAGCAACTCCCCGTCCACGGCGCGCTGTACCGTCAGATAGACCTCTTCGCGCGCCACGCCGAGGAGGTCGGCGAGCCGGTCCTGGACCAGCCGCAGCAGCTCACGGACCTGTGTCTTGCCGTAGCTCTCCTTGCACACGACGAGGCCGGCCGGAGCCGGGACCGCGGCGTCCGTGTGCCACTCGGGCCGGTGGAAGGCGTCGGGTTCCAGCTGCTGCCACCACACCCAGCAGTGCCCGCGCTCCAGCGCGAGCAGGGTGGTCACCGCGTCGGCCAGCTCCCCGAGCACGGCCCGCCCCGGGCTGGGCGCGGGGGAGAACAGTCTGATCACCGGCATGTCAGCGCACCCCGCCGAGCGGTTTGACGCCGATCGCCATACAGGTGCGGACGGGGATGAGGAACTCGTCGCCGTCCTGCCGGATGCCGAGGGCCTCGCGGTGCGCGGCGGGGGCCTCGACGAGGCGCGCCCGGATCGCCCGCTCCGCCTCGGCGCCGGAGGACGCGATCTCGCACCACCGGCGGACGGGGACTCCGGTACGGCTCTCGGACTGCCCGCCGCGCGCGACGGGGACGTTGAGGCCGGCACCCCGGAGGAAGCCGATCCACTCGGTGAGTGTGTAGCTGCGCCGGTGCGTCGGGTCGTGCAGCATCTCCAGCTCGTGGTTGAGGGCGTCGACGACGGGGTCCTCGTGGCCTTCCAGGTCGATGACGGCGAGACGGCCGCCGGGGCGCAGCAGCCGCGCCATCTCGCCCACCGCGGCCGGCATGTCACGGAAGTGGTGCGGGGCCAGCCGCGACACGACGAGGTCGAACGAGGCGTCGGGGAAGGGGAGTTCCTCCGCGAACGCCTCGGCCGTCTCGACGGCGACGCCCCGCTCGGCGGCCAGCCGTCGTACGGAGGCCAGCATGTTGGGCGCGGGGTCCACGGCGACGAGCCGGTCCGGCCCCTCGTCCGCGAACGACAGCGCCAAGTGGCCCGCGCCGCAGGCGACGTCGCAGATCGCGCTGCCCGTCTGCGGCCCGAGCGTCTCGTGCAGGGCGTCCATCGTGGGGCTGGACCGGTGCACCTCGCTGGTCGCGAAGTTCTCGGCGATCTTGTCGAATCGCTGGCTGGAGAGCATGTCCTGCGCCGCCTCTTCCTCTGTTCGCGCTTCTTCTTCCACGGACTTCCTCAACCGCTCGGCTCACTTCTCCCGGTCCACCAGCGAGGCCAGTTCCGCCACCGCGTCGCGGGCGGGACCCGAGCCGCACGGCTGGAGGGTGTGTCCGAGTCCTTCGAGCAGATGCACCCGCACATCGGGGGCGCGGGGGCCCATCAGCCGGCCGGCCGACCAGGGGCCGTACATGTCGGGTGTGAACACGGCCGGGGAACGCGCCTCGTCGACCAGGTAGCCGACCAGGTCGAAGGCGCCGTAGACGAGGTCGAGCGCGGTGACGCGAGAGGTGAGGAACGTGTCCTCCTCGATCACCGTGCCCACCAGCACCACGCCGTCCGCGGCGCGCGGGACCCCCGTGCCCAGCAGGTGCAGCAGCGCGAGCCCGCCCAGCGAGAAACCCACCAGGACCAGCGGCCGGACCACTAGGTGCGCGTGCGCTTCGAGCACACCGGCGAGGCGCGTGGCGCGGGCGAGGAGGTCGGCCTCGCCGGCGGGCTCGCCGCGGTCCCGCACGGGCAGGTCGCAGCGGAGCACCTGGGCTCCCGAGGCGGCCAGCCGCCCGGTCAGTTCCTCCAGCAGCAGGTCGTCGCGCTCCTGTCCGTCCATGACGGAGACGCTGCCGGGGCCGGCGAGCAGCACGGTGGCGCCGGCCGGACCGGCGGGGAAGGTGCGCCGGACGCGGTAGCGCGTCCCGTCCGGGGCCCGCCGCCAGTGGGTGCGCTGGTGGACGCTCATCGGCTCACCGGTGGCAGACGGCCTCGGCGAAGTCGCCGACGCGCCGGTGGAAGTAGACGCTGATGATCTCCTCGTGGAGTGCCTCGCCGTCCAGGGTGGGGACGACGCTCTCCGCGGCTCCGGGCACCGCCTCGACGAGGCCGCGTGCCATGAGGTCGGCGAAGACGCCCGCGAACGGCTCGTCGTGGAAGAGCTCGACCCCGAACCGCTCGCGGAACCGGCCCGCGTCGATGGGCTGGTTCGCCTTGAAGGCGAAGCCCAGCACCATCCCGGCCGCCTGATGGCCGGTGAGCCGCCGTCCGGAGGCGAGGGGGAGGCCCGGTCCCTGCCGGAGCCGACGCGCGTATCCGGAGATGTCGGCGATGTTGTGGGTCTGCGTCACGGTGTCCCCGTCACCGGTCAGCCAGCCGTACGCGCCGGGTCCGTAGGCGATCATGGAATCGTGCCGCTGCCACTTGTTGCGCGAGACGCGGGGGATGTTGCCGTCGGAGTAGACGCCGGGACGGTTCCACCAGCCACACGGGCTCGGGTGGTAACCGCCGTCGAGGAGCTGTTCCACGACGGCCTCGCGCATGGCGTAGGTCTCGCCCAGGGTGGGGAAGAGGTGCTGTTCGCGCAGCCGGTTCTTGACGCTGTCCACGTTCCACAGCGCCCGGTTGCCGATGCCCATCTTGGCGCGGTCGGCGTTGCGCAGCCGGTAGATGGTGACGGTGGGGACGCCGAGGTCGATCAGGGCGCGGATGTCGTCGGCGACGGTGGCGGCCGTCTGGTGCGGCAGCCCGAACATCATGTCGACGTTGAACGGCGCCCCGGTGGAGTGGAGCTTGTCGATGGCGCGCAGTGACATGGAGGCGTCGTGCCCCCGGCCCGCGAACGCGTTGACCTCGCTCTGCAGGGACTGGACGCCGACGCTGAAGCGGTTGAAGCCGAGGGCACGGGCTTCGGCGAGTTCGTCGTGCTGGAAGTTGTCGGGGTTGCCCTCGAGGGACACCTCGCAGTCGTCGGCGAGGGTGTAGCGGGTGCGTACGTGCTGGAGCAGGCGGGACAGCTGCTCCGTACCGAGCAGCGACGCGGTGCCACCGCCGAGGTAGACCGACTCGATCCGGGCGTCCCGGAGCCAGGGGGAGTGGGCGAGCCGGCGTCCGGACTCGTCGAGCAGCAGATCCGTCCAGACCCGCGGGGCCGCCTCGCCCTCGGGGCCGTCCGGGACCTTGCGCTTGACGTAGTTGCAGAAGTGGCAGATGTAGGCGCACAGCGGCACATGGAAGTAGAGATGCGCGGGCCGTCCGGCGCCGGGATGCTCCCGCAGGGCGTCGGCGACCTGCGGGGCGGACAGTTCCTCGCCGTAGTTGGCCGTCACGTTGATGTTGTAGTCGTCCTGGCCGATCCGCAGCGCGGGGTTCTCCCTGAGCAGCCGCGCGAGGCCGGTCCCGGGGCGTGGTGCGGTGCCTGTACGGGGATGCAGTGCTGTGGGGCCGGCCGAAACAGCCGTCTTGCTCATCGCGACCTCGTCTCCTCGACGGGAAAGACAGGAAGAACGGATGGTCCGGGCGGGCCTGTGCCGTCGGCGGGCCTTCCCGGCCCGCCCCTCGACGGGCCGGGAAGGGGCACGCCGCTTCGTCACCTGCCCGCGGGGGCCCGCCGGGTCAGATCTCGACCTCGATGACCGTGGCCTCCGTGATGCTGGTGGCCTCCACCAGCGTCTCGGCCGGTGCGGTGGCCGAGGCGGCGCCGACGGCGCTCAGGGTCACTCCTTCCTCACCGGGCTCCAGGTGGATGCGGATGACCTTCTTCTCTTCGGGCATGGATGGCTTCCCTTCGGTGGAGGCGGCACCGGTGGCGCCGCTGTAGGACGGGGACCCGCTCACGTCGTCGGGAGCGGGAGTCTGTTCGGCCCGGTCGCTTCCGCGGGTCAGGCCGGTCCGGCCGCCGACGGCTTCCGGGGCGCCAGGGTCAGGCGGACGTTGCGCTGCCTGCGGGCCCGCCAGTAGCGGCCGGAGCGCAGCGTGAACTCCTGGATGTACTCGGTGGCGCCGCAGCCCAGCGGGTCGCCGGTGATGTTCCGGGCCAGCGGAGGGCAGCGGAACTGGCACCAGATGTCCTCGGCGGCCACCGGGCAGGAACCGCACACCGAGTGGTCGCTGAAGCGGATGTCACGGAAGTCGTCGAAGCCGTGTTCCCAGATCTCCGCGAACGGCTTCTCGGTGACGTTGCCGGCCTTGTACAGCTGGCCCGACATGCAGTTGCTGCACGGGTAGACATCGCCGCGGCTGTTGACGTAGACGACCGACCGGCCGCACTTCTCCTGGCCCACGGCGCGCTCCAGGCGCTGGCAGAACTGGATGGTGTCGACCCCGCGGATCTCGTCGGCGGCGCGCCGGGCGGGTCCGTTGGGCGTTTCGACGGGTGTCTCGTCGGGCTCCGTGGAGTACCGGTCCATGCACCGCTGGTAGACGGCGAACACCTCGTCGATGTCCTCGGGGCGCAGCAGCATGCCGGGGTGCAGCAGGGCCCGGCCGACCGGGTGCGTCTCCAGCCACTGCGGCCGGGGGTAGCCCCGGTCGGCGCACCACTCGAAGATCTCCTCGGCGTCCTGGATGTTGTTCCGGTGGACGGAGATCGCCGTGCGGAACACGTGTCCGTGTCTGCGCATCATCTCGAACGCGTGCTGCAGCTTGGGGAAGTCCATCCTGCCGCGGACCGTGCGCTCGGGGTCGGCGGTGTCGAAGCTGATGAAGAACGACTGGCCGGGCGGTATCCGGGCGAGCTTCTCCTCGGTGACGAGCAGGCCGTTGGTGAAGATCTGGGTGCTGAAGGGCTTGCTGCGGGCGTGCCGGATGATCTCGACCGCGTCGCGGTGCGAGAAGATCTCGCCTCCCGTCAGGAACACCTGCAGGACACCCGCCCGGGCGAAGTCGTCGAGCAGTTCCATGATGAGCGGGGTGGACATCTCGTCGGGGCGCTTGAAGGCGGAGTCCGCGTAGCAGTGGCGGCACCGGAGGTTGCAGAGGTTCGTCGTCTCCACGAAGGCGATGGCCGGGGCGGGCAGGTGGAACCGGTCCGGCGTCACCAGCGGATCGGTGATCGCGTGGGCCATCAGCTCGGCCGCCGGGACGCCGGTCCCGGAGTTGTGGCGCTCGATCAACTCCCGTGCGGAGGCGGCGAGGAATTCCACGTGCCCGTTCGGCAGCAGGGCGACGATCCCGCCCTCGTTCACCTGGAAGGGAATCTTCTGCACGGGCCCTGCCTCTCCTGACGACGGTGTGCCGGAGCACACAAGTCAACATCCGTTGAACTCATGCGTTGATGAACTCTACGAAGGATGAATACCTTTGGCAAGGGTGTGCGGCGGCCGGCCGAAGGGGAGGAAGAGGGAAAGAGAAGGTTCGCGGACGTGTCGTGATTCGCCCGTATTCATGACTAATTGCGGCAGGATACGTCCGTGGAACCGCCGGGAACGTGGAGGCGCCGGCGATCGCACCCCACGGAGAGGCCCGTCATGAACATCCCCTTCTTGGACAAGCTGCTGGGGCGGCATCCGGTGCGGCGCGGCCGGCCCCTCGCCAAGGCCTTCGAGGACGATCCGGTGGGGGTTGCCGAGCTGCTCTCGGAGTGCGAACTGCTCCGCTCCCAGGCCGCGTCCGTCGGCCTCGAACTGGACGACACCCCGGCCTCGTTGGTGGCGCTGGACCAGCTCCTGCCGCTGTGGCGCGACGACCCCGAGGCGCTGCCCTGGCTCGGCAACGACGCGGGCCTCTATCTCGGCACGGTCGTGGTGCGCACGGTGCCCGGTGCCTCCTGGCACGTGTGGCCCGGCGGCAGTCCGGCGGTCCGGCTCCCCTCGGGCCGCGAGATCCCGGTCGTCGAGGCCGGCCTCGACTGGGCCGTGCAGGGCGTTCCCGAACTGTCCCAGATGTACGCCGAGGCCACGGAGGCCTGACCGGTCACCGGAACCGGGCAGGAGTCCCGCACGGGTGTCCGGACCCTCGACGGCCCGGTGAGGCGGACTTCCCCGGGCCCGGGAAGCCGATCGCGGCGATCCTCGACTACGATTTGCCGTTCATCCCCGCGGTGACGGCGACCTCGCCGATCCGCACCGGGATGTGCGTGCCGCTCTCCCGGTCCGCCCCCACGGGCGTACGGGCGGGGCGGCACAGTCCCGAGACCGAGGCCGTGGACTGGCTCCGGCCGAACCAGGGACGCTGCTGCCGGGTGGGGAACCCCACACAGCCCCGACGCTGTATGGGGGGCAGCGGCTCACAGGGCCAGGCCCGGCCGGCGCCAGCCGGAGATCACTGCTCGCGCAGGGGTACCGACACGTAGGACGGGTCGTGCTCCGGCGAGGAGAAGGTCAGCTGCGCGCCGGACGGGTTGTGCTCGATGTAGAGCGGGTCGACCGTGTCGACGACCACGGCGAGACGGTGCCCGGCCGGGACGTCGTAGGCCGTGGAGAACAGGTCCAGGTCCACGCCGAACGGCTCACCGGGCGTCTGCCCGTGGAAGGTGTACGGCGCGTTGCTGACCAGCTTGCCGATGCCGAGCGGGCCCACGTCGTAGAGATAGGCGATGAACGTGCCGCTCTCCTTGGTGCCGGTGACCGTGGTGTGCAGCTTGACGGTGCCTCGTACGCGCTGGACGCTCGTGGACCTCTCCGACTGCCACACCGCGGTCCAGTAGCGCGGCAGGAGCGGGATCGAGGCCATCGGCGGGATCCGTGTGAGCTGGTCGAGGATGCTGGACAGGAAGATGATCCCGCCGTCCGCGCCCGAGTCGACGTTCGTGTGGATCCGGGTGGTGCCCTCGAGGGCGATCTTCCTCGTGGCCGAGCCGACCGACTTCCAGTCCGGGTAGCCCTCGTAGCCGCCCGTGGAGCGGGACTTGAGCTGCACCGGCTGTTCACGGTCGATGCCGTTGTCCTTGCCCTGCAGATAGTGGTCGAACCAGCGGCCGGTGTCGGTCCAGACGTCGTTGGGGAGCCCGAACAGTCCGGGGATCTCGGCGGTGGCGTGGTCGCCGGGGCGGAACTCCAGCCGCTTGGGCCCGGTCAGCTCGTCGTAGAACCTGGCGTACTGGTTGGGCGAGAAGATCGTGTCGCCCCAGGTGTTGGCCATGAAGACGGCGGGGCCGTTCTTGTCGAGCTGGTCGAGGTAGGTCTCGGGTGAACGTTTCTTCCCCCAGTCCACCAGATTCTGTTCCTGCGACAGGTTCGAGGAGAAGAAGTCCTTGAACACCTGCTGGGTCTCGGCGCTGGGCCGGCCCGTGATGTGCCCGACGCCGTCCAGCAGGGCGGCCGCCTGGACGTGCTCGGTCCGGCCGGAGTAGATCGACGTGGTCAGGTCGGCCCAGCCGCTCAGCGCGGCGACCGCCTTGATGCGCTTGTCGTGCGCGGCGGCCAGCAGGCTGATCCCGGCGCCGTACGAGACGCCCGCCACGCCCACCTTCCGCGCGTCGGCGGGGGTGTTGGCGAGCGCCCAGTCGATCACCTTCGACACGTCGGCGGTGTCCTGGGGGCCGGCCACGTCGATCTCGCCGCCCGACTGCCAGAACCCGCGGACGTTGTAACCGACCACCACATAGCCGGAGTTCGCGAGTTTCTGTGCCTGCGCGAGGTATTCGACCTGGGGCAGGCCCCAGCTCGTGGGCAGCACGATGAGCGGGTAGGAGCGGGTGCCGTCCGCTCCCGCGGGGGTGGTGACATTGGCCTTGAGGATCGTGCCGCCGTCGCCGGAGATGTCGACGAAGCGGACACCGCCGGAGCCGTCGGCGGCCTGGGCGGCGGGCGCGAGGCCCAGTCCCGCGGCGGCGATCAGGGTGGCGGAGAGGGCGCCGACGGCGGATGTGCGCAGGGGGTTGCGACCGTTTCCCAACGGGTCACTCCTCACTTGGTCAGTGCAAGGTGACCCGACGGTAACCTCAGCTGCTTACTCGAAGTAACCCGTCGGTAAGTTACGTGCGAGTAACGATTGTTGAAGTGTTCATTTCCATGCACTGGGATCCCGCCACACGCGCCGCGCGACCGGCCGGAAAGCGGCGGTGCCCGGCGAACGGGCGCCGCGGAAGCGGGACGCCGGGTCCGTCGGGCGCAGGGTGTGCCGGGCGCGCTGGGTGCCGGGCCCGCCGGGCTCGCCGGATGTCACGTACGCCGACGCACCCGGGGCGAGGCCGACTTCGCCGCGGCCTCCCCGTCCTGGCCGGGGTCGGACGCCGCCTCCGGTGCCGGGTCCAGCGCGGGCGGTGTCGGCAGCGGGGCGTGGGCGGCGCGGGTGACGTCCGCGACGAGCTCGACGACATCGGGGCCGTACGCCTGGGAGTTCACGACCTTCAGCAGCAGGACGAAGCTGTTGCCGCCGTGCTTGCGGGCGAGGCGCGCGTGGTTGCGGGCGAGATAGCGGGTCGCCGCCTGATTGGTGATCGCGCGCTGGCCGCAGAAGAGGAACACCGGCCGCGCGTCACGGCTCTGGCCCGCGGTGAGCCGGGCCAGGATCACGTACTCGGTCTGGCCCGACTCGAGGCGGTAGCGCTCGCCGCCTATCTGGAAGGCGCCCCGGTCGGGCCCCCGTCCGGAGTCGGTGTTGACCTGCACACCGGGCAGCAGGGACTGCAGGTGCGCGGCCATGCGCCGGTTCGACGCCGGTCCGCCGACGCAGAACTCCGTGCGTTCGCCGAAGCCCTGCTGGGTCGCGTCGTGCGCGATGACCTGGGCGTGCGCGCCGCAGTCCTTGATCAGCGCGGACAGTTCGAGGAGCGCGAACACGTCGTGGCGCGTCACCGTGAGCTCGGGTCCGCCCGCCTCGCGGTTCACCACGAGGAGTGACTCGGAGTTGTCGGGCAGCCCGAAGAACGCCTGCTTGCGGCGGAGCTTGCGTCTCCACAGGTAGGTGCGGGCGAGCCAGCCGAGCGCGGCACTGAGGCCGGCGGCCAGGACGCCGAGGACGATGTTGCGCACGTCGTCATTCATGTGCGCGCATGCTAGCGGGCCCGCGAAATCGTGTTCGAGGGGGCCTGACGGGGTGACGACGGTGAAGTTACGCTGCGCGGACGGCTGTTGACTGGAGGTATTGATGCGACGTCCTCTTGCGCGGAATCTGACGGTCCTGGCGGTTTCGGCCGCGACGGCATTAGTGGGCGCGGCGGCGCCGCCCGGGGCACCGGCGGCGGCCACGGCCGCGAGAACGCCCGTGGCGAAGGTGCCCGTCGCGGTCGGGTACGGAGGCGCCGTGGCGAGCGTCGACGCGGACGCCTCGGCCGCGGGCATCGAGGTGCTGAGGAAGGGCGGCAACGCCGTCGACGCGGCCGTCGCCACGGCGGCGGCCCTCGGCGTCACCGAGCCCTACTCGTCCGGCATCGGCGGGGGCGGCTACTTCGTCTACTACGACGCCAAGTCCCGTACGGTGCACACGATCGACGGACGGGAGACGGCGCCCCTGACCGCCGACTCCGGGCTGTTCCTGGAGAACGGCAAGCCGCTCGCCTTCGCGGACGCCGTCACCAGCGGGCTGAGCGTGGGCACACCGGGCACACCCGCCACCTGGCAGACGGCCCTGGACTCGTGGGGCAGCAGGGGCCTCGGCACCGTCCTGAAACCGGCCGAGCGCATCGCCCGTTCCGGGTTCACGGTCGACGCGACCTTCCGCGCGCAGACCGAGCTGAACCAGGCCCGCTTCGCGAACTTCCCCGACACCGCCGGGCTGTTCCTGCCCGGCGGCTCGCTGCCGGTCGTCGGGTCGACCTTCAAGAACCCCGATCTGGCGCGCACCTACGAGGAGTTGGGCAGGAAGGGCACACGCGCCCTCTATACCGGTGATCTCGGCCGGGAGATCGTCGCCACCGCCGACAAGCCGCCCGTGGACCCGGCGTCCGGCTACAACGCCCGGCCCGGCAAGCTGTCCCTGCGGGACCTCGCGGCGTACCGGGCCAAGCGCCAGGCGCCCACCAGGACTTCGTACCGCGGTCTGAACGTCTACTCGATCGCGCCCTCCTCCTCCGGCGGCACCACCGTCGGCGAGGCGCTCAACATCCTGGAGAAGACGGACCTTTCGAAGGCGAGCGAGACGCAGTACCTGCACCACTACATCGAGGCGAGCCGGATCGCCTTCGCGGACCGGGGCCGCTGGGTGGGCGACCCGGCCTTCGAGGACGTGCCGACCAAGGGCCTGCTCTCGCAGCGGTACGCGGACGGCCGGGCCTGCCTCGTCAAGGACGACGCGGTGCTGACGAGCCCGCTCGCGCCGGGTGACCCGAACAGTCCCACCGCCTGCGGCGCCACCGGGACGGCCGCCCCGACGACGTACGAGGGCGAGAACACGACCCACCTGACGGTCGCCGACAAGTGGGGCGACGTCGTCGCCTACACACTGACCATCGAACAGACCGGCGGCAGCGGGATCACCGTCCCCGGGCGCGGCTTCCTCCTCAACAACGAACTGACCGACTTCTCCTTCGCGCCGGCCAACCCGGCCGTGCACGACCCCAATCTGCCGGGTCCCGGCAAACGCCCGCGCTCCTCGATCTCGCCGACCATCGTCCTCGACCGGCACGGCAGGCCCGTCGTGGCGCTCGGTTCGCCGGGTGGCGCGAGCATCATCACGACCGTGCTGCAGACCCTGACCGAGTTCGTCGACCGCGGGCTCCCGCTGGTGGACGCGATCGCCGCGCCGCGCGCCAGCCAGCGCAACGCCGCCCAGACCGAGCTCGAACCGGGCCTGTACGACAGCCCGTCGAGGGCCCGGCTCGAAGCCATCGGCCACTCCTTCAAGCTCAACCCGGAGATCGGGGCGGCCACGGGCGTCCAGCGCCTCGGGGACGGCAGGTGGCTGGCCGCGGCGGAGAAGGTCCGCCGAGGCGGAGGCTCGGCCATGGTCGTGCGGCCCTAGCGGCCGGCCGCACCCGGCACCGACGTGGGGCGGGGGGGGGGGGGCGGCCCCCCCCCCCGCCCCCGCGGGGCCGGGGGGGGGGCGCCCCCCCCCCCCCCGCGCCACGTCGGTGCCGGGGCGGTCAGCGCGCGGTCAGGATGCGCGGGCCCGAGTCCGTGATGGCCACCGTGTGCTCCGCGTGCGCCGCCCGGGAGCCGTCGTTCGTGCGCAGGGTCCAGCCGTCGGGGGCCGCGTGGTAACCGTCCGTCCCGCCGCCGATGAGCATCGGCTCGATGGCGAGGACCATGCCGTGCCGCAGCGGCAGCCCGCGCCCGGGGCGGCCCTCGTTCGGGACGCCCGGGTCCTCGTGCATCCGGCGCCCGATGCCGTGGCCGCCGAACCCGTCCGGGATCCCGTACCCCGCCGCCCGGCACACCGAGCCGATGGCGTGCGCGATGTCCCCGATGCGGTTGCCGACGACGGCCGCCTCGATGCCCGCGGCCAGCGCCCGCTCCGCGGTCTCCACGAGCCGCACGTCGGCGGGGCGCGGCTCGCCCACGACGAAGCTGATCGCCGAGTCGCCCACCCAGCCGCCGAGTTCGGCGCCGAAGTCGATGGAGACCAGGTCGCCGTCGCGCAGCCGGTAGCCGGTCGGGATGCCGTGCACGATCGCCTCGTTCACGGAGGCGCAGATGACCGCGGGGAAGGGTGTGGGCGCGAAGGAGGGGTGATAGCCGAGGAAGGGTGACGTCGCTCCCGCGTCGCGCAGGACCTGGTGCGCCACCTCGTCCAGCTCCAGCAGTGAGACGCCCACGTCGGCGGCCTCCCGCGCGGCCGTGAGTGCCCTGCCCACGACCTGGCCGGCCGCGTACATCTCGTCGATCGATCTGTCGGTTTTCAGTTCCACCATGCCAATTACTATACCGGTATTAGAATGGTGTCATGGTGCGAACCCCTCTGACCCCCGAAGAACGCGACCGCGGCGAGCGGCTCGGTCGGCTGCTGCGCGAGGCCCGCGGCGGCCGCAGCATGGCGGACGTCGCGGGGGTGGCGGGGATCTCCGCGGAGACCCTGCGCAAGATCGAGACCGGGCGCGCGCCCACGCCGGCCTTCTTCACGGTCGCAGCGCTGGCGCGGGTCCTCGGGCTCTCGATGGACGAACTCGTCCTGCGGTGCGCGCTGATGCCGATGGCCTGACGGACGGCCTGCCCGACGGCCTGCCTGTCGGACGGCCTGGCGGCCTCATGGGTCGGAGTCGCCCGGCCGGGTGCGCGCCGGGCGCACGTCCGAGCATGCGCCCGGGCGGGCTGCGCCGGTGCGCCCCTCGGCGAGCCCTCCGCGTCCGCACCGAAAACTCCCCGTAGTCGATACGTAACACGACTGGTGTTACCTGTCGGGTCGAAGTGCTCACGTCGGGCAGGGAGTTCGTTGATGACTGTAGGACAACTCCCGGAACAGGTACTGGAGTTCGCGCGGTACCTGAACGGGCTGGTGGGGCGGCTCGACCGGAGCGGCGGCTGGTACGAGATCTTCTGGCAGCGCGACCCCGCCGGCATGCGCGCGTGCCTCGAAGGCCGGGAGGTGCCGCCCTGGGACGTCGTGGAGGCGCTCCTCCAGGACGTCTTCGCGCAGTACGGGGAGCGCGCCGCCGCCCAGGAGACGGTACGGGCCCGCGCGCTGCACGGGGCCTCGCTGGCCGCGTACGACGTTCGTCCGGGCGGCAGGGACGCCCTCGGCGACCGCCTGGACGTCATGCTCCGCGAACAGCGCTATGCCGCCGAACGCCGGGCCGAGCTGGGCGGACTGCTCCCCTCGGCCGCCACCCGGGAAGAGGCCGAGGCGATCCGCCTGGACCTCGCCTGGGCCGAGGACGATCACGAACGAGCCACCGCCCGCTGTGCCGAACTGCGCCACCGCATGGACAACGTCGACCGCCACGCCCCGCGCATCCGCGCGCAGGGCGCCCCGGGCTTTCCGCCCCCGGCGGCCGGCCCCGGCTTCGGACCGGCTCCCGACACCGGACCGGCCCCCGGCTTCGGACCGGCTTCCGGCGGCGGGTCGGCTCCCGGCTTCGGACCGGCTTCCGGCGGCGGACCGGCTCCCGGCTTCGGGCCTGCTCCTGGTGGCGGATCGGCTTCTGGCGGATCGGCCCCCGGCTTCGGACCGGCTCCCGGCGGTGGGCCGGCTCCCGGCTTCGGACCAGGTCCCGGTTCTCGTCCGGCGGCCGCCGGGCAGACCGGGTCCCGGGCTTCGGCGGCGGGCCCCTTTCCCGGCGGGCACGCCGAGCCCGGGGCCCGGCCCACGGGCCTCGCGCCGGGCACCGGTGGGGACCCCGGGTCCCCACCGGCGAACCGTACGCCGGACCGGCACGCGGAGCCCCGGTCCCGCCCCGTCCACACCCCGGCCCAGGACGCCCGCCCCGCGTCCCCGCCGACGGACCACACGTCGGGCGGCGGGCGAGCCCACGACCGGGCCGCCGCACCCGCCCCGACACACGACAGGACCCCGCCCGGCGCCGGCCAGGACCCGGCCAAACGGTCCAAGCGGCGCCGCAGGGGCGGTGCCCGTTTCGCCGGGATGGCGGAGCCGGACGTGGTGCCCGTGGCCGTACCGCAGACGGGGCCCGTGCTGCCCGCCCCGTCGGCGCAGGGCCGGCGCACGCCCCGCGGCGCACGGTTCGCGGGTGCCGCCGAGGAACCCGCGCTCCCGCACGCGGCGGCGGAGCCGGAGTCGCCGGACGAGCAGGCGCGACAGCTCACGGCGGACACCGTCGCGACGCTCACCCGGCTGCGGAGCGAGGGCCGCAGCGGCGAGGCGCACGTCCTGCTCGCCGAAGCCGCGTACTGGCCCCCGGCACGCTTCCCCCTGCTCGCCGCCGAACTGCACCGGGCCGGCCTCGACGCGGACTGGGCCACCCTGCTCTGGGAGGCGGCCTCGCTGCCCGTCGACCGGGTGGTCTCCGTCGCCGACGTGCTCGCCGCCGCAGGCCGCAGCACCGACGCCCGGCGGATGCTGCGCCAGGGCGTCACCCGGCCCGCGCCGGAGATCGGGGCCGTCGTGCTCGACCTCGCCGAGGAGGGCCGCGGGCGCGAGATCACCGCTCTCCTCGACGCGTACGTCCGTGTCCGCAGCCCGGAGGAAGCCGCACGCAGTGCCGAGGCGGACCCGGAGCGCCTCGTGCCGCTCCTCCTGCGGGCGGCCCAGGGCGTGTCCGACACCTGCCAATGGGACCTGGTCCACGCGTTGCACGTCGCCGGGTTCACGGCGTGACCTCGCCGGGCAGGGGGCCGTGCGCCCCTCGCCCGGCAACGGGCCGTACGACCCGGCCGTGCCCGCTCCTGCCCGGGCGGGTTCACGGCGTGACCTCGCCCGGCAAGGGCCGTACGCCCGGGCGCACCCACCCCGTCCGGGGCCCCGGCCCCGCACCCGTCCCCGCTCGCGGACGCCGGAGACCGCGCCGTACGGCGACCGCGCGGTCCCCCGATCGGCCGCACCTCCCGCTCCACCGGCCACGTCACTCACCCGGGAGGGTCAGAAACGTGATCGACTCAGCGGGTTAACGACGATGGTCTTGGCAAGGCTGTCCGGGGGGCTTACTTTCGAGCCTCTACAGCTTTGTCTACGGGCGTAGAGGCTCTCTGGCGTCCCGTCGAAGGAGCAGCTCATGGGCAACGTCGTACGTGCCGCCCTGGTCCAGGCCACCTGGACCGGCGACACCGCATCCATGGTCGCCAAGCACGAGGAACACGCCCGTGAGGCGGCCCGGCAGGGTGCCAAGGTCATCGGGTTCCAGGAAGTCTTCAACGCCCCCTACTTCTGCCAGGTCCAGGAGCCGGAGCACTACGCCTGGGCGGAGCCGGTCCCCGAGGGGCCGACCGTCACCCGTATGTGTGAGCTCGCGCGCGAGACCGGCATGGTGATCGTCGTGCCCGTCTTCGAGGTCGAGCAGTCCGGCTTCTACTACAACACCGCGGCCGTGATCGACGCCGACGGCACCTACCTCGGCAAGTACCGCAAGCACCACATCCCGCAGGTGAAGGGCTTCTGGGAGAAGTACTACTTCAAGCCCGGCAACCTCGGCTGGCCCGTCTTCGACACGGCCGTCGGCCGGATCGGCGTCTACATCTGCTACGACCGGCACTTCCCCGAGGGCTGGCGCCAGCTCGGCCTGAACGGCGCCCAGCTCGTGTACAACCCCTCCGCCACCTCCCGCGGCCTGTCCGCCTACCTCTGGCAGCTGGAGCAGCCCGCGGCGGCCGTCGCCAACGAGTACTTCATCGCCGCGATCAACCGGGTCGGGCAGGAGGAGTACGGCGACAACGACTTCTACGGAACCTCGTACTTCGTCGACCCGCGGGGCCGGTTCGTCGGCGAGCGGGCGAGCGACAAGGCCGAGGAACTCATCGTCCGCGACCTGGACTTCGGCCTCATCGAGGAAGTACGGCAGCAGTGGGCGTTCTACCGCGACCGGCGCCCCGACGCCTACGAAGGGCTGGTGCAGCCATGACCGACCTGTACACCCGCCACCAGGCCGTCCTGCCGGACTGGCTCGCCCTCTACTACGAGGACCCGATCGAGATCACCCATGGCGAGGGCCGCCATGTCTGGGACGCCAAGGGCAACAAGTACCTCGACTTCTTCGGCGGCATCCTCACCACGATGACCGCGCACGCCCTGCCCGAGGTGACGAAGGCCGTCAGCGAGCAGGCGGGCCGGATCATCCACTCCTCGACGCTCTACCTCAACCGGCCGATGGTCGAACTCGCCGAACGCGTCGCCCAGTTGTCCGGCATCCCCGACGCCCGTGTCTTCTTCACCACCTCCGGGACCGAGGCCAACGACACGGCCCTGCTGCTCGCCACCGCCCACCGGCGCAGCAACCAGATCCTCGCCATGCGCAACAGCTATCACGGCCGGTCGTTCAGCGCGGTCGGGATCACCGGCAACAAGGGCTGGTCACCCACCTCCCTGTCCCCGCTGCAGACGCTGTACGTGCACGGCGGCGTCCGCACCCGGGGCCCCTACGCCGGCCTCGACGACGCCGCGTTCATCGACGCCTGTGTCGAGGACCTCAGGGATCTGCTCGGCCACGTCCGGCCGCCCGCCGCGCTGATCGCCGAACCGGTCCAGGGCGTCGGCGGCTTCACCGCACCACCGGACGGTCTGTACGCGGCCTTCCGCGAGGTCCTCGCGGAGCACGGCATCCTGTGGATCTCCGACGAGGTGCAGACCGGCTGGGGCCGCACCGGCGAGCACTTCTGGGGCTGGCAGGCCCACGCCGCCTCCGGTCCGCCCGACATGCTCACCTTCGCCAAGGGCATCGGCAACGGCATGTCCATCGGCGGGGTCGTGGCCCGCGCCGAGATCATGAACTGCCTGGACTCCAACTCCATCTCGACCTTCGGCGGTTCACCGGTCACGATGGCGGCCGGGCTCGCGAACCTCGGCTATCTCCTCGAACACGACCTCCAGGGCAACGCCCGGCGCGTCGGCGGCCTGCTCATCGAGCGGCTCCGCGCGGTCGCCGCGCAGTTCGACGGTGTACGCGAGGTGCGCGGCCGCGGACTGATGATCGGTATCGAGCTGGTCCGGCCCGGCACCGACCGGGCGAACCCCGAAGGAGCCGCGGCGGTACTCGAAGCGGCCCGCGAGGAGGGCCTGCTGATCGGCAAGGGCGGCGGCCACGACACCAGCGTGCTGCGCATCGCCCCGCCGCTCTCGCTCACCGTCGCGGAGGCGGAGGAGGGCGCGTCGATCCTGGAACGCGCTCTGAGGCGGGCCCAGTAACAGATGAACAAGGGCGGGTGGGCCGAAGGGGCGGCGGTGCCGAAGAGCCGGCGCGCGAAGACCCGGAGACCTGGGTACGCGCCGGGTCCCCGGGACCGCCCGCAGCGCTCCGGAGGCGAACCGAGCCACGGACGAAGGGGAACGCCGCCATGACCACCGCCTCGGAACCCGCCCTCTCGGTACGCCAGGTCCTCGCCCTGGACCGGGTGCTCGCCGGAGAGCCCGAGGTGGTGGCCGGCGCCGGCCACCTCGACCGGTCCGTCCGCTGGGTGCACGTCGCCGAGGCCGCCGACGTGGGCGTCATGCTCAGCGGCGGCGAAATGGTTCTCACCACCGGGGTGTTGCTCGCGGGCGACCCCGATGCCCAGGCCGAGTACATCCGTTCGCTGCACCGCGCCGAGGCCGCGGCCGTCGTCCTCGGTCTGGGCCGGGCCTTCCCGGCGCCCCCGGACGTGATGCGCCGGGCCGCCGAACGCTGCGGACTGCCGATGGTGGTGCTCCACCGACCCTTCCCCTTCGCCGAGTTGACGGAGGAGGTCCAGTCCCGGCTGGTGCGGCACAAGTTCGCGGCCGTGAGCCTCTCGGAGGCCGTGCGCACCGCGCTCACCGGGCTGATCACCACCGGCGCCCCGCTCCAGCGCCTGCTCGACGAGATCGCCGTGCACGCCGCCTGCCCGGTCGTCGTCACCAACCTCGCCCACCGGGTCCTCGCCACCGCCGGAGAGCGCTCCGCCGTCGACGACGTCCTGCGCGACTGGGACCGCATCGCCCGGCAGGCGGGAGGCAGCGAGGGCGACGGATGGATCCGCGCCGAACTGGGCGGACGGGGCGAGCGATGGGGCCGCATCGTGCTCTGCGGTCACCGGGGCGACGCGGCGACCGGACGGCTGCTCGCCGACCGTGCCGCCGAGGCCCTGGTGCTGCACCGCATGCTCGGCGGCCCCGGCCGTTCCTGGGAGGAGGAGTCCGCGCAGGGCCTGCTGACCGACCTGGTGAGCGGTGTCGTACCGGCCCGCCAGCTCCTGCCCCGGGCGCGGGCCGCCGGACTCCCGGTGAACCGCCGCACGTTCGTGCCGCTCGTCGTACGGGGCGGCGACCCCGCCCGACTCGACCGGGTGCTGCGGCTGCTGGGGCTGCCAGGGCTTGTCGCCGAACTGTCCGAGGGGGCCACCGCCCTGCTGCTCAGCGTCCCGCGCGACCAGGACGCGGAGGCACTGGCCGAACACTTCGCCCTGCGGCTGCGGCACGAGACCGGGGTCCCCGCCACCGTGGCCGCCGCCGCACCCCGTACCGCCTGGGACGACGTGCCCTTCGGACTGCGTGAGGCCCTCCATGTCGCCGAGGCCGCCGCCGACACCCCCGCGGACGAGGACCGGCCCGCGCTGGTCCGGCTGCGGGACGTCCATCTGCGCGGCCTCGTCCGGCTGCTCCGGGACGACCCGCACGTCCAGTCCTTCGCGGAACGCGAACTCGACGGGCTGCTCTGCGGGCCCCGGGCGGACCCGCGGCTGCTGCCCGTCCTGCGGACCTATCTCGCCACCGGCCGCAACAAGTCGCGCACCGCCCAGCTCCATCACGTCAGCCGGCCCGCGCTCTACCGCCGTCTGGAGGTCATACAGGCGCGCCTCGGCGTCGACCTCGACGACTTCGAACAGGCCGCCTCCGTCCACATCGCCCTGCTCGCGCACGACGCGCAACAGCGGTGAAACACAGAACCACTCAGGCGCAACACGGGAGAACGCGGAGGTGACACCGTGGAACGGCACGGCACTTCGGACGTGACACGGTGCAACTCAAAGAACCTGCCAGGACTTTCTAGTCTCCTCGCACACCGAGCGACCGGAGGTCCCGATGAGCAGAGTGATCCGCGCCGCCGTCTTCCAGACCGCATGGACCGGCGACAAGGAATCGATGATCCAGGTCCACGAGCAGGCGGCCCGCGACGCGGCCGCGCAGGGTGCCCAGGTCCTGTGCTTCCAGGAGCTGTTCTACGGACCGTACTTCTGCCAGGTCCAGGACAAAGAGTTCTACGCGTACGCCGAGCAGATCCCCGAGGGTCCCGTCGTCCGGCGTTTCCAGGCGCTGGCGAAGGAACTGGGCCTCGTCCTCGTACTGCCGATGTACGAGGAGGAACAGCCCGGCGTCCTGTACAACACGGCGGCCGTGATCGACGCCGACGGCTCCTACCTGGGCAAGTACCGCAAGACCCACATTCCCCAGGTTCCGGGATTCTGGGAGAAGTTCTACTTCCGCCCCGGCAACTCCGGCTGGCCCGTCTTCGACACGGCCGTGGGCCGGATCGGCGTCTACATCTGCTACGACCGGCACTTCCCGGAGGGCTGGCGGGCGCTCGGTCTCGCGGGTGCCGAGATCGTCTTCAACCCGTCGGCCACCTCACGCGGTCTGTCCGGCTACCTCTGGCAGCTGGAGCAGCCGGCCGCGGCCGTCGCCAACGAGTACTTCGTGGGGGCGATCAACCGGGTCGGCCAGGAGGAGTACGGCGACAACGACTTCTACGGGACCTCGTACTTCGTGGACCCCGAAGCGCAGTTCGTCGGCGAGGTGGCGAGCGACAAGGAGAGCGAACTCGTCGTCCGCGACCTGGACATGGCACGGCTCCGCGAGGTCCGCGACCGCTGGCAGTTCTACCGCGACCGCGCCCCGGGCGCGTACGGGCCACTGACCGCGCCCTGACCGTCCGAGCGGGGCACGCGCCGGCCGTCCGTGCCGCGGGTCCGGTGATCCGAGCACCGGACCCGCGGCACGGCACCCGGCACGCGCCGTCCCGCGAACCGCCCCACGGGCCTCCTCGCCGGGACACCGTGCCGGCCCCGGCCCCCGACAGCCCCACAACGCCCTCAGCGCACGCACGACCGGAAGGAGAGGGAGCATGAGCCGTACCGTCATCCGGGGTGGTCTCGTCATCACCGCGTCCGACGAGATCCACGCCGACGTCCTGATCGAGGACGGCCGGATCGCCGCCCTCGCCGCGACGGGCACACCCGCGGCCCAGTCGTGGACGGCCGAGCGCGCCATAGACGCCACCGGCAAGTACGTGATCCCGGGCGGCGTCGACGCCCACACCCACATGGAACTGCCCTTCGGCGGCACCTTCGCCTCCGACACCTTCGAGACCGGCACCCGGGCCGCCGCCTGGGGCGGCACCACCACCATCATCGACTTCGCCGTCCAGAGCGTCGGCCACTCCCTGCGCGAGGGACTCGACGCCTGGAACGCCAAGGCCGACGGCAACTGCGCCATCGACTACGGCTTCCACATGATCGTCTCCGATGTGAACCAGGAGACGCTCAAGGAGATGGACCTGCTGGTCGAGGAAGGGGTCACCTCCTTCAAGCAGTTCATGGCCTACCCGGGCGTCTTCTACAGCGACGACGGCCAGATCCTGCGCGCCATGCAGCGCTCCGCCGACAACGGCGGGCTCATCATGATGCACGCCGAGAACGGCATCGCGATCGACGTCCTCGTCGAACAGGCGCTGGCCCGGGGCGAGACCGACCCGCGTTTCCACGGGGAGGTGCGCAAGGCGCTCCTCGAGGCCGAGGCCACTCACCGCGCGATCAAGCTCGCCCAGGTCGCGGGCGCCCCGCTCTACGTCGTGCACGTCTCGGCGACCGAGGCCGTCGCCGAACTCACCCGCGCCCGTGACGAGGGCCTGAACGTCTTCGGCGAGACCTGCCCCCAGTACCTGTTCCTGTCGACCGACAACCTCGCGGAACCGGACTTCGAGGGGGCGAAGTACGTGTGCAGCACGCCGCTCCGTCCCAAGGAGCACCAGGCGGCCCTGTGGCGCGGCCTGCGCACCAACGACCTCCAGGTCGTCTCGACGGACCACTGCCCGTTCTGCTTCGTGGGCCAGAAGGAACTGGGCCGGGGCGACTTCTCGAAGATCCCCAACGGCCTTCCCGGCGTCGAGAACCGTATGGACCTGCTCCACCAGGCCGTCGTCGACGGGCACATCTCCCGCCGGCGCTGGATCGAGATCGCCTGTGCCACACCGGCCCGGATGTTCGGCCTGTACCCGAAGAAGGGAACCATCGCCCCCGGCGCCGACGCCGACGTCGTCATCTACGACCCGCACGCCGAGCAGGTGCTGTCGGCCGAGACCCACCACATGAACGTCGACTACTCGGCGTACGAGGGCAGGCGCGTCACCGGACGGGTCGAGACGGTGCTCTCGCGTGGCGAAACGGTCATCACCGACCGGGAGTTCACCGGACGCGCGGGCCACGGCGTCTACACCCCCCGTTCCACCTGTCAGTACCTTCTCTGAGCGACCAGGAGTGGCGCCATGGACTTCGGACTCGTCCTGCAGACAGACCCCCCGGCCTCCCGTGTCATCGACCTGATGAAGCGGGCCGAGGCCAACGGCTTCACGTACGGCTGGACCTTCGACTCGGCCGTGCTGTGGCAGGAACCTTTCGTGATCTACAGTCAGATCCTCGCCAACACCGAGAAGTTGACGGTCGGCCCGATGGTCACCAACCCGGGCACCCGCACCTGGGAGGTCACCGCCTCCACCTTCGCGACGCTCAACGACATGTACGGCAACCGCACGGTGTGCGGCATCGGGCGGGGCGACTCGGCGATGCGCGTCGCCGGGCGCAAGCCCAACACGCTGGCCCGGATCAGCGGCGCGATGAAGGTCATCCGCGCCCTCGCCCGGGGCGACGAGGCCGACCTCGGCGGCACGGTCGTCAAGTTCCCGTGGGTCCGGCCGGGCGCCGAACTGCCGGTCTGGATGGCCGCGTACGGCCCGAAGGCGCTGAAGATGACCGGCGAGGAGGCCGACGGCTTCATCCTCCAGCTCGCCGACCTCTACCTCACCGAATACATGGTCAAGGCGGTCAAGGACGCGGCGGCCGCGGCCGGGCGCGACCCGGCCGCGGTGAAGATCTGCGTGGCGGCGCCCGCGTACATCACCGAGGACGACTCGCCCGAGGCGCTCGCCCACGCCCGCGAGCAGTGCCGCTGGTTCGGCGGCATGGTGGGCAACCACGTGGCCGACCTCGTGTCCAAGTACGGCGAGCACTCGGCCGCCGTACCCGACGAACTCACCGACTACATCAAGGCCCGTGAGGGGTACGACTACTCCCATCACGGACGCACCGACAACCCCGACACCGCGTTCGTGCCCGACGAGATCGTCGACCGGTTCTGTCTGATCGGCCCCGCCGAGCGGCACATCGAGAAGCTGAACGCGCTGCGTGAGCTGGGCGTCGACCAGTTCGCGGTCTACGACATGCACGACGCCCAGGAGGCCACCATCGACGCGTACGGGGCGCAGGTCATCCCCGGCGTCAACGGGCGGTAACCGAAGGCCGATCCCTCAGCCTCCCCTTCCCGCCGTCCCGGGAAGGGGATCAGGGCGCACTGTGCGCACCCCCCGAGTCGTCCCCGCACGGCCTTTCCCGTCACTCCTCATTGATTGGCCTGCTCATGACAGAAATCGTCTCTCCAGGCGGCCCGCCTGCCGGACAAGTCACCCTCCCCGACGGCCGGGTGGAGATCGCGCCCGACGCCCCCGCGCCCACCGGCCCCTACGCCAACGACGACCTGCTGCCGGTCCCGGTCGAGAAGCGCACCTGGACCACGTACAACTTCTCGGCCCTGTGGGTCGGCATGGCCCACAACACGGCGTCCTGGACGCTGGCTTCGGGTCTGATAGCCGTCGGCATGGACTGGAAGCAGGCCGTCCTCACCATCGCGCTGGCCAACCTGATCGTGCTGGTCCCCATGCTGCTCACCGGGCACGCGGGCCCGAAGTACGGCATCCCCTTCCCGGTCTTCGCCCGAGCCTCCTTCGGGGTCCGCGGGGCCAATCTCCCCGCTGTCGTACGGGCGTTGGTGGCCTGCGGCTGGTTCGGCATCCAGACCTGGATCGGCGGCGAGGCGATCTACTTCCTCGCGGGCAAGCTCTTCGGCGACGGCTGGGCCGACGCCTCCGAGATCGGCGGCCACGCGTGGACGATGTGGCTGTCGTTCGCGGTCTTCTGGGTGCTCCAGGTCGCCATCATCTACCGGGGGATGGAGACGATCCGCCGGTTCGAGAACTGGGCCGCCCCGTTCGTGCTCGTGGGAGCCGGCGTGATGCTGTGGTGGATGAGCAGCAAGGCCGGCGGCTTCGGACCGCTGCTCGACCAGCCGTCGAAGCTCGGCTGGGGCGGAGACTTCTGGAAGCTGTTCTGGCCCTCGCTCATGGGCATGATCGGCTTCTGGTCCACCCTGTCGCTGAACATCCCGGACTTCACCCGCTACGGCAGGAGCCAGAAGGCGCAGACGGTCGGGCAGGCCCTGGGGCTGCCCACCACCATGACGCTCTTCGCCTTCCTGTCCGTCATGGTCACCTCGGGTTCGCAGGCCGTCTACGGCAAGGCGATCTGGGACCCGGTCCAGCTGGCCGCGAAGACCGACAGCGTCGTCGGCATCGTCTTCGCACTGGTCACCGTGCTGGTCGCGACGCTGTCCGTGAACATCGCGGCCAACCTGGTCTCCCCGGCCTTCGACTTCTCCAACATCGCCCCACGGAAGATCAACTTCCGGACCGGCGCGCTCGCCACCTGTGTCCTCGGCGTGCTGATCTTCCCGTGGAAGCTGTACTCCGACCCCCAGGGCTACATCTTCACCTGGCTGGGCCTGGTCGGCGGTCTGCTGGGGACGGTCGCCGGCATCCTCATCGCCGACTACTGGATCCTGCGCCGCACCAGACTCGACCTCGCCGATCTCTACCGTACGGGCGGCCGGTACTGGTACGACGGCGGCTGGAACTGGCGGGCCGTGGTCGCCTTCGCCACCGGCGGCGTCCTGGCCGTCGGCGGCGCGGACTTCCATCCCCTGGTCGACGGACGGCCGATCCCGGCGCTGCAATCGCTCGCCGACTACGGGTGGGCGGTCGGCCTCGGCACGTCGATGCTGCTGTACGTGGCCCTGATGCTGTCACGCGGGAAGGCCGCGGCCGCGGCCTGACCGCGGTGGGCGGAGGGCGGTCAGCTCTTCTGGCCGCCCTTCAGCGCCGCCGTCGCGTCCTTGGCCGCCTTGATGGCGCCCTTGTTGATCTCGTCGGTGCCGGGCGCCTTCTTGGTCTCGAAGTCGCTGCCGTTGTAGGTGACGACCACCAGCGCGTTGGACGCCCGGACGATCACCACGCCCTCACGGGTCTCCTGCTTGTCCTCCGTGCTGAGATTGACCACGGAGTAGGCCTCGTCGCCGACACCCGGCACGGCTCCGCCGCCGCTCTTGTCGGCGACACGCTCCTTGTAGGCCTTCTCCGCCGCGGCGTTCGAGTCCTTGATCTCGTACGAGACGTCGAGCCAGCGGTAGTCGAAGCCCTTCAGGGCGTTCCACGAGCAGGTGCGGCGCACCGCCTTGTCGGTCGACGCGATCTCCTGGCCGGCCGTCTTGGCGCCGGGCACCAGGGACTTGATCGTCGCGACCTGGATGCCGCCGCACGGGGCGGGCGACGCGGCGAACGTCTTCACGGCAGCGGAGGCCGAGGGGGCCGACGGTGAGTCGGATGTCTGTTTTTGTGTCGATTTATCCTCGGCGTTGGGGGTCGCTTCGGACGGGCCCGTCGCCAGGGCCCAGCCCGCGGAGGCGAGCAGAGCGACCGGCAAAAGGCGCGCGGCGAGCGCGAGCGGCAGAGGAAGAGAACCCAAAGCGCACTTCTCGTGGGGGATGGTGCGGAGGAAGTCCGCACTGCGGACGGGACGCCAGTGTCACATGAGACGCGATGGCGCGGAAGGGCCGACGGGCGGCATGCCCGTGTGATGACAGTGACTCACCTTGGCGTCGATTGACTGAACGTGCGGCAGGATGTCGGCTTTGTTCGCCCTGATGATCACCGCTTTCTTCGGATCGCGTCGCATCGCGCTCGATCCGTACCGGGATCGTGGGGTGTCGGGCGGTGTGCCCCCGGTCGCGCGACGGTGCCGCCCGGCCGGCCGGGACCGTCCCCGGTCGTCCCCAACCGGCCCTGCAGGCAAGGGAGTCGGCGCCCGCGGCGAGAGCGGAGGCCGGACGGGGCGATGCCCTCCGCGGAGCTTCCGTGCCATGATCGGCGCATGATCGCGACGAACCGGCGACGGGCCGGCGCAGCGGCCCCCGCCGGACCTTCGGCCCGGCGCGAAGTCCCCACCGTCTCCTTACCCGGGCGCGGGGCTCCTTCCCGTGCCGCCGTCCGCCGGGGTGCGTGGGTGCGCCCGGTCCTGATCCTGTGCCTGGTCGCGACGGCCACCGGCGGGTGCGGGCTGTCCGCGGAGATCGACCGTGAGCGCGACCCCGGGCGGACCTCCGTCCCGGACCCCGTCCCGAGTGTCGTCGGGACCGACGCCGCTCACCTGCCGGACCCGTCCAGGACCTCCGACGACGGTTCACTCGTCATCGAGGTGCCCGTGCCGTCGAGGACCGCGCCGACGCGGCGGGGCCGTGACTGCCCGCCGTCCGGCCTGCGCCTGGACACCGGTCCCGTCGACGCGGCGATGGGCCTGCGCGGTATGACGCTGACCCTCACCGACTGCGGCGAGCGGCCGTACAAGGTGAACGGCTACCCCGCCGTCCTCCACGTGCTCGACCGGGACGGTGCCCCGATCACGGGTGTGCACGGCATGGCCGGGACGGGTGAGGTGCCCATGGCGCCCGCCGACCCGGGTCCCGAGCCCTTCACCCTCCACCCGGGCGAGAGCGCGCGGGCGGCCCTGTACTGGCGGATGGCGGCCCAGGACGGCGTATATCTGCGCATGGCGCCGCAGAAGGGGCAGAAGGCCGTCACCCTGCGGCTGCCGGACCCCCTCGACATCGGTCCCGAGAACACGCTGGGGACGACGGCCTGGGCGCCCGTGTCCGGGCGGGTGCCATAGTCGGGACCGAGGCCGATCGCTCCGTACCGTGAGGTGGCAGGCATGTTCACGACCCGACCCACCCTCCAGGGCACCTTCGGCATGGTGTCCTCCACCCACTGGCTCGCCTCGCAGTCCGCGATGGCCGTCCTGGAGGACGGCGGCAACGCCTACGACGCCGCCGTCGCGGCCGGTTTCGTCCTGCACGTCGTGGAACCCCACCTCAACGGACCCGCGGGCGAGGTCCCGATCGTCCTGGCCCCCGCGGACGGGCCCGTGCGGGTGCTGTGCGGACAGGGCGTCGCGCCCGCCGGAGCGACGATCGCCCACTACAGGGGACTCGGTCTGGAACTCGTGCCCGGGACGGGCCCCCTCGCCGCCGCCGTGCCCGGCGCGTTCGACGCGTGGATGCTGCTGCTGCGCGACCACGGCACGAAGCCGCTCGCCGACGTCCTGAAGTACGCCGTCGGATACGCCGAGGACGGGCACGCGCCCGTGGAACGCGTCGGCGAGACGGTGGACTCCGTACGAGCGCTCTTCGAGACGGAGTGGACCTCGTCGGCCCAGGTGTACCTGCCGGGCGGCAGGGCACCCCGCCCCGGCGAGCTGTTCCGCAATCCGGCCCTCGCCGCGACCTGGCGACGGCTGCTCGACGAGGTCCGCGGCGCGGGGGACCGGGTGGCCGAGATCGACGCGGCACGGGAGGTGTGGCGCTCCGGATTCATCGCCGAGGCCCTGGTCCGACAGGCCGGGCGGCCCACCATGGACACCAGCGGCGAGCGCCGCACCGGCACTCTGACGGCAGCGGACCTGGCCGGCTGGTCCGCGTCCTACGAGGCGCCGGCGACGTACGACTGGCGGGGCTGGACGCTGTGCAAGGCGGGCCCCTGGAGCCAGGGTCCGGTCCTCCTCCAGCAACTGGCGCTGCTCCCGTCCGAACTGCCCCGGTACGGTTCCGCCGAGTACGTCCATCTGCTCGTCGAGGGCAGCAAGCTCGCCATGGCCGACCGGGAGGCCTGGTACGGCGACGCGGCCGAGGTACCGCTCGGCGACCTGCTGTCGGAGCCCTACAACGCAGCCCGGCGGGAGCTCGTCGGGGACCAGGCGTCGTACGAACTGCGTCCGGGCAGTCCGGGCGGCCGGAAGCCGCGGCTGAGCGGGCACGCGCGCGTGGTGGCCGCCGGGGAACCCGGCTTCGACGCGCTCGCGGTGCCGGGCGCCGGTGAGCCCACCACGGCCCGCGCCACCGCGGAACCCGAGCCGGCGCCCGACGGAGGCACCCGGGGCGACACCTGCCACCTGGACGTCGTCGACCGCTGGGGCAACATGGTCGCCGCCACTCCCAGCGGCGGCTGGCTCCAGTCCAACCCGGTCGTCCCCGAACTGGGATTCCCGCTCGGCACCCGGCTCCAGATGGCCTGGCTGGAGGAGGGACTGCCCAATTCCCTGGCCCCGGGCCGCCGGCCGCGCACCACGCTGACGCCCTCCGTGGCGCTGCGCGACGGGGTGCCGGTCATGGCGTTCGGCACCCCCGGCGGCGACCAGCAGGACCAGTGGCAGACACACTTCTTCCTGTCCGTGGCGCTGCGCCCGCGGGTGCGCGGCGGACTCGATCTCCAGGGCGCGATCGACGCCCCGAACTGGCACAACGACAGCTTTCCCGGCTCCTTCTACCCGCGCGGCATGCGTCCGGGCAGCCTCACCGTCGAGTCCCGCATGGACGCGGAGGTCGTGGAGGACCTGCGCCGACGCGGTCACGACGTCACGGTCGCCGAGGCCTGGTCCGAGGGGCGGCTGTGCGCGGTGGCCCGCGATCCGAGGACCGGCATTCTGTCGGCGGGTGCCAATCCGCGGGGGATGCAGGGGTACGCGGTCGGACGCTGAGGCCCGTGCGGACGCCGAGGCCCGTACGGGCACCGGCGCCCGTCCGCGCAGGCGCCGCCTGTCCCGGACTCGTACCCGTGATCGTCCCGCCCCGGGAATTCATGGGGATTCCACCCCGAATACCCCGGAGGGGTGAGGATTGTCAGTGGCGCGTGCTGTGATGGAGCCATGATCGAAGACATCGAAACCATCGACGAGTTTCTCGCACACCGCGCGTCCGACGTGGAACACGCTATCCGCAGGGCCGCCGCCGCCGAGATCATGCCCCGGTTCCGGCAGCTCTCCGCCGCCGAGATCGACCAGAAGTCCGGCCCGCACGACCTCGTGACGGACGCGGACCGCCTGGCCGAGAAGTACCTCACCGAGGCGCTCACGGCGCTGCTGCCCGGTTCGGTCGTGGTCGGCGAGGAGGCGGTGCACGCCGACCCGGCCGTCTACGAGAGGATCCAGGGCACTGCGCCCGTCTGGATCGTCGACCCCGTCGACGGCACCCGGCAGTTCGTGCACGGCGACTCCGGGTTCTGCACGCTGGTCGCGCTCGTGCTGGACGGCGTGGTGCGGGCCTCGTGGACGTACGCGCCCGCCCGCGACGAGTTCGCCACCGCGATCCGCGGGCGCGGGGCCGTGCTCGACGGTGTGCCGCTGCGCTCGGGTTCGCCCGAGTCCGGCCGCGACCTCGACATCGCGACCTCCCACCCGGACTACACCACGGACGACCAGAAGCGCGCGCTCCTCGGACTGCGCGTCGAGGGCGTCCTGCCACGCCCGTGCGGTTCGGCCGGCCTGGAGTACCTGGCCATAGCCCGCGGCGAGTTGGACGCCACCGCCTTCTCGTGGGAGGCGAGTTGGGATCACGCGGCGGGGCTGCTGCTGGTCGAGGAGGCGGGCGGCGCCCATCTGACGCTCGGCGGCGAGCCGTTCCGTGTCACCGGGGGCAACGCCCTGCCGTTCACGGCGGCCCGGGACGAGGCCACGGCCCGCCGGGTGATCGCCCTGCTGGCGGCACCGTCCGAGCCGGTGGCGGCCGGCGCCTGAGCGAAGGCTCCACGGGCCGGGACCCGGCCCGGCGGCCGGGGCCCCGGTGCGGGCCGTCTCCTTCCAACGCCCCGTGCCGTCAAGGCTGTCGGTCCTCCGGCATATCCTGATCCTCAGTGGCCGTCGGCTGACGAAGGAGTCCGAAGGTGCCGTCGATGCTCGATGCGGTCGTGGTGGGTGCGGGGCCGAACGGGCTGACGGCTGCCGTGGAGCTGGCCCGCCGGGGCTTCTCGGTGGCCGTGTTCGAGGCCCGCGACACGGTGGGCGGGGGCTCGCGCACCGAAGAGCTGACGCTGCCCGGCTTCCGGCACGACCCGTGCGCGGCGGCGCATCCGCTCGGCGCCAACTCGCCCGCCTTCCGGGCGATGCCCCTGGAGCGGTACGGCCTGGAATGGCTGCACGCGGAGCTGCCGATGGCGCACCCGTTCCTGGACGGCTCGGCGGCGGTGCTCGCCCGGTCCGTGGCCGAGACGGCGGCCTCCTTCGGACCGCGTGACGCGGGCGCGTACCGCAGACTCGTCACGCCGTTCCTGAGCAAGTGGGACACCCTGGCGCACGACTTCATGTCGCTGCCGCTGACCGCGCTGCCCCGGGACCCCGTCACCCTCGCCCGGTTCGGTCTGACCGGGCTGCCGCCGTCGACCTGGCTGATGCGCCGCTTCCGCGACGAGCGGGCCAGAGCCCTGTTCGCCGGCCTCGTGGCCCACGTCATCGCGCCGCTGGAGGGTGTCGCCACGGGCGCCGTCGGTCTGGTCTTCGCACTGGCCGCGCACGCCCGGGGCTGGCCCGTGGCGCGCGGCGGCTCCCAGGCCGTCCCGGACGCGCTCACCGCGTATCTCGAGGACCTCGGCGGCACCGTCCACACCGACTACGAGGTGAAGCGCCTGGACGACCTGCCCCCCGCGCGGGCGTACGTCTTCGACACCTCGCCCAAGGCCCTGGCCCGCATCGCGGGCTTCGGGCGGTACTACGAGGGCTATCGGTACGGGGCGGGCGCCTTCAAGATCGACTACGCGCTGGACGGGCCCGTGCCCTGGACCGCCGAGGAGGCCCGCGTCGCCGGGACGGTCCAGGTCGGGGCGAGCCGGGCGGAGATCGGCACCGCGCTGCGCGCGGCCTCGCGCGAGGGCCGGGCGCCCGACACGCCGTTCCTGATCACGGTGCAGCCGAGTGTCGTGGACCCGTCCCGGGCACCCGAGGGCAAGCAGGTCTTCTGGGCCTACGGCCATGTCCCGAACGGCTGGACCGGAGACCTCACCGACGCGATCGAGCGCCAGCTGGAGCGGTTCGCGCCGGGCTTCCGCGACCGGGTGCTGGCCCGCGCGACCGCCGGGCCGCCCGTCCTCGCGGCCCGCAACGCCAACTACGTGGGCGGCGACATCGCCTGCGGAGCCGCGTCCGGACTCCAGCTCATGCTCCGCCCCAAGCTGTCCCTGTCCCCGTACGGCACGCCGCACCCCGCCGTCTTCCTGTGCTCCTCGGCCACCCCTCCCGGTCCCGGGGTACACGGGATGTCGGGGCACAACGCGGCGAAGGCGGTCTGGAGGAGGCTGAGAGAGTCATGACCACGATCACGCTGGTGCAGGGCGACATCACCCGGCAGAGCGTCGACGCCGTCGTCAACGCGGCGAACTCCTCGCTGCTCGGCGGCGGAGGAGTCGACGGAGCCATTCACCGCCGTGGCGGTCCCGCGATCCTCGCCGAGTGCCGCAAGCTGCGCGCCGGCCACTACGGCAAGGGCCTGCCGACCGGCCGGGCGATCGCCACGACCGCGGGGGACCTCGACGCCCGCTGGGTGATCCACACCGTGGGTCCCCGCTATGCCCGCGAGGACGACCGGTCCGAGCTGCTGGCCTCCTGCTACCGGGAGTCGCTGCGGGTCGCGGACGAGCTCGGCGCCCGTACGGTCGCCTTCCCCGCCGTCTCCGCGGGCATCTACGGCTGGCCGATGGACGACGCGGCACGCATCGCGGTGGAGACCGTCCGGGCCGCCCGGACCGACGTCGAGGAGGTCCGCTTCGTGCTCTTCGACGAACGGGCCTACGACGCGTTCGCCGGGCAGCTGTGACACCGGCCGGGGGCGTCTGAACGGACCAGGGGCCGGCGCTCGCCCTGCCGGCCCCTGGGCGCGGGGGCCGTCCCGGTCACAGGGGCAGTTCGACCACCAGCGGCCGGTGATCCGAGACGGGGGTGCTCGGCGCGTGCGCGCCGGTGGCCGCGCCCGCCTCGATCCCGGAGGCCAGCACATGGTCGAGCTGGACGAGGGGACGGTGGGCGGGATAGGTGGGCGTACGGGCCAGGTCCCGCCAGCCGCGCGGCAGCGGCGGGGTGCCACCGGGACCGGACCGCCTCCCGCCCGTCCGGATCCGGCTGCCGCCCGCCGGGCCGAGGACCGTCCGCGGCAGGGCGCCGGGCAGGTTGAAGTCGCCGAGGAGCACCCGGGGGCCGGGCAGATCGGCGATCCAGGAGCGGACGGCGAGCAACTGGCGGATGTTCCAGCCGGGCACGAACGACAGATGCAGTGCCACCACGGTGAACGGCCCCCGGCTTCCTTCCAGGACGGCGGCGAGCACCGCCCGAGGCTGGTCCCGGGACACGGTGAGCCCGCGGTGTCCGGGCGTCCGCAGCGGCATGGGGACCGGCGCCGGGGCCAGCCGCCGCGCCCTCCAGTGCCGTACGGGCAGCCGGGACAGCAGGGCGATGCCGTGCGAGGGGACACCGTCGCCCGCCTCGGCCTCGCGCGGGCCGTACACCCGCAGGCCCGGCTCGGACGGTTCCGGGACCCAGCCGGCGTCCGCCTTCGCGGTGCCGTGGAACGCCGACGCGTAGCGCCAGTGCGGCGCGCCGGACCCCGCGGCCGCGGCGGACGCCTGGTCCACCTTGCCCGAGCGTTCCTGCAGCCGGTCCACCTCCTGCAGCGCCACCACGTCGGCGTCCAGCGAGGCGACGGCCCGGACGAGCGGCACCTCGGGGCCGTCCGCGGCCCGGACGGAGACAGGTCTGCCGTCCACCAGCGTCCGGCCGTGCAGCACGTTGAACGTCGCGAACCGCACCCGCCCGGAGTGCGGGGGACCGGGGTGAGCCGTCTCGGAAGGTGTCATGAGCGCGACCGTACTCGCCGGGCCCCGCAAACGGTGGCCCGGCTTCCGATGCCTCGTCCTTCCCGGAGGCCGGGCGTCCCGCGGGCCCCGTCCCTCAGGCCGGCGGTGTCACCAGCCCGGCAGTGTTCCGGCCAGCAGGTGCAGCAGGTCGCCCGTGGCGTCGGCGGCGCCCAGCGCGGGCAGGGCACCGAGGGCGAGGACGGCCGCGCCGACGGACCTCATGACGGGCGGCGGAGCTGTCTGCAGGGCCGCGATCCGGCGGGTGACGGCGTGCTCGGAGAAGTGCAGGGCGCATCCCGCGCGGGCGCGCTGGGAGACGAGGGCGGCACGCGCCAGGGCGCGGGCCGTCGTGTTCCGGTCGCCGACCGTGCTCGCCGCCTCCTCGTCGGCCCACCGCTCCAGCAGGAAGGAGACGGTGTCGCGGACCGGGACGAGCAGCGGGTTCGCCGCCGCGGCCAGGGTCGCGGCGGTCGTCAGCGCCGCGTGCCGGTGCCTCAGGTGGGCGCGCTCGTGGGCGAGCAGAACCCGTCGTTCGGCGGGCTCCAGCGCACCGAGCATCGCGGCCGTGACCAGGATCCGGCCCGGTCTGCCGGGGATCGCGAAGGCGTGCGGGGTCGGCGAGGCGGCGACGACGAGCTCGCTGTCCGGTGGGTGCCCCTCGCACAACTTGTGCAGGATGCGGCGGGTCGCCATGTGTGCTCGTGCCACACGAAGAAGCCGGTGGGCGATCACGGCGAGGGCGGCCACCGCCAGCACGGCGACGGTCTCCGGAACGGGCTCGGGCAGCACCCGGCCCTCCTCGCCCGCCTCGGCGATCACCGCGGGTGCCTGGTCGACCAGAGTGGCCGCGAGCAGCAGCAGCGCCCAGGTGGAAGCCGCCGCGGTCAGCGCGGCGGCCGTGACGAGGACGCGGGCCGCCAGGCCGGGCGACACCCTTCTGCCGACCGGTGGGGCGATCGCGGTGAGGAGCAGCGCCAGCACGAGCGGAACGTAGACGTCGATCCTCACGGCCCGTTCCCTCCCAGGAGGTCGCGCAGGGCATCCTCCTCCTGGCGGCTGAGCCCGCTGACGAACTGCTGGAGGGCCGCGATCGGGTCGGGCCCGCGGTCGAGCGCCTCGTGCATGGCCTCGGCGGTCAGCTGCGCCGCGTTCTTCGCGGGGCGGTACGCGCCACGGCGGCCGTCAACGTCCCGCAGCACAAGACCTTTGTCGTACAGACGTTTGAGGATGGTGTGCACCGTGTTGTAGGCGAGTCCGCCGCCGATCTCGGCCTGGATCTCGGCAGGCGTCAGTGCGTCGGCGGTGGCCCACAGGGCGGCGAGGACCTCGCTCTCCAGCTCGCCCGCGCTGCGCCGTTCCGCCCTTCCCTGGGGACCTGTGCCAGCCATGCCCGTCACCTTACCGTGCGTAGTCAAGGCCGGAACGGTGCCGGTCCGGGGCGTGGGCCGGGGGTTGCGCGGGCTCGCGTACCGCCGGTGTCCGTCCCCCGAACGCGCGTCCCGTTCGGCACCTTCTTCCGGTGGGCGGTAGTTTGTCCATGATTTCCCGGCTCATCGCTTCACCCTACGTCTTGTAGGGTGAAGAAACCCTACAGCGTGTAGGGCTGGAGGGTGGACGATGGCCAAGACCCTGAACGTCCCGTTCATCGGCACCCGGCGGCCCCGATCGGCGGACAGGACGGCCCGCGGGCTCCGGCGCCCCGGCGACCTGGGCCTGCTCGCCCTGGTCGCGGCCGCCTTCGTCCTGGCCCAGCTGATCCTCGTGCACCCCGGGACGGGTCTCGGCTGGGACGAGACCGTGTACGTCAGCCAGGTCTCCCCGCACGCCCCGGCGGCGTTCTTCAGCGCGCCACGGGCCCGCGGGGTCCCCCTGCTCGTCGCGCCGGTGGCCTCCTGGTCGTCCTCCACCGCCCTGCTGCGGGTCTACCTCGCCGTGCTCTCGGGACTCGGCCTGTTCGTGGCCCTGAGGGTCTGGCGCGGACTGTTCCCGGTGCGGGTCCTCGCCCTGGCGGGCGCCCTGTTCGCGACGCTGTGGGTGACCCTCTTCTACGGTCCGCAGGCCATGCCCAACTACTGGGTCGCGATCGGCGCCCTGGTCTGCGTCGGATGCTTCCTGCGGGCGCAGGCGGGAGGTCGCGCCCGGGCGGCGCTGTGGGGGACCGGACTGGGCGCCGCGCTGATGGCGTGGATGCGGCCGCCCGACGCGGTCTGGGTGACGCTGCCGCTGCTCGTCCTCGCCGTGGCGGCTCCGCGGTGGCGGCGGGCCCGGCCGTTGCTCGCGCTCGTCGGGGGCCTGCTGGCCGGGGCGGCCGAGTGGATCGTCGAGGCGTACGTCAGCTACGGCGGCCTGGGGCAACGGCTCTCCGACGGTTCGCGCATCCAGGGCGGCCTCGGCTGGAACATCGCGGTCGGCGACCAGATGCGCAGCCTCGGCGGACGCGTGCTGTGCCGGCCCTGCACCGGCGGGATGCCGAACCCCGTGGTGATGGCGTGGTGGTTCGTCCTGCCGCTGGTCGCCGCCCTCGGCCTGGTGATCGCCGTCAGGGCCCGTCGCCCGGTACCCACCCTGCTGCTCCTGGCCTGCGCCACGACGGCCGGGATCCCGTACCTCTTCATGATCGGATACGCGGCCCCGCGCTTCCTGCTGCCGCTCTACGCCCTCGCCGCGATCCCCGTCGCCGACGCCCTCGTCCATCTGGTCACCGCCCGCGGCGGGCGGTGGCGGCCGGTGCTCGTGACGCTGGTGGCCGCCGGTCTCGCCGGGCATCTGGCCGTGCAGTTCGCGGTGCTGCAGGCCACGGTGCGGCGCACCGCCGACAGCCATCACGGCTGGGCGGTCACGGCGGCGGCCCTGCACCGGCTCGGTGTGCGGCCGCCCTGCGCGCTGACCGGTCACGAGTCCGTCCCCATCGCCTTCTACGCGGGCTGTTCCTCCGTGGCGACCGGCGGGCACAACGCCAACGCCACCGCGGCCAGCATCACGCGTTCCGCCCGGCACATGCCGGTCGCCGTCGTCACGGCACCGGGAGCGGCGCCGCCCGGATACGCCCGCGCCTGGGCACCCCATCGCGCCGGTGACGTCGACATCTACGTCTCCCCGGGAGCGGGGAGCCGCACGCCGTGAGACTTCCGCCGAAGACGTCTTCACCGGCGGACCGGGCGCGGGCGGCCCGCCGTGGCCCCGCCGCGGACACCGGCCGGTCCCCGGGCGGCGAACCCGCGGGCGCTCCGACGGAGGGCACGGCCGGGATCCGACCGCCGGGCGGCGTACACGTGTCCGACGCGGTCCCCGGGCCGTCGGCCGTCGGCCCGGGGTCGTCACCGCCCGAACCGGCCTTCGGCCCGAGCGGGCCGTCGTCGCCCGCGGCGGCCGGGGAAGCGGGGAGCACCGTCGGCCGGCGGCTGTCCGCGCGGGACCGGCGGACGGGCCGGCGCGCCGGGCTCTCGCTGCTCGTGCTGGTGTGCGCCGCGCTGCTCGCCCACCGGCACTGGCCGGTGATCGAGGCGGGAGCCGGCCGGCTCGCCCATGCCGACCGGGGCTGGCTGCTGGTGGCGACCGTCGCCACCCTGGCGACCTGGGCGTGCTCCGCCCTCGCCCAGCAGGGCGCCGTGACGGAGGCCCTGCCCGCCGGACGACTGGTGGCGGTCCAGTTCGCGGCCGCCTCCGCCAACCACGTGCTGCCCGCGGGGCTCGGCGCGGGTGCCGTCAATCTGCGCTTCCTGACCCGCTGCGGACTGCCCCTCGCCCGTTCCGCGACGGCGCTCGCCGTCAAGGCCTGCGCCGGAACCGTCGTACGCGGCTGTCTGATCGGCGGGCTCGCCCTGGCCTGCCCCGGGGCGCTGCGTCTGCCCGGGCTGACGGCAAGCGCCTGGACCGTGGCCCTCTGGACGGCCGGCGCGGTGGCCGTCGCCGGTGCTGCGGCTCTGTTCGCCGGACCGCTGCGGCGGGCGCTGCGCTGTGTGCTCCGGGACGTCCGTGCCGTGCACGAAGTGCCCGCGCGGGCCGCCGCGCTGTGGGGCGGCTCGCTCGCCTTCGCCGCGCTGCACACCACCGTGGTGATCGCCGTCGGGCAGGCCGTCGGACTGCCGCTGTCCCCGGCTCGGGTGGCCCTCGTCTACCTCGCCGCGAGCAGCGCCGCCGTGCTGCTGCCGACTCCGGGCGGTCTCGGCTCCCTGGACGCCGCTCTCGCGCTGGCCCTCGCGTTCGCAGGGGCGCCGGGCGACGTGGCGGCGTCCACGGTGCTCGGCTACCGGCTGCTCACCGTATGGCTTCCGCTGATCCCCGGGCTGGTCGCGCTGGGTGTGCTGATCCGCCGCCGGGTGCTGTGAACGGCGCCCCCGGGGGCCCGGCCCGGGGGCGTGCGGCGGTCAGGATGCGTTCAGGCTCGCGCTGACAGCCTCGGGCCCATGACCTAAGAGACAACAGGGACGTCCGGGACTCCCGAGGCGTACGGCCGTGCCGGCGCCCCGGCCGCCGCCGGACACCGCGTGCGCTGGACAAGGTGCCCGAAGTCACCGCGTACTTCTGGATCATCAAGGTGCTGTGCACGACGGTCGGCGAGACCGCCGCGGACCTCCTGAACGAGAACATGGGCATGGGGCTGACCGCTGTCTCGCTGCTGATGAGCGGGCTGCTGGCGGTCGTCCTGGTGATCCAGTTCCGTACGAGGTCCTACCGGGCCGGTGCGTACTGGCTCGCCGTGGCGCTGATCAGCGTCGTGGGGACGCTGATCAGCGACATCCTGACCGACAACCTGGGCGTGCCGCTGGAGACCAGCACCGCCGTTTTCGCCGTCGCCCTCGCCGTGACGTTCTTCGTCTGGTACCGCCGCGAGGGGACGCTGTCCATCCACAGCGTCGACACGCTCTCCCGCGAGGCCTACTACTGGCTGGCGGTGCTGTTCACCTTCGCGCTCGGCACCGCGGCCGGTGACCTGGTCGCCGAGCGCATGGTCCTCGGCTACTGGGTCTCCGCCGTGCTGTTCGCCCTCGAGATCGCCGCGGTCGCCGTCGCGCACTTCGCCCTCGGCCTGAACGCCGTGCTCAGCTTCTGGATCGCGTACGTCCTGACCCGTCCGCTGGGTGCGTCGGTCGGCGACCACCTCTCGCAGCCGACCGGCGACGGAGGCCTGGGCTTCGGCACCGTCGTCACCAGCGTGCTGTTCCTGGCCGTCATCCTCGGGCTGGTCGTCCATCTCTCGATCACCCGGCGCGATGTCACGGACACCGACCGGACCACCCTCCAGGCCGGCTGACTCCTCGGACCGGCCGACTCCTCAGGCGGGCCGAACGGGTCGGGCGGGCCGAACGGGTCGGGCCGCCGCCGGAGGATTCCTTCCGGCGGCGGCCCGCATCGGGTTCCTCACCCCGACGGCAGCCCGACCACGAAGGTCGCACCCGGGGCGCGCGCCTCCTCGTGATGGACCTCGCCGCCGGCGGAGCGGGCCAGGCGTCGCGCGAGCGGCAGACCGAGGCCCGCTCCGCCGTGTCCGTCCCCGGGATCGGCGCGGCGGCCCGGCTGGAAGAGCTGCGGCACGAACGACGCGGGTACGCCCGCTCCGTCGTCCCCGACCTCCACGCGGACTCCGCCGGGCCGCGCGGCGGCCCGGATCTCGACCCGGGCGACGGCGTGCCGCACGGCGTTGTCGAGCAGCGGACTGACGATGCGCTCCAGCAGGGCGTCCGGCACCCCGACGATCAGACCCGCCTCAGGGCCGGTGACGCCGATCTCCACCTCCGGCCGCGCCGGGACGGCACGGTCCGCGAGCCGACGCAGCACGGACACGACCTCCGTGGTGCCCGGCGAGGCGGACGCGCTGTCCCGGGCGTCGTCGAGCAGCGTGTCGCAGATCGTGCGCATGGACCGGGCGGCGTCGGAAATCGCCTCCTGCGTGATCCGGGTCTCCTCCGCGGACCGTGGCCGGGACTGCCACCAGTCGAGCTCGGCGATGATCCGGGCGAGCGGGTTGCGCAGCTCGTGCGACAGCTCCCGGGTGAGCTGCCGTTCATGGCGCAGCAGGGCCCGGATGCGGTCCAGGAGCGCGTCCAGCGACCCGCCCAGCCGGGCGAGTTCGTCGGGCCGGGCGACGCTCCCGAAGCGTTCTTCGGAGGCCACGGCGCTCCACCGGGTGGCCTGGTCGGTCATCGTGCGCACGGGACGCAGGGCCCGCCCCACCGCGAGGCGCGTCAGCGCGTACGTGCAGGCGAGCATGACGGCGTCCAGGGCGAGCGACGCGAACAGCAGGGTGTCGGCCGAACTGCGGTAGGGGGACAGGTCCAGGGCGGTGACGACGGTCGCGCCGCTGCTGCCTCCCGGCACCGGCCGGGCGCACAGCCGGACCGGGCCGTGCGCGCGGGTGGTGACGCAGCGCGTCCCGCCCCGGGCGGCGAGCGCGTCGGCCGCACGGGTGAGCGGGCCCGCGGCGGTGGCCGTCGGCGGTTTCTCCAGGAGCCGACCGCCCGCGTAGATCCACACGTTCGCGTCGAGCAGCTCCTCGCCCGGTGTCTCCAGGAGGCGCACCCGGGCGCCGCTGGTGTCGACTGTCGCCGCGACGGCGGTGCCCCGGGTGTGCAGCTCGTCGTCCGCCTGGTGCTGGAGGCGCTGTCGTACGACGGTGTTGAACGCCACCGTGAGGATCACCATCAGCAGGGTGGCGGTGGTCAGCGCGACCAGCGAGAGCCGGCCCCGGAGGGTTCCCGGAGCCCACCGGGAGGCGCGCGCCCGCCAGGGAACGGCTCGCGCCCCGGAACCCGCTGCGGACCTCGGCCACGCGTTCGAGGCACCCTGGTTCATGACAGGCGGTGTCCGATGCCCCGGGCGGTGGTGACCGTCAGCTCGCTGCCGCCGTCCCGGAGCTTGCGGCGCAGCCGGGTCAGATACTGGTCGAGCGTGTTGTCGCTGACCTGCGCCCCCTCCGGCCAGCCGGCCCGGGTCAGCTCCCGCCGGCCGACGATCGCCCCGGACGCCGCGATGAGGGCCGCCAGCAGGCGGAACTCCGTCGGGGTCAGCGCGACGCGACGGCCCCGCACGGTCAGGCTGTGCGCGACCGGGTCCAGCACCAGGTCGCCCGCGGTGCCGGACGGACCCGGTCCGGCGCGCTTGAGGGCCGCCCGCAGCCGGGCCGCCAGCTCCGTCAGATGGAACGGCTTGGGCAGATAGTCGTCGCCTCCGGCCGCGAAGCCGGCCAGCCGGTCGGTGAGGTGGTGGTGGGCCGTCAGGAAGATCACGGGGGAGAGGAAGCCATTGGCCCGGATCGCCTGGCACACGTCCCGCCCGTCGGCGTCGGGCAGGCCGACGTCGAGAACGGCCGCGTCGATGCCGTCCCCGGCCAGCTGCAGCGCGGTCGCGCCGTCCTGTGCCGGAACGGTGTCGAAGCCCTCGTCCCGCAGCCCGCGCCGCAGGACGTCACGCAGCGCGTGGTCGTCCTCGACGACCAGGATCCGCCGGCGCATACGGCCCGCTCACCCGCTCTTCGCGAGACGGGGAGCGAGGAGCAGGACTCCGAGCCGCGAGGCGGCCAGCGGGTGCCCGGACACGTCGGGCAGCCTGCGCACGAGCGTCGCCGCCGCCATGGCGACCAGGGTGCCGACGAGCACACCGGCCGCGACGTCGTGCGGATAGTGCACCCCCACCCAGACCCGGGAGGCGGCCATCGCGCCGGCGGCCACGACGGCCACGGTGCCGAGACGGCGGGAGACGAAGAGCAGCGCGACGGCCGCCGCGGCCGCGATCGCCGCGTGGTTGCTCGGGAACGACCAGTCGCCGGGGGCCGGGCAGGCCTCCAGCGTCGCCACCCGCAGGCTCTGACAGGGCCGGTCCTCGCGCACCAGCAGCTTCACGCCGAGGTCGATCCCGTACGCCACGAGCACGACGACCGGCACGGCGAGCGCCGCGAGCGCGGCCCGCGGGCTCTCGCGCCGCGCCCGCCACCAGCCCAGCACCATCAGCACGGCGAACAGGCCGAGCCCGTACGTCGACCAGGAGGACACCAGGCTGTCGAACCACGAGGGAGAGTCCGTCGCGAGATCGGTCACGTACCGGTAGGCGGAGCCGTCGATCGAGGATCCGTCGAATGCCAGGATCATCCCTGGACCTCCTCCTCGTTCGCGGCGCCCCGCCGGCGAGAGCGGTACAGCTCGGCGGCGAGGGGGGCCAGGGACACCAGCACGATGACCGCGATGATCGGGAGCAGATAGCGGTCGACGTTCGGGATCGAGGAGCCCAGCGCGTACCCGGCGAGGGTGAGGCCGAGGCTCCAGACGAGGCCGCCGGCCACCTGCCACACGGTGAAGGTCCGCACCGGCACACCCAGGGCGCCGGCCATCGGGTTCAGTACCGTACGCACGACGGGGACGAAGCGGGCCAGCACGATCGCCTTCGCGTGGCCGTACCGCTCCAGGAGTTCCTCGGCCCGGTGCGCGCCCGCTGTCAGCCGGGGGGAGGAACCGCGGCCGAGCAGCGCGCCGCCCGCCTTCCGTCCGATCAGATAACCCGTCTGGGCGCCGAGCAGCGCGCCCGCGGCCGCGGCGATCAGCAGCGGGGGGAGTGACAGCTTCAGGCCGTTCTGTCCCGACCCCGTGCACAGGAGGCCCGCCGTGAACAGCAGCGAGTCACCGGGCAGGAAGAAGCCGATCAGCAGGCCGGTCTCCGCGAACATCACCACGCCCACCCCCAGCACACCGAACGCGGCGAGCAGGGACTGCGCGCTGAGAATATTCACGGCGAGGTCGGACGCTGTGAACAATGGTGCGGCCATCGTCGCGGACCCTCTCATACTGGAAGGGGCGGGCGCGGTCGAAACCCGTGCCCGACTGACTACAATTCTGTAGACGGTCTACTGAACTGTAGACGATGGCGGGGGTGAGGATCGTTCCCATGAGCAGTGACAAGGACGAACGCCGGCCGGCGGGAGAGCTGGAGGCCAGCGTGATGGCGGCTCTCTGGGCCGCGGGCGTGCCGCTCACGCCGGGGCGCGTGCAGAGCGAGCTGGACTCCGGTCTGGCCCGTACGACCGTGACGACGATCCTGTTCCGGCTGCACGAGAAGGGCATCGTCGGCCGCGAGCGGCTGGGCCGCGGCTACGCGTACTTCCCCGTCCAGGACCCGCACGGCCTCACCGCGCGCCGCATGCACACCGAGCTCGACCGCGACGACGACCGCGAGACCGCGCTGGCCCGCTTCGTCGCCCAGCTCAGCCCCGACGACGAGCGGCTCCTGCGGGACCTGCTGGAGCCGGACCTCGGCGTGCGCCCGGAACCGGGTGAGGGATGATCCTTCTCCTGCTGGTCCCCCTGCTGGTCCCCTTCGCGCTGGGACCGCTGGCCCGCCGATGCCTGGACCGGCTCACCCCGGTGGCCGCGCTGTGGTCGGTGACCCTCGCGCTCGTCGTGCTGGCCGGGGCCTCCGTGGCCTCGCTGGGCGCGCTCGTCCTGACGGGACTGCTCAAGGTGCCCCTGTTCGCCGGCCTCGGCGACCTCGTCCACCCGCTGCGCACGGCCTCGGACCTCGTCGTCCTGCCCGCGGCCGCCGCCGCGACGGGGCTGCTGACCGTCGGCGCCTGGACCGTCGTCCGCTCGGCCGCGCGCCAGCTGCGCGCCTTCCGCTCCGCGCGCAGCCAGGCCGACCGCCGTCCCGCCGCGGGCGACCTGTGCGTCATCGAGTCGCCGCACCCCGACGCCTACGCGCTCCCGGGCCGGCCGCACCGCATCGTCGTCACCACCGCGATGCTGCGCAGCCTCGGCCCCGACGAGCGCGAGGCACTCTTCGCCCACGAGCGGGCCCACAACGCGGGCGGCCATCACCGCTTCCTCGTCGTGGCCGAGCTCGCGGCCCACTGCCACCCGGGCCTGCGCGGCGTCCGCGCGACCGTCGCGCTCGCGGCGGAGCGCGCCGCGGACGAGGCCGCGGCCGTCACCGTGGGGGACCGCAGGCTGATCGCCCGGGCCATCGCCCGCGCCGCCCTGGCCACCGGCGAGGCCCGCTCCGAGCGCCCCGACTTCGCTGCCGCGGCCACCACGGGGCCCGTCCCCCAGCGGGTCGCCGCCCTTCTCGCCGCCCCCCGCCGCCGCCCCCGCGCCGCCGCCCTGTTCGCTCTCCTCCTGGCCGCCTGCGCCGTCGTCTCGGCCGGTGCGTCGGGGGCCGGTGTCGTCGCCTTCCACCACGAGGTGGAGGTCGCACAGGGCGAGGAGGCCCGCTGACGCACTCCCGTCGGGAGCTCGCCGACGCACTTCCCGTCGGAGCGGGGGAGGGGCCGCCCGCAGGTCACCGGCCGGGCAAGGCTGATGTCGGATTCTCGCCAGCCCCGCCCTCCGGGGTGCCCGATGCTTGAGGCATGCAGAACGGGATGCACACGGACACGGAGCGCTGCGTGCGTGCCGTCCAGTCGAAGGACGCGCGTTTCGACGGATGGTTCTTCACCGCGGTGACGACGACGAGGATCTACTGCCGGCCCAGCTGCCCGGTCGTGCCGCCGAAGCCCCAGAACATGACCTTCTACCCGAGCGCCGCCGCCTGCCAGCAGGCCGGATTCCGGGCCTGCAAGCGATGCCGCCCGGACACCAGCCCCGGCTCGCCCGAATGGAACCACCGCGCCGACCTGGTGGCCCGCGCCATGCGGCTGATCGGCGACGGAGTCGTCGACCGCGACGGTGTACCGGGCCTGGCCGCCCGGCTCGGCTACAGCACCCGCCAGATCGAGCGGCAGCTCCTCGCCGAGCTGGGCGCGGGACCCCTGGCCCTCGCCCGTGCCCAGCGGGCGCAGACGGCCCGGCTGCTCATCGAGACGACACCGCTCCCCATGGCCGAGATCGCCTTCGCCGCCGGCTTCTCCTCCATCCGCACCTTCAACGACACGGTCCGCGAGGTCTTCGCGCTCACCCCGAGCGAGCTGCGCGCCCGCCTGCCCCGGAACCGGGCCGGAGCCGCGGCCGGGACCCCGGGCATGCCGGGCGTGCTGAACCTCCGGCTCCCCTTCCGCGCCCCGCTCAACCCCGACAACCTCTTCGGACACCTCGCGGCGACCGCCGTACCCGGGGTGGAGGAGTGGCGCGACGGCGCGTACCGGCGGACCCTGCGGCTGCCGTACGGGCACGGCGTGGCCGGTCTGACCCCGATGCCGGACCACATCGCGTGCAGGCTGGCCCTCAGCGACCTGCGTGACCTGTCCGTCGCGATCAGCCGCTGCCGCCGCCTGCTGGACCTGGACGCCGACCCGGTGGCGGTCGACGACCAGCTGCGCAGGGACCCGCTGCTGGCCCCGCTCGTCGACAAGGCACCCGGACGCCGCGTGCCGCGCACGGTCGACGAGGCCGAGTTCGCCGTACGGGCGGTGCTGGGACAGCAGGTCTCCACGGCCGCCGCGCGGACCCATGCCGCCCGTCTGGTCACCGCCTGCGGCGATCCGGTCGACGACCCCGAGGGCGGCCTCACCCACCTCTTCCCCTCGCCGGAGGCGCTCGCGGCGCTCGACCCCGAGTCGCTCGCGATGCCCCGCGCGCGGCGCGCCACCTTCACCACACTGGTGGGCCAACTCGCCCGAGGAGGACTTCACCTGGGGGTGGAGAGCGACTGGGGGCAGGTCAGGGAGAGGCTTCTCGCGCTCCCCGGGTTCGGTCCCTGGACCGCCGACGTGATCGCGATGCGCGCCCTCGGCGACCCGGACGCCTTCCTCCCCACCGACCTCGGAATCCGGCGCGCCGCGCAGGAGTTGGGGCTCCCGTCCACGCCCGCGGCGCTGACGGCCCGTGCCGCGGCCTGGCGCCCCTGGAGGGCCTACGCGGTCCAGTACCTGTGGGCGACGGACAGCCACCCCATCAACTTCCTGCCGGCACAGGCCGGCTCCCCGCATCCGCCGAAGGCGACGAAGCCCGCCTCCCCGGCGGCGACGCCACGGACCCGTGCTCCCCGCGCTCCGCGCACTCCGGCCACCCCAAGCACCCCACGCACCAAGGACGCTCAGTGAAACGGCACACGGTCATCGACAGCCCCTACGACCCCCTCACGCTCGTCGCCGACGACGACGGTGTCCTGTGCGGCCTCCACATGGTCGGTCAGCGCCACCGCCCGCCCGAGGAGAGCTTCGGCGAACGCGACGACACCCTCTTCGACGAGGTGACGGAGCAGCTGAACGCCTACTTCGAGGGCGAGTTGAAGGAGTTCACCATCGAACTGCGCCTGTTCGGGACGCCGTTCCAGTGCAGCGTGTGGGACCAGCTGCGACAGATCCCCTACGGCGAGACCCGCTCGTACGGTGAACTCGCCGAAGCCCTCGGCAACATGGGAGCATCCCGCGCGGTCGGCCTCGCCAACGGCAAGAACCCGATCGGGATCATCGTGCCCTGCCACCGCGTGATCGGTGCGAGCGGGAGCCTCACCGGCTACGGCGGCGGCCTGGACCGCAAGCGGCAACTCCTGGACTTCGAGAGCGGATCGGCGCTCTTCTGACCGCTCTCGCACCCCCCTGGGCCGGCCGCGCCGAAACGGGTTGGTAACGAACGGCAACCCTTGCGCGGCCCGCGCAGTCTCAACCGCTATGAAGATCTCCTTTCTGCTCCACAACGCCTATGGGATCGGAGGCACGATCAGCACCACCTTCAACCTGGCCCGAGCGCTCGCCGCGCGCAACGAGGTGGAGATCGTTTCCGTCTTGCGGCACCGTGAGCATCCGACCCTGTCCCTGGACCCAGGAGTCCCGCTACGGGCGCTGGTGGATCTGAGACAGGAGAAGGAGCATCCGTCGCATCTGATACCGGCGCGGGTCTTCCCCCGCGCCGAGTACCGGTACCGGCAGTACAGCGAGTTGACCGACGAACGGATCGGCGCGTATCTCGCGGCGACCGACGCCGACGTGGTGATCGGGACCAGGCCGGGGCTCAACGTGCATCTCGCGCTCCAGGCCCCGCGGCACGTCGCCCGCATCGGCCAGGAACACCTCACCCTGGACAGCCATCCGCCCCGGCTGCGTTCCGCCCTGCGCCGGGCCTACCGCCGGCTCGACACGGTCACCACGGTGACCGAGGCGGACGCCACCGCGTACCGGCGCACGATGCAGATGCCCGGAGTGCGGGTGGAGGCCCTCCCGAACAGCGTGCCCGAACCGGAGCTGCCACCCGCCGACGGCACCGCGAAGGTGATCATCGCCGCCGGCCGTCTGGTCCCCGTCAAACGGTACGACCTGCTCATCGAGGCCTTCGCCCTGGTCGCCGCCGAACACCCCGACTGGCAACTGCGCATCTACGGCAAGGGCGCCGAGCACGACCGGCTGCGACGGCTCATCGCGGACCTCGGCCTGTACGACAGCGTCCTCCTCATGGGTGCGGCCACCCCCATGGAAGCGGAGTGGGTCAAGGGCTCGATCGCGGTGGCGGCCTCCGATCACGAGGCGTTCGGCATGACCATCATCGAGGCGATGAGCTGCGGCCTGCCGGTGGTGAGCACCGACTGCCCGCACGGACCGGGCGAGATCATCGAGGACGGCGTCGACGGCCGGCTCGTGCCGGTCGGGGACCGCGACGCGCTGGGCGCGGCCCTGCGGGGACTGGTCCACGACGACGAGTGGCGCCTGCGCGCGGGCCGCGCGGCCCGCAAGAACGCGCGGCGGTACGCTCCGGACCCCGTCGTCATCCAGGCGGAACGCCTGTTCGCCGAGGCCGTGTCGGCGAGACGGGAGGGCCGACCGGTCCTGCGAGAACGTTCCGGTGTGCGCCGCGCCCTGGTCGGCCAGGGCTTCGCGATGCGCGATGTCGCGCACGGCGTGACCGACCGCGTGCTGCGCGTCCTTCGGAGGCAGGGGTGAGCATGGACGAGGAGACGCGACCACGCGTCGGCTGCACGATCGACACGGACGGCCGGATCACCTTCGACCTGCCGCCCGGATCGCCCGCGGGACAGCAGTTGTTGCTGCGGCTGCGCCCGAAGAAGGGGCAGCCCGAAAAGACCGTCCACGTCCTCGACGTCGAGTCCGACGGCGAACGCCGGCGTGCGGTCCTGGACCCGCGTACCGTTCTCGAGGAGGGCCGCTGGGACACGTATCTGATCCAGGAACCGGGATCCCGGCGGCAGCGTCTGCGGCCCGGTCCGCGCGATCTGCGGGCACTCGTCGGCGGACACCTCCGCCCGTGGCCGTCACCGCTGGCCGTCCGGGTCCCCTACGTCACCAAGGACGATCACCTCGCGGTGCGTGCCTGGCTGCGCACCGCCCACGCGGAGGCCCACGGCATCGATGTCACCCGTCGTTCCATGACGGTCAACGCACGTCTGCACGGCGCGTCGCTCCAGGAGGGGGCTGTCGTGAGCCTGCGTCTGCGGGGCGCCGGCGCCACCGTCCACACCGTGGAGCCGTCCGCCGAAGAGGGCGGCCGGAGCCTCTCCTTCACCGTCGACCACGCGGAGCTGGCCGCCGCGACACCACCGGGCACAGGAGTCTGGGACGTCTTCGTCCGTCCCGGGGCCCGGGCACCCCGGATACGCGTCGGCCGTCTTCTCGACGACCTGGCGGACCGCAAGGACATCGTCGTCTACCCGACGGCCGACCTCGACGGTGCCGCCCTGCGCCCCTATTACACCGTCGACAACGACCTCTCCGTGGAAGTGAGGAGGCAGCGGCCATGACCTGTATGGCGCACCGCGGCCTTCCTCCCGGGTGACCCCGGTGGCGTGATCCCCGTGATCGCTGGTGTCTGGACGAAGGGAGCCCAGGCAGAGAGCGGGAGACCATGGAGCGGAAGTTCAAGCGACTCGCGACACCCCGGGCCGCGGGGGCGGCCGGGGTGGTGTTCGCGATTCTGACGGCCGCGGCGATCGTGCTGGTGCGCATCGCCCTGCCCGGCGGCGGGGACGGCGTTGCCCTCGACGCCAAACAGCGGAGCGGTGTCCGGACGGCGCTGGAACTGGTGCCGTTCGCCGGGATCGCGTTCCTGTGGTTCATGGGCGCCCTCCGCGAGCAGGCCGGCCGGGCCGAGGACCGGTTCGTCGCCACCGTGTTCCTGAGCAGCGGCGTGGTCTTCGTCGCCACGCTGTTCGGCGCCGCCGCGGCGGCCGGGACCGTGCTCGCGGAGAGCCAGCAGGGCCCTTCCTTCGGCAGCCGCTTCGCGTACGCCCTGCTGACCACGTACGCCATGCGGATGGCGGCGGTGTTCATCATCACGACGTCGACCATCGGCCGCCGGCTCGGTGTGCTCCCGCGCCCGCTCGTCGTCGTCGGCTATCTCGCGGGCCTGACGCTGCTCGTGGCGGGAACGGGCGTGCCCTGGTCCGAACTGGTCTTCCCGGCCTGGGCCCTGCTCCTCAGCCTGAACATCCTGTGGGGCCGTCGCCCCGCCACGGCACCGCCCTCCGCTCCGGCCTGATCCGGCCGCACCGCTCACTCGAACGGTCCGGCCCTCGTCGCCGCTTCCCGTCCGGCCGCCGAGAGTGGTCGCAGGAGGGTTGACCGGGCCCTTGGAGAGGACCGATCCCGTGGTAAGGATTGCCGTCGATCTGAACCGCTGTCAGGGGTACGCTCAGTGCGCGTTCCTGGCTCCCGAGATCTTCGCCATGCACGGCGACGAGGCGCTGCTGTACGACCCGGAGGCCGACGAGGCACCGCGCGAGAAGCTGGACCGGGCCGCCGCGGCCTGCCCGGTCCAGGCCATCCTCGTCGACGCGGTGGAACCCGACGGCGCAGACCCTGGTGGCGCGGACCCCGGCGCCGTGGACGCACCGGCCGAGGGGGTCTCCCATGCCCGGTGACGGATCCCTGGAGCAGCTCAAGCGCGACGGCCGCATCGTCGTCGTCGGCGCCTCGCTGGCCGGTTTGCGGGCCGCCGAGACCCTGCGGGAGAAGGGCTTCGCGGGGTCACTGACCATGATCGGCGACGAGCCCTGCGAACCGTACGACCGGCCCCCGCTGTCCAAGCAGGTGCTGCTGGGCCGGGCGGCCGCCGACCGTACGGCACTGCCCAGGCTGCGGTCCGTCGACGCGACCTGGCGGCTCGGCTCCGCGGCCACCGGCCTGGACATGGCCGCCCGGCGGGTACGGCTGGCCGACGGCGACGAGGTGCCGTACGACCGGCTGCTCATCGCCACCGGGGTCCGGGCGCGACCCTGGCCGCACGAGGCCGAGGCGGAACTCGACGGCGTCTTCGTGCTGCGCACCCGGGACGACAGCGCCGAGCTGGCGCGCCGGCTCGACGCGGGCCCCCGGCGGGTCCTGGTCATCGGGGCCGGATTCACCGGCTCGGAGATCGCCTCCGCCTGCCGTGAACGCGGCCTCCCCGTCACCGTCGCCGAACGCGGCGCCGCGCCCCTGGTCGGCGCGCTCGGCGGGGTGGTCGGAGCGGTCGCCGCCGAGATGCAGCGCGAGCACGGTGTGGACCTGCGGACCGGGGTCATGGTGACCGCCCTGGAGGGCGACGCCTCGGGAAGCGTGCGCGCCGTGCAGTTCTCCGACGGCTCCTCCGTCGAGGCCGACGTGGTGGTCGTCTCGCTCGGCGCCCTGCGCAACACCGAATGGCTCGCCGGGTCCGGACTCGGCGCCGGTCCCCGGGGCATCGCCTGCGACGCCGGCTGCCGCGCCTTCGACATCCGCGGGATCGTCACGGACGACGTCTACGCGGCCGGTGACGTCGCCCGCTGCCCGCACCCCCTGTTCGGCTACCAGTTCCTGTCCCTGGAGCACTGGGGCAACGCCGTCTCCCAGGCCCGGATCGCGGCGCACAACATGCTCAGCGAGAGCACCGACCGGCTGCCCCACATGGAGGTGCCGGCCTTCTGGTCCTCGCAGTTCGGCGTCAACATCAAGTCCGTGGGGATCCCCTCGATGGGGACGGAGATCCTCATCTCCCAGGGCTCCCTGGCGGACCACCGGTTTCTCGGCGTGTACGGGTACCAGGGGCGCGTCATCGGCGCCGTCGCCTTCGACCACGGCCGGTGGCTGCCGTTCTACCAGGAGCTGATCGAGACGACCGCGCCGTTCCCGCCGCCGTTCGCCACGGTCGACCGGCGCCCGGACGGACAGCGCCCGCTCGACGCGGACTTCCCCGACCCCTCGGTCCCCACCCACGGCCCCACCGTGACCCTCAGCGGATACTCGCCGGCCGACCGCCGGATGACGTTCACCCCGGCGCACTGACCGCACGGCCACGAGGACCCTAGGACTCGCCATGACGCACACCCTGCTGCACCAGATCCTGGACTACGCCAACCGGGCCGACCCGTACCCGATCTACAAGGAGCTGCGGAAGACACCGGTCCACCACGAGGCCGACGGGCCGTACGTGGTCAGCACGTACTACGAGATCCGGAGCCTGCTGCACGATCCCCGGGTCAGCTCCGACGCCCGCAACCTGGCCTCGAACGCGGCCGATCCGCTGGCCTCGGAGGCGCCCGCGGAGGAGAGCACCCTCCCGCCGGGCTTCCTGAAGCTCGACCCGCCGGAGCACGACCGGCTGCGGCGTATGACGAACCGCCCCTTCGGCCCGCCGCACTCCCCCCACCGCGTCGACGGGATGCGCGGAGAGCTCCACGACATCGTCACCGGCCTCATCGACGGCATCGGCGATCCGGACCGGATCGACCTGGTGGAGCAGTTCTCGTACCCCTTCCCGGTGACGGTGATCTGCCGGCTGCTCGGCGTGCCCCGCGAGGACGAGACGCGCTTCCACGTCTGGGCGGACACCCTCGCCGCGAGCCTGGATCCCGACCCGGACGCCGACCCCTCCGAGCGGGGCAAGGGCTCCCAGGACGCACGCATGCAGCTGGGCATGTACCTGGCCGGCCTGATCGAGGAGCGCCGCAAGAACCCCGGGGACGACATGCTCTCCCAGCTGGCGACGGCCAAGGGCGACGACGGTCCGATGACCACCATGGAACTGCTCAGCACCGCGGCGCTGCTGCTGATCGCCGGCCACGAGACCACGGTCAACCTGATCACCAACGGCATGCTGACCCTGCTGCGCAATCCCGACGTCCTGCGGCGGCTGCGCGCCGATCCGCGGCTGGCCGTGCCCGTCGTCGAGGAGCTGCTGCGCTTCGAGCCGCCGGTGCAACTGGTGCCGCAGCGCACCACCCTCGCCGACATCGAGGTCCGCGGCGTCACCATCCCCAAGGGCGCCACCCTGTGGCTGGTCCTGGCGTCGGGCAACCGCGACCCCCAGCGCTTCGACGACCCGGACCGCTTCGACCCGGACCGCCCGGACATCCAGCACCTCGGCCTGGGCAGCGGCATCCACAGCTGCTTCGGCGCGCCGCTCGCCCGGCTGGAGACCCAGTTCGCCCTGGCGGAGCTGGCCCGGAGGCTGGAGAATCCACGCCTGCTGGAGGACCCGCCCCCGTACCGCCAGAACGCCGTGCTGCGTGGCCCGCGGCAACTCCACCTCGCCTGCGACGGGATCCGCCCCTAGGACGTGTCCGAGGTCCTGGCCGCCTTCTACGTCAGTGCACTTGGCCGTCGTCCTCGCCGATCCGGCGCAGCAGCGCGGGCAGAGCGGTGCCGATGGGTTCGCGTACGACCTCGTCGGCGCGTTCGTCGTACGGGGTCGGTTCGGCGTTGACGACGACGAGCCGGGCGCCGTGGTCGGCGGCCACACCCGCGAGGCCGGCCGCCGGGTGGACCTGCAGGCTGCTGCCGACGGCGATGAACACCTGGCAGGCCTTGGCGACGGCGGCGGCCTGGCCGAGGACGACGGGGTCGAGGTGTTCGCCGAACATGACGGTCGCGGGCTTGAGGATCCCGCCGCACGTGAGACAGGCCGGGTCGTCCTCACCGGCGTCGACCCGGGCGAGGGCGTCCTCCATGGGCCCGCGCGCGTGACATCCGGTGCACACGAAACTCCTTGCGGTGCCGTGGAGTTCGAGCACCTTGCGGGCGGGCATGCCGGCGAGCTGGTGCAGCCCGTCGACGTTCTGGGTGAGGACCCGCACGGGCACCCCGGCCCGCTCCAGCTCGGCGACGGCCCGGTGCGCGGCGTTGGGCTCGGCCCCGAGCGCACCGCTCTCCCGCCGCATCTGCCAGGCCCGGCGCCTGATCTCGGGATCCGCCATGTAGTACTCGTACGTCACGAGCTTCTCGGCCTCGGGATCCTTGCGCCACAGGCCTTGGGGGCCGCGGTAGTCGGGGATTCCGGAATCGGTGGAGATGCCTGCCCCACTGAGGATGGCGACGAGTGGCCTGTTCATGGACATGAAGGTACGGCGCTCGCCTGCTCGGAGCGACCGGATATCCGGGCGCGGGACGGGACGACATGGATCGTCATGCCGCGTTCGCAGACCTTTCGACGCCTCGCGACGATGGGTACCGCGCCCTGGAACCTCACCTTCGAGCGGACGTTACGTCACATCCCCGGATTCGCTGATGGCTTCGAGCAACGCGGCCGCGGTCTCGTTGTACGGAGTGGGGATGCCCAGGCGGGCACCTATGCGCACCACTGCGCCGTTGCGCGCGTCCCATTCCATGGGCCGGCCTGCCAGACGGTCCCACAGCATGCTGCTGCCGGACTCGGCCGGCATGGTCCGCAGCCGGGCGATGAGCCGGTCGGCCATGTCCTCGGGGAGGTTCGCACCCGACGCGGCGGCGACCTGTCGCGCCTCTTCCACCAGCGCGTGGCCCAGGCGGGCGATGCGGGGATCGGCGAAGACCGGCATGCGGCGCATCGTCAAGGCGGTGACGGCACCGTTGGCCGCGTTCAGGCACAGCTTCGCCCACGCTGCGGTCACGAAGTCCTCGGTCGAAGTCACGGTGATGCCGCTGTCCTCGCACAGGGCCGCAAACTTCGCACCGTCGTCGCTCTCGGGTACCACGATCCTCGGGCGGTCGAACAGCCGGATGCGGCCGCGCTCCGGTGATTCGGCAGAGATCTCCACCACCGTCGGAAGGACCCGAGCCGCGCCCGTCAGCGGTGCGACCCGCTCAACGTGCTCGACACCGTTCTGCAGCACCACGACACGGGTGCCCGTACCGCACAGTCGCTCCAGCCAGGGAGCGGCCCCAGCCGTCTGATGGGCCTTGGTCGCCAGCACCACCCACTCGACCGCGGACACCTGGGCAGGGTCGAGGATCTCTGGAATCACCGTGCTCTCGACCGCACCGTCGGACCGCGTGATCCGCAGTCCACCCAGCGGCGAGCGCACACAGGCGGTCACCTCCACACGCTCCGTCGAGGCCAGGCCCGCGGCCACCACGGCGCCCACCGCGCCCATGCCCACCACCGCAACACGTGTCATGGCCACCGAGCCTACCCGCGGGTACACGGCCGGGGTGCGTGCTGGTGTCCAACGGGCTTCTCGGACGAGGTGGTTCGCTCCCTCGCGGGTCGCCCACCTGCCTGGTGTCGACATCACCCGACAGTAAGGCGAGGCATACGACGACTACTTGGAGATCCTCGACCTGATGGGCGCGTTCGAAGAGTCGCGGAAGGGTCTGCGAACGCGACTTGGCATGGATCGTCAAGCAGTGCTGACGGACCCCAGCCCCGCCGCACGGCCCTTCGGCGACGCTCGCCGTGGCTGACGGGCAGATGCTCCGGTGTTCGCGGCGCGGACGAGGAGTTGCGCTGTCCGGTTTCCGCCCCGCACCGCGTGGTCGGCATCGCTGGGTCGGCAGCGGTGGTGCACGGGGTCGTATTCGGTCATGATCACGCCGGCATGGTCAGTATCGGTTTCGTGGAGCGACGTCGGCCATCCCCGATGCCGAAGAGCCGCGTGGAGTCGTCGTGATTGCTCGACGTCCACGACAGGATCAGCAGTGCCGTGGATCAGCCAGACAGGGATGGCGGGCACCGATTCTTCGGTCCCGGTCAGCTCGTCGATCGGGGCGCGGCCCGTCAGCGGTGCCGGGCCGGTATATCCCCCGGCGATGCCGACGACGGCCCGAGGCCGCCATCCCTCGAGAGCCGAGGGTTTCAGGGCGGCAGCCATCGCGGCCTTGCCGCCCAGAGACCAGCCGGCGAGCACGATCCGTGCCGAGTCCCCGCCGAAGTCGGCTCCGTACCGCTGGACGAACAAGACGGACTCGCTGAGGTGGCTTCGCCCACCGTCATGGGCATCCGGCCGCCAGTCCGGGACGAAGCACACCACGCCCGATGCGGCAGCGGCCCTGGCGAGTGCCGCAAGAACATCGCGCTCATCGGGACCTCTTCCGTGCCAGAGCAGCACGACGGGCGAAGCCGTCGGGGCAGTCCTGGGTCGGTATACGTCCAACCGCTGTCCACCGGCCTCATAGACGAGCCCGCCTGTCACGACAACAGCCTCGGTCAACGCCACCCACCTCGTTCTGCCTGACATCGCCGGCAACGCGCGCCCGGCCGCGATCCTATCGATCAGGCCGATCGCTCAGAGACCGGCCGAGAGGACGAAGACGGCTCGACGGGGCACCGGTAGCCGTCGTTCATCGTTCGCCTCGCGCCGATGGGAACCCCGGAACCGAGCAGCGCAAGGCTTCGGGCAAGGGGCTGTCAACACGGCTTGACGTGGATCAGCAAGCAGCACGACCCCGTTCGGTCACCGGTGCCGTGGACCTAGCGGGGCTGGGGTTCGTGGAGGCGGACTGTCATTCCCACCGTCACGTCGTCTCCCGCCGAGAGGCCGCTCGGCTTGCGCACCGCCACCTTGAGCGGCAGCAGATAGCCGCCGTCCCTGGGGAAGAGAGACGTCTGGAAGACGACCTCACCGATCCGGGCCTCGACCGGGATCACGCCCCAGCCGTAGGTGGCCATTGCGGCCACCTCGCGGATGTCGGCGGACTCCTCGTCCGGCACACGGACGAAGTAGTACGGCGACGGTCCGCGCCATTCGATCACTCGGCCGGAAAAGTCGAACTCCATGCGGTCGGTCTCCTTACGTGGGGACGGCCAGGACGCGCGAAGGACCCTGCGGGGACTCCCGGTCGTCTCACCCCTCGACGAAGTAGGTGTACGGCGCCACCGAGACTCCCTCCGAGACTGCGCGTTCGTCGTCCTCGCCGGCCTCGGGGTCGATGTCACGGGCCCACAGCGAGCGCATGGACCATACGGAGAATCCGGCGTGGAAGTCGTGCCCGATGTCCGAAGGCGTGCTCGTGTACCCCAGGCCGTGGAGGTCCGCGACGACGTCATCGAGAAAACGATGAGTCAATTGGACTCCCTGGTAGTGCACTTCGGCCGGGCCGTCCTCACCGCTGTAGTGGGCCTCCACGAGTTCGACCGTCTCGTCGGCGGCGTAGGTGATCACCAGCATGGGTGTGGTGGTGTAGACGGCCCGTTCGCCGCCGGGTCCGTGATGCGGTGGCCCAATGGATTCTTCGACTTGCGAACGCCGGTCACCGATCCTGACCGTGTCGACGCCGATCCCCGGAATGATCTCCATGTCGGCCATCCTGCCAGGGGCTGGTCCTGCTCACGAGAACCGGGTTTCATGGACGGAGCCACCGGCCGAGAAGGTTTGCCCGCTTGGTGCATGAAGGTGTCGACTTCGTCGTCGCGGCGGACTTCTGAGGGCGGCCGCGGACCTTCCGGTCCTGGCCGCCCTCAGAGGTACCGCCGCGACTTCCCGGCCACCGCAACTGCCCCGTGACCGCCTTCCGGCTACGGGCGCTGCTTGGCCTTGTCGACGATGGCCCAGCTGTCGAGGTAGGAGAGCTGGGTGAGTTCGATCCTGTGCTTGTTCCTGACCAAGGCGCGCGCGTCACGGAAGCCGAGGAACGCGTAGGTCTTCGGGTCGAAGATGAAGTAGCCGCCGAAGGACGCCGCCCCGTCCGGAAGCGTCGGGTCGTCATAGGTGATGGCCACGCCGGTACGGCCCTTCGCGTCCTTCTGGTTCGGTACCGCCTTCACCCCGGGGATCATGCCGAGCGCCTCGTATGCCGCCGGGCGCAGCCCCTCGGGCATCACCGGGACCAGCTTGAGCAGTCCGGCGAGCTGGAAGTGGACCATCGACCACGTCTGGTCGGTGATCCCGCTGAGCGAGTCGTCCTTGTCGCTGGGCTTCCCGTGCGCGAGCTTAAGGATCAGCTTCTTGGGGTCGGTCGGAAGCTTCTTCAGCGTCCCCCAGTCCTGTGGCGGCCACACGGTCTCGTTCTTTTTCGACGGCTCAGACCACCAGCCCTTCCCGATCTCCATGACCCAGGAAGGCTTCGAGTTGTCCACCGACCTCCAGTCCTCGTCGGTGTAGGTCTTGGTGGCGCCGGTCTTCTCGTTGGTCTCCCTGATGATCTCCTTGGTGTAGATGAACTGGTCATCTCTCGGGCTGGCCGCCTGCTCGTGCCGGCGAGCGTAGGTGGCCGCACCGTTGAGCACGGTCTGCACGCTCAGGTTCTGCATGACCGGGGAGCTGGCCGCCGGCGGTGCCGCTGTCTTCCCGTCGCCGCTGTCGTCGCCCTGCCTGGTGACCAGAACACCGCCGACGACCGCAGCCGCGACCACGCCGGTCAGGGCGATGCGCAGGACGGGGCGGCGGTGGCGTACCGCCGGGGCGGGTCCGTTTTCCGCGTTCATCGTGGAGAGCAGTCGTGCGCGCACTCGTCCCCGGGTGGCGTCGTCGAGCGGGGGAGTCCCCGCGTCGTACTCCCTCAGTTCTCGCAGTTCTTCGATGTCACGCATGGGCGTCTGCCTCTCGGAAAGCTGTCGGATCGGAACCGCCCAGTGCTTGGCGCAACCTGCTGCGAGCCCGGTTCAGCCGGGATCTGACGGTGCCGATCGGCACCCCGAGGGCTTGGCCCGCTTCCTGGTAGTTGAGGTCGCCCCAGGCCACCAGCAGCACGACGTCCCGGTGCCGGGCGGACAACTTGGCCAGCGCTGCTGCCAGTTCCTGGTGCACTGCTGCGGCGCCGACCGCGGCGACCGCGCGGTCCGCGACCGGCTCCTCGTGCTGCACAGGCGCCGGAACCTTCGCGAGCGCCTTGAAACGGCGTGCTTCGGCCCTGCGGTGCCGGCTCATGAGGTTGGTCGCGATGCCGAACAGCCATGGGCGGGCGTCAGCACGGCTGAGGTCGTAGGTATGGCGCCGCTGGAAGGCGGTCGTGAACGTCTCCGCCATCAGATCCTCCGCCGTCTCGGGACCGATCCGCCTGGCCACGTAACGGTGCACGGCGTCGGCGTACCGGTCGAAGAGCGCGGCGAACTGTTCGGGCTCGTCCCGCGACCGCGCGATCACACGGGCGTCGCTGTCCTCGCGCTCCTCCTCGCAGGTGCGGACGCCCGGGGTCTCAACGGCCATCGGGGCTCCTTTCGTTCGTTCGAACGCCTTGAAGGCTTGGGCTTGTGCGAGTTTCACGTGTCCTTCGCCGGTGGGCCACATCGGGTTCCATTCCGGCGACAGCAGAGCCGGGGCTCTCCCGCCCATCGGGCCCGCCAGGTGTCCGACGTCCGACCGGGGCCCCGTTCCGGACGGAGTCGCGAGCCGGTGCAGGTATCCGGCCACGACAGCGGGTCGGCTCGATGAGCGTGCGGGGGCGGGTTGTCGACGGGTCGGACCGGTCGAGCCGAAGGCTGCGCGCCGGCCCGGCGGCGGGTACCGAATCGGCTCGGCGGCCGACTTCGGAAGCCGGGTCGCTGCGCGATCGGCAGCGGAACCGGCCCCCTTGCACGGGCGCGGGTCAGCGGTCCTGTCCGTGCTGACGCCGAGTCCCGGAATGATTTCCATGCTTCCCGTGCTGCCGGTGGAAGACTGCGAGGACTCATGGCCCGGGAGCCGGAGCCACCTTCTCGGACACTTGCCACAGAAGGTCTGCGAACGCGCCTTGACTTGGATCGTCAAGCAGTGCTCGCAACCCGCTTCCGTCGAGGGGCTTCGGCCACCGGTCGTTCCGGTCGATCCGGTGGGGTCAGGAGGGGGATCAGGGCGAGGTCCGGTCCGCCCTGCGGGTGTGCGGGGGAGGCATGCGGAACAGGCCTCCCAGCCTGCGCAGTGCCTCGCTGTCGCCCGACGCCGACGCGGTACCGCTCTCGATCGCCTCGGCCCAGGTGAGGCCCTGGCCGGTCAGGCGGAGGAACGCGTCCGTGCCGGTCGTGACGGTCGCGTCCGGGTGCTGGGCCGGTCCGTGCAGCGCCTCGATCGTCCCGTCGTCGATCCGGGCGTGGAAGACCTCGTCGTCGATGCGGAACTCGTACACCGCGCGCAGTCCCTCGGCGGCCTCGGGGTCGAAGCAGGCCCGCAGGCCGAGCACGGCCCAGCCCGGGTGGAACGTCTCGGTCGCGCGCGGTTCGCCCATCGCCCACTTCAGTCCCCACCGGGCCAACTCCAGGATCGCCGGCCCGAGTTCCTCACCGGCTTCGGTGAGGGCGTAAGCGGCGGTCCGGGCGGGCGGGGGAAGCGTGATCTTCCGGGCCAGACCCTCGCGTTCCAGATGTTTCAGGCGCGCGGCCAGCAGTCCGGTGCCGAGGCCGCGCAGGCTGGCCTGCAGGTCGCCGAACCGCTTGGGCCCGGTCAGCAGCTCGCGGATCAGCAGCAGGGTCCAGCGCTCGCCGACGAGGTCGAGGGTGCGCGCGGTCGCGCAGTACTGGTTGTACGTTCGCTGTTCCACTTCATCACTCTAGACTCGGCGCTTCCCGTTCTTGAACGAAGCGGTTTCCGTGAGCATCCGGGCGAGCGGCTCGGGCCGGGTGAGCATCACGTCGTGCGGGCCGTCCAGCGCCCGTGTCCGATACCCGACGGCCTCACCGAACCGGTCGAACGGGTAGGTCCCCGGTCTGCAGTGGACGGCCGTTCCGGGGATCCGGTCGACGGCCCCGGTCAGGCGAGTGGTTTCGGTGAACGTGCGCAGCGGCTGGGGGACCAGGCGCGCGGCGAGCCAGGCCGTGTCGTCGGTGTCGACGATGCCGAACGCCTCCGGAGGCGGTGCCGGGATCCGCCGTCCGTGCCCGAGCGTCTCGGCCGTCGTGCGGATCGCGTCGACGAAGGCGTCGGGGGCCAGGGTGAACATGCCGGAGCCGTCGGGGCCGGCCCATCCGTCCACGAGGACGACGTGGCCGACGGCGTCGGGCCGCGCGTCGGCCGCCTCCCGTACGACCAGGCCCGCGTAACTGTGTCCGACCAGGACGAGCTCGCCCTCCCGCTGAACGGTGTCGATGGCGGCGACGACCGTCCTGGCGTCGTCGTGGAGCCCGCGATCTCCGACGGTGCCCAGGTCCGGGGTGAGCGTGCGCGCCCCGGCGGCGCGCAGCAGCGGAACGATCCGGTCCCAGGCCCATGGGCCGTGCCAGGCGCCGTGGACGAGAACGAACGTGGTCATCGGTGACGCTCCTCGCGCAGCAGGGGCAGGACCCGGTCGGCGAACTCCTCCAGGCCCGCGTCGTGGTCATCGGTCGCCAGGCGGATCACGAGGTGGCGGGCGCCGGCCGTGACGTAGCCGGTCAGCCAGTCGGCGGCCTGGCGGGCGGTACCGGCGAACACGGCCTGGATCCGCGCGATGACGTCGAACGGCGCGTTGTAGTAGCGCTCGACGCTCGTCCGCAGGCGCCGGCGCGCCTTCTCCGGGTCCTCGTCCAGACAGAGCGTCGCGTACAGGGCGGGGGTGACCGGGCGGGGCACGGCCGCCTGCTCGATGACCTGGTATTCCTCCGCGTACGTCGTCCACTCGGGCGGATAGGGGAGCCAGCCGTCGGCGAGGCGGGCCACGCGCCGCAGTGCCGGTACGCCGCTTCCGGCCAGCCAGATCGGCGGGCCTGAGGGCCGGGACGGCGGGGGCGCGATCCGCACGTCCTCGAAGGCGAAGTGCTCGCCCCGCCAGGACACCGCCTCCCCTGACCAGAGCTTCCGCATGACGTCGATCGACTCCGTCATGCGGCCGGCGCGGCGCGCGAATCCGATGCCGATCGACGTGAACTGGGCACGGGTCGCCGGGTTCGGGAACCCGCCTCCCATGCCCGCGATCAGCCGTCCGTCCGACAGCCGGTCGAGGGTGGCGAGTTGGTGTGCCAGCAGGATCGGATGACGCAGCGCCGGCAGGAGCACCGCCGTGCCGAGCGTGACCCGTTCGGTGGCCTGGGCCACGGCGGCCAACAGCAGCAGCGGATCCGCGCGCGGCCTGGTCACGGGACTGTCGCCCGCCCAGACCGAGTCCAGCCCCAGCTCCTCCGCCCGCCGTGCCTGGACGACGAGCCGTCTCGAGTCGTGCTCACCCAGAACGGACTGGTCGCGTGTCGGCAGCAGGTAGCCGACCTCCGGCTTCGCCATCTTCCCTCCCGGTCGTCGCAGGGCTCCCGACCTTAACCGTTGACTTCTTGTTTTTGAAGTGACAGGTTCGAACTACGGTAGCGACTGAAGGAGTTCAGGATGTCCAAGGCGCTTTACACGGCGCAGGCTCGCGTCACCGGGGGCAGGGACGGCCGCGGGAGCACGTCCGACGGAAAGCTGGATCTGGACCTGCGGATGCCCAAGGAACTGGGTGGGGACGGCGAGGGCGCCAACCCCGAGCAGCTCTTCGCGATCGGGTACGCCGCCTGTTTCGGTACGACGCTCGCCCTGGTCGGGCAGCGGGGCGAGCTCAAGGCGGACGACGCGGAGATCGACTCGCGGGTCTCGCTGATCCCGATCGACGGCGGCCGCTTCAAGCTCGGCGTCGAGCTGCAGATCTCGCTTCCCTCGGTCGCCGAGGAGCAGGCGGTCGAACTGGCGAGGACGGCCCACCAGGTCTGCCCGTACTCCAACGCCACGCGCGACAACATCGACGTGACGCTGGTGGTCAACGGCACACGGCTGTGACGCCGGCCCCGCCTCTCCCGACCGAGGGGAAGCGGGGCCTCCACACCGGCCGGCGGCGCGGACCGTTCCTCGCGCGGGACGAGTCCGGCCCGCCCGCCGAGCGCACACGACCGGCGGCGTCGCAGTCCGGGAATCCACCGCGTGAGCACGTACGTCCCGGACGGAGGAGTGCGGCTCCGCGCAGCCCCGGCCGCCCTCTCCCCTGCCGGGCCTGAGGTCGGAAAGGGATCGGGGGACTACGAACAGGGTGGACCGGCATCGAGGTTCGCCCCGGCTCCACCGCAGTGCCCAGCCCCTTCACCAGTCCTCCCGGCGAACGGACACGGCCCAAGGACGACGAGTGCGTTCGGTGGTGCCGTCCTGAACAGACCGAGGCCGGGTCCACGGCCGGTCGATCCCACCAGAAGTACCACCACTTCAGGGTGCCGCTGACAACGCCCGACGTTTCCACCACCCCTGACGAACCGTCGGCTTCGGCCATTCGGCTGCGGTCGCCTCGCGCGGTCGGCGGGGCCTTGGTGTCGTGATCACGGAAGCGCACCGACCGCCCGCACCGAGGCGTCGGGCGCTCGGCTGTGAAAGGACCAGGCATGCCCAGATCGGGAACGAGGAACCGCCGGAGAGGCGCCGCGGCCGTCGCCGCGCTGGTGACCCTCTCGACGGCACTGGCCGGCCAGCAGCTCGCCGTGGCCGGGGGAGCACCGACCTCCTCGGTACCCGCTCCGAAGCTGAACTGGAAGCCCTGCGCCCCGAACACGGACTACGACTGCGCGACCGCCAAGGTGCCGCTGGACTACGCGAAGCCCCGCGGGCGCACCATCGAGCTGGCGGTCGTGAAGCGGAAGGCCACCGGCCCCGGTCGGCGTCTCGGCACCCTGTTCTTCAACCCCGGCGGCCCCGGCGGGCCGGGAACGATCCAGTTCCCGCAGAACTACGAGTTCTTCCCGAAGCAGGTGCGGCAGCGGTTCGACATCGTCAGCTGGGACCCCCGGGGGATCGGCAACAGCACTGCCGTGAACTGCTTCAAGACCCCGGAGCAGGCGGCTCGATGGAACGCGAGCCATCCGGCCGGCTTCCCGGTGGGCAGGGCCGAGCGGCAGGAGTGGATCGCCTCCTACCGGGAGCTGGGGCGCCTGTGCGAGAAGCGGGACCCCCAGCTCCTGCGCCATGTCGGGACGGTGGACACCGTCCGCGACCTCGACCAGCTCCGCCGCGCGGTCGGCGACCGCAAGCTCACCTACATGGGCATCTCCTACGGCACGATCCTCGGTGCCACCTACGCCAACCTCTACCCCTCCAAGGTCCGCGCCATGACCCTGGACAGCAACATCGCGCCCGACGCCTGGACGAACAACGGCTCCGACGACGCCCGTCTCCCGACCTTCCTGCGCATGGGCTCGGACCGCAGCGCGGCGGCGACCCTGGACCGGTTCCTCTCGCTGTGCGGATCGGCCCCCACCGCCCGGTGCGCCTTCTCCGCCGGAAGCCCGGCGGCCACCCGGAAGAAGTTCGACCGACTGACGGACCGTCTGAGGGCACGCCCGGTGGGCACCTGGACCTACGCCAGGACGGTGTCCGACACCATCAGCTCCCTCTACATCGTGCACCCCGGCTGGACGGGACTCGCCGTCCGGCTCCAGCAGCTGTGGAACGGCCAGGTCCCCTCGGCGGTCCCCGCGCCGCCTGCCCCGCCGACCCCGTACCCGATCCCGTACCTGGGCGAGGAGCAGGGGGCGGCCGTTTTCTGCGGGGACAGCCCCAACCCGCGCAATCCCTGGCTCTACCACCGCTACGAACAGGCGAGCGCGGCCCGTACCGGTGACGCCGGACGCCACTGGACCTGGGCCGCCGAACCCTGCGCCACCTGGCCGGCCGTGGCCGCGACGCGCTACACCGGCCCCTGGAACAGGCCGACCGCTCCGATCCTGGTGGTCGGCACGGTCTACGACCCCTCGACCCCGTACTCCGACGCGCGGGCCATGAGCGAGGAACTGGCCAACGCCCGTCTGCTCACCAACACCGGGTACGGGCACACCGCCCTGCTGAACCCCAGCCGCTGTGTCAACGCGCACGAGAGCCGCTACTTCATCGACGGCACCCTCCCGCGCCCCGGAACGAAATGCGCCCAGGACACCCCGCCGTTCTGAACACCCGGGAGTCGTCCGGCCGGTCACGTCCGGAGCCGGATGACGAGGGCTGCAGCGGACGAGCCGGTGCGACTAGCGAGGGATGCCTGCGGCATCCAGGTATTCGTGCATGACTTCCGCGGGAAGGCTCGGGTTGCCGAGGGCGCTGGAGGAGGTCTCCGGATTCCCGCAGCTTTCGAGAATGAGACCAACGGGCAGTGCGGGGTGCGCGGCTGCCATGGCACGCACACGGCCGTCGGGGTCGGAAAGCAGCCGGACCACAGCGTCGACGGGCGCTTCGGGGTCCAGCCCCACCAGCCGTCGTAGCTCTGGATCCGGGTCGTCGGCGAAGCGTTGCGCGCTGCCGGCGCCCGGGAAGTTCGGGTGCCCCTGCAGAGCGCTCTTGGTGATGACCTTGCAGTCCAGGTACGTCTGCAGCACGACCTTGCCGTCGACGGTCGGTTGGTTCTCGCACAGGAGGAGTCGTACGGCGTAGTCGTCGTCCTTCGCGAGCAGGTCGACGGCGTCGGCAGGCAGGTGCCGGCTGCAGGCGGCGCTGCGCCGTAGCAGGGTGTTGGCCGACCTGGCGCATCGGCGCAGGACGTCGGGATCGGCGCAGAGGAGAACCCATTCGACGGGACGGAGCCGGTCGGACGGGCTGATGGTGATGTCGATGGCGGTGCGTTCGGCCTCCGTCAGCTCGGGGCGTACCGATACCGCCAGCCGGACTCCGTGCGCGTCGTCGTTCGCCAACGGCCGGACGATGCCGATGGGAACGTCGAGGTTGGCCGCCAACTCCCGGCGGTCCTGCTCTTCGGCGCTTGCTGCGAGCTGTTCGGCGGTCGACGTGCTCATGGCTCCGCACCGGATCACCTGCCACCGCTCGAGGCCGCTGATTCCTGCGTCGAGAAGAAGGTCCGTGCAGGCCGCGTCATCGTGGCAAGCCTCCAGCATGGCCGCTCGGCGGACTTCGTCGGCGGCGTCGTGGAGCAGACGGCTTCGGGTGTCCTCGGACAGCGAGGTCCACTGGCGGCAGGCTGCCTGCCGGAGGTCCGCGTCCTGGTGGTCGGCAAGCCCGGCGACCAGGCTCGGGGCCGTGTCGTGGCAGAAGGCCGCGCCCCGGCGGACTTTTGGTTCCGGGTCGGCGAGCAGCCGCCGCTGGGTGGACAGGGGCAGGGGTGGCGTGGGGACGCGGAACCAGCCGGGTCCGAGGGCCAGCCCGAGGCGGACGCGTGGATCGGGATCGTCCACGAGCCTGGCACGTTGTTCCGCCGGCACCGAGACGTTCTCCGTCAGCGCACTCCGCAGCCTGTGGTCGGGATGCGCAACGATGGCGTCGACCACCTCGTCCGGCAGAGCGCGCCAGGCGACCGCGTTCCAGGCCGCGGCGGCTTCCTCGCACAGCAGCCTGGTCAGGACGTCGGCCGGCGCTGCGGGATTTCGCGCGATCGCGGCGAGGGTCTCACGGTGACCGTGATCTCCATGCATGGCGGGGCCTCCTTGCGCGCCGGCGACCGTCGCGGGCCCGCAGAGTGTGCACATGTCACGTATACAAGGTCAACATCGGTGATCACGCTTCGCCGCGCACCCGTAGAAAGCGCGCCGGGGCTGACGGGCAACTCGCCGAAGGCTGTTCCGGGGCATCACCGCCGGTCCCGGCGCGAGACCCCCAAAGAGAGTCCTGTGAGCGGGGGTTGGCATGGCCCATGCAGCACCGTCGTCCGGCGCGAGACTGCGAAGCCCTGTCGCGGAGACCGCGGACAATGATCCACCGGTACTTGTCGATCGGCAGGTGCAGCCCGATGACATCCCGTTCATCGTCCGCCGGTTGCACCCGCGTCATGCGGGATGCGCTGCCGGATCCGCTCCATGGCGTGGAACGGTCCGCCGGATCGACCACGACCCGATACCCGCCCTGGACGGGCGAACGGGGGTGGCGCATCCCCCTTGCGAGCTACAGGAGTTGTCCATGTGGGGGTGACTCGCGGACGTCGGCGCGTCCCTAGCGTGGTCGTCAGGTCGCCACCGGTGCGACCACCACCACAGGGGAGGCCACGATGGGCACGACGTCCACCGCACCGCACGGCACAGGCTCCGGTCCGGACGAAGAGGGCGACGGCCGGGGCGGCCGTTTCGGCCGGATCGTTCGGTCTCCACTCGGCTGGATGCTGACGGGCATGGTCGGTGTCGGTCTCGTCTCGAGCCTGACCGCGACGGGCCCCGGTCCGGTGCCGGCGCTGGGAGCGGCTGCCGCGGTGGCCGTGTACTGGGCGGTCATGCGCTTCGTCGCACGACGTCCCACGCCGGAGATCGCCCGGCGTGGGGCCGGCCGGGAGATGTTGCTCGGCGGCGGGATCGGTCTGGGCTTCATCCTCGTGTCCGCACTCCTGATCACGGCTTTCGGGGGCTACTCGTTCTCCTGGGCGGGCAACGGCTTCGTGTCGGTCGTGTGGTCCGCGGCCATGGTGCAGATCGGCGCCGCGGTCACCGAGGAGCTGATGTTCCGCGGATTCGCCCTGCAGGCTCTGGAACAGTTGTGGGGCAGCCGGGCCGCCATCGCGATCACCGGACTGTTCTTCGGCGTCGCCCACCTGGGGGCTCCGGGAGCCAGTGGGCGGAGCGTGGTGGCGATCGCCCTCGAGGCGGGCGTCATGCTCGGTGCCGCGTTCCTGTGGCGGCGTAGCATCTGGTTCGTCGTGGGTCTGCACTTCGTCTGGAACACTGTCGAGCAGCTGCTCGGCGTCCCGGTCTCCGGACACACCCCCGAGGGGCTGTACACCGTCGACGTCCATGGTTCCACCCTGTTGACCGGCGACGGCTTCGGCCTGGAGACGTCGATCGTGCCCATCGTCCTCGGCGTACTGATCACCGTCCCGATGGCCGTCCTCGCCCACCGGAACGGCCGACTGCTGCCCCGGCGGCGGGCCCGGCACTGAGACAGGCCGACTGGAGGAAACGGAAGTGATGTCCCGTCAGGCGCTCCGGAGTTCCCCGCTGCTCCGGGCGCCACGTGACTGGTGGAGGGAGCGGGACGCCTCGGTCAAGGACGGCGTCCTCGCTCTGCTGCTCACCCTGCTGGCCTTCGTGCCGACCCTGTCGAACATCGGAGGGCAGATCGGCGATCTGCCCGAGCGGCCGGCGAACGCGCTGGGCATCGGGCTGATCCTGGCCCAGACCCTGCCGGCCGCGGTCCGCCGCCGGTGGCCCGCGGCCTGTCTGGCCGTCGTCGCGGGCGCGTTCGCCGTGCACCAGGCGCTGGGTTTCGCGACGACGTTCGGGAGCATGGGGCTGTATCTCGCCCTGTACTCCGCCGGGGCCCATCAGGCCGGCCTCCGCCGCGCCGTGACCGTCGCGGCGAGCGCGGCCTACGCCGTACTGGCCGTCGTCCTGCACCACCTCGGCTCACCGCAGGAGATCCCGGACTATCTCGCGTTCTATCTGACTCTGGCCGCGATCTGGCTGGTGGGGAGTGCCGTGCGCATGCGGCGAGGGGAAGAGGTGGAACGGCGGCGGCTGGCCGCAGAGGTGGCCACGGCCGCCGAGCGGGCACGGATCGCCCGCGAACTGCACGACGTGGTCACCCACCACGTGACGGCCATGGTGGTCCAGTCCGACGCGGCGCAGTTCCTGCTCACGTCCGCGCCGGAACGGGCCGGCGAGGGACTGGCGGCCGTCAGCGACACCGGCCGTCGGGCTCTGACGGAACTGCGGTACCTGCTCGGTGTGTTGGAGGCGACCGGTGAGTCCACGGTCGCCGACCCGGCGCGTGCGGACCGGACCCCGACCCTGGGACGGGTGGTGGACCTGGTCGAACAGGCCCGCAGGTCGGGTCAGTCGGTCGAGTTCAGCGAGCAGGGCGAGCGGCGGGAGCGGTCCGTGGACGTGGAACTGGCCGCGTACCGCGTGGTGCAGGAGGCGCTCACCAACGCGATGAAGCACGCGTCCGGGCAGCTGACACACGTCCTGGTCCGGCACCGCGAGGAGCACGTCGAGATCGAGGTGGCGACCGACGCGCCCGCCGCCTCCCCGGCGACCGTACCGGTCGCGCGGCAGCCCGGCCCGGCGGGCGGACGAGGTCTGGCCGGACTGCGTGCACGGGTGCGGATGCTCGATGGTGAACTGGAGGCAGGACCCCGGCCCGAGGGCGGGTTCGAGGTCCGCGCGACGATTCCGTCCAAGCCCGTTCAGGAGTGACCCCGTGAGCGATGCGCCGCACCCCATCCGTGTACTCGTCTGCGACGACCAGGCGTTGGTGCGGACCGGCTACGTCACCATCTTCTCCGCGCAGCCCGACATCGAGGTCGTCGGGGAGGCCGAGAACGGGCACGCGGCGGTGGAGGCCGCACGGCGGCTGAGGCCCGACGTGGTGGTGATGGACATCCGGATGCCCCTGCTCGACGGCATCCAGGCGACCCGGCAACTGGCCGGTCCCGATGCCGATGTCCCGCCGAAGGTGCTGGTCGTCACCACGTTCAACGTCGATGCCTACGTCTACGACGCGCTGCGGGCCGGAGCCAGCGGCTTCCTCCTCAAGGACGCGCCTCCTGCGGAGCTGGTGAACGGGATCCGTACGGTCGCCCGGGGCGAGGCCCTGCTGGCGCCCGCCGTCACCCGCCACCTCATAGGCCACTTCGCCGAACACCTGCGGCCGGCCGACACCTCCCGGCCGGCCAGGGAAGACCTCGTACGCGCGCTGACCCCCCGTGAGCTGGACGTGCTCCGGCAGATCGCCGAGGGGCTGTCGAACGCGGAGATCGCCGCGGCGCTGTTCATCACCCCCGAGACGGTCAAGACCTACGTTTCGCGGATCCTGGCCAAACTCGGCCTGCGCGACCGGGTCCAGGCGGTCGTCCTCGCCTACCGGGTCGGGCTGATCCCGGCGGCCGACTGACCGGGGCCGCCCCTGCTGCGCCCGGCCCGGGACATGCCGCAGACGCCCTCCGACGACGCCCGGCCGGACGGATTCCAGGATTGCAGATCAGCAGCGGAGGCGCGCTCTGACCCCGTGGACACGCAGGACGCAGCCTCTGAAGCACGTCGGCGGCGCACCCCCGTCCGAGGACGCGGGGTCAGCCCCAGAGCCATCAGGGGCGGATGGGTCTGGTTCGCGCAGGCGCGGGCCCCGCGTCGTCGGCCCCTGCGGCCTGCGCCTGTTCTCTGCTGCCGGGCGGATCATGAGCACCGGCCGCCACCGCCTGCCGGCCCGGTGGCCACGGACGGGCCCGTTCGCATGCGCTAAGGCTTTCGGGTGCTTCTGGTGCGCGATCATGAAACCCGGCGCGTCAATGCTCGTTTCGGCATATTCCGAACTAATCTCCCGGGATTGTAAAAGTCGATCTTTCTCGGATCGCACTCACTCACTCCATCGGAGATGACATGCGCAAGCTTCGCAACGTTGCCGTCCTGATCGCCGCGATCGGCAGCATCGGACTCGTGGGCGGCACGGCCCACGCCGGCGGCCACGGCGACAAGTTCGACATCAAGCAGCACTCCAGCTGCAAGTCGCACGACCTGAACCTGGACGTCCTCGGCCAGGTCGGCGCGCTCAACGGCCTGGGCGGCAACCTGCTGGGCGGCGAGGGCAACCCTGGCGCCCAGATCACCACCATCGGCTCCACCATGGGCTGCGACAACAGCGCCCTCTGAAGTCCCGGCCGACGCGGAGTCACCGGCCGATAGACGGCCCCGGCCCCGGGCCTAGAGCCCGGGGCCGGGGCCGAATGCGTGCGCCGACAGGGCTCCGAGGTGATCTTGTTCCGCTTGGCGGACACCATCGGTGTGGTGCTCAGGCTGCGACTTGGGCTTTCCGTATGTATGCCGGAAACGGGTCGGGCGCGGCGGCGGGCCGTCCGGAACCCGTTACGCGTATCGATGTCAGTGGTCCCGCCTGGGCTCCTCCTGCCCGTCAGGCATGATCGCGCTGCCGGCTCGCCGAGACGGACGCACCCTGTCCTGCCTCCGACAGTGAGGGTCCACACGCCATGACCGACTACCTGCGAGCCGTGCTCGACATGATCGGCCCGCCCGGGAACCGCTACGCCGATCCGGCTGCCTGGGCCCGTCTGGAGGCCGAACTCGGCACGGAACTTCCCGCGGACTACAAGACCATCGTCGACGCGTACGCGCCGATCCAGATCAACGGGCACCTGTATCTGTCGCATCCGGCCACCGCTCGGTGGAACCTCCTGGAGGACATGCGCGACACCTCCCGGGCGTGGTCCCGGACCCGGTGGGAACGGGACTGGACGAACGATCCCGGATCCGATCCCCGTCGGATCTGCGGGCTGCAGGACCTCGCCTTCGGCACCCCGCGAGGCCTGATTCCGCTGGCTTCCCTGGACCGGGGAGACGTCATCTTCCTGGCGCCCCAGGTCCACGGCTTCCCCGGCGGCATGTGCGTCGCGTGCGGGGACGGGGACTGGGCCGGCTATCCGATGCCGTTCGCCGAGTGGTTCTACCGGTTCCTGATCGGAGAGGACATGGCGGGGTACAAGAGCGCGGCGTACTACCCCGGCCCCGTGAAGCTGGAGTCCATGCCCATGACGCCCGACGAGCACATACGTGTCCGTTACGGTCCGGACCGCGGCATGTAGACCGGACCCGCCGAGCGTGACGTCCCCAAGGTCTGTGAACGCGCCTTGACATGGATCGAGGACATGGATCGAGGACATGGATCGAGCCGTCGTTCCTGTGGAGGGTGTATCGCTGTGGCTGGGGGGAAGGAGGGCGGGAGACCGTCCTGGCCGTCGAGATCACCCGCGACGGCCTCGAACGGGCGCTGCGTCACGCGTGTCCGTCGAACCGCGTTCACGAGCCGCACCCCGATCGGGCCGTCCGGCGGCGTCAGTTGAAGCGTGCGCCCACCCCCGTGCGGTGAGACCCCGAACGGGACCGGCGCTTGCGGCCCCTGCGCCCCGGCCTCTCCGGTGAAGCCGTACGACGCCGCGCGGACGAGCGGACGCTCGCCATCCGTGACGTGACCCGCTCGCCACCCGCCGGGCCGAGAGGAACGGAGAGTCGCGGACGGAGACCGGGAGGAGGAACATCGGAGTCACGGAGACGAAGAGGTGGTTATGGGGACACCTTCGATGCATTTCAGCGAGAGTCCGGAGGATCCGTTCGCCCTCGAGCACGGCGCTTCGGCCGTGCTCGACGATCACGGCACAGTGGTCGGCTGGAGCACGCGTGCGCAGGAGCTGCTGGGCTACCCGGCCAAGGAAGTGATCGGACGGGCGTGGCGGGACCTCCTGGTCGACGCCCGTGACCTGCCCGTCGCGCGGTCCGTCGTCGTGGACGCCATGAGGGCGGGGGGCTGGTTCGGAGTCCTGCCCGTCCGGCACCATGACGGACGGCGTGTGGAGATGGGTTTCCGGGCCCGTGCGATCACCCGCGACGGAGATCGTCAAGAGTGGTTCCTGGTCGGTGCCCCTGCCGCGGAAGTCGTCGCCTGGCAGCGGGACCGTGCGCTGCTGGACGGTTTGTACCGCCGGTCCCCGATCGGTCTGGCCATCCACGGCCCGGACAGGAAGGTGATCCGGGTCAACCGCGCGATCGAAAAGGCGAGCGGCATCACCGCCGGGGTGACGGTGGGCCGTCGTGCCGGTGAATTCCTGGTCGACGAGGACGCGGGTCAGGCCGACGAGCGGGTACGCCACGTCCTGGAGACCGGCGAGCCGTTGATCTTCACGGAGCAGTCGGCCCGGACGCGCCATGCTCCGCGCCAGGAACGGATGGTGTCCGTCTCCGCGTTCCGGATGGAAGACTCCTCGGGCCGGGTCCTCGGCGTGGCGGAGACGATCGAGGACGTGACCCAGCGCTACCGGGCCCGGCGCAGGCTCACTCTGCTGAACGAGGCGAGCGCCCGGATCGGAACCTCGCTGGACGTGACGCAGACGGCCCGGGAACTGGCCGAGGTGGCCGCCCCCGGCTTGGCCGACTACTGCTCGGTGGACCTCCTGAAGCCGGTGACACTGGGTGACGAACTGCCCTCGGACATGGCAGGTGCGCTCCTGCGAGTGGCTCTTTCGCCCCCGGAACCACGGGTCCCGTTCCAGGAGGGCGACGTGGTCCCGCTCCTCCCGGACTCTCCGCAGGCGCGGTGCCTGGCCGAGCGCCGCCCGATTCTCGAACGGCTGCTGTCGCTGCGCCCCGAGTGGTACACCATGGACCGGAGGCGGATCGAGGTCGCCCTGGGTCTCGGCGTCCATTCCCTGATCGTGGTGCCCCTCATGGCACGCGGCCTGGTACTGGGCGTGGTGAGCCTGTGGCGCGTACGCCATTCGGAGCCTTTCGAGGACGACGACGCCGCGGTGGCCCATGAGTTCTCCTCGCGTGCGGCCGTCTGTATCGACAACGCGCGCCGCTTCACCCAGCAGCAGAGCGCCGCTCTGACCCTGCAGCGCAGTCTGCTGCCGGGCACGGTGTCCGACCTGCCGGCCGTCGAGGTGGCCTGCCGGTACCTCCCGGCGAGCGGTGAACCGGGCATCGGTGGTGACTGGTTCGACGTGATCCCGTTGTCAGGGGCCCGGGTCGCCCTCGTCGTGGGAGACGTGGTCGGCCACGGAATCCACGCCGCGGCCTCGATGGGGCGCCTGCGCGCCGCCGTGCGCACCCTGGCCAGTCTCGACCTGGAACCGGACGAGGTGGTGGCCCGACTGGACGATCTGGTCAGCCTGCTGGCCGCCGAGATGGAGGCGAACGCCGAGGGCAACCAGTCGACGGTCGAACAGACGCTCGGGGCCACCTGTGTCTACGCGGTCTACGATCCGGTCTCCCGGCAATGCTCCCTGGCACGCGCCGGCCACCCGGCACCCCTGGTGTCCACGCCGGACGGCCAGGTGACCGTGCTCGACCTGCCCGCGGGTCCACCGCTCGGCCTGGGCGGACTGCCGTTCGAGATGTACGACCTCGAACTCCCTGAGGGCAGCCTGCTCACGCTCTACACCGACGGCCTCCTGGAGGGGCGCGACGGCGACATCGACGCCGCGCTGGAGAAGCTGCACGAAAGTCTCGCCCATTGCGCCGATCCCCTGGAGCGCACCTGCCACGGCGTGATCGAAGCGCTGCTGCCCACGGACCGCCGCCCCACCGACGACATCGCGCTGCTCATGGCCCGCACCCGGGTGCTGCCGCCGGAGAACGTCGCCTCGTGGCAGCTGCCTCTGGAGGCGACCGCCGCTGCCCGCGCCAGGGAGCTGATCACGGCGAAACTGGCCGAATGGGGGCTGTCGGACATGCTCTTCACCACCGAGCTGATCGCGAGCGAGCTCGTCACCAACGCCTACCGGTACGCGGACGGCCCCGTCACCCTGCGCCTCATCCGTACGCAGTGCCTGATCTGTGAGGTGTCCGACACCAGCCACACGTCCCCTCACCTCCGAAGGGCCCTCAGCACGGACGAGGGCGGACGCGGGCTCTTCCTGGTCGCGCAGCTCACGGAGCGGTGGGGCACCCGCTACGCCCACGACGGCAAGACCGTGTGGACGGAGCAGCCTCTGCCGCCCTCCTGACCACCTGCGGCCTCCACGACTTCGCCCGCTTGCGACGGCGCAGCAAGTGGCCCCGTAGCTCATCGAGCCGTGCCTTCGCGACGCGGTCCGTGAGTGTCGTAGCCTTGCTTCGTGATCGATGGGGACGTGCGGACCGGCGGTTTCGGCTCTGACGGACTGCCCAGTCCTCGCGCGCTGTTGGACGGCACCGATTGGTCCGCGCTCGGCACGGCGAGAGGGAACGGCAGCTTTCTGCCGACTGTGCTCCGTCGCCTCCTCGATGCCGATCCGGCGGTTCGGATGAGGGCCGTCGGCGAGCTCGAGCCGGTGTGCCACCAGAACAGTTTCTACGAGGCCACACTCGCCGTGGCCTTGTACGTGGCCGCGGTCCTGAACGACCCTGCCACCGAGGCTGTCGGGCACTGCCGACGGATCGATCCGGAACGGGACCACCCCGTCCGGGTGGCCCTCCTGGAGTGGCTGGGATCGCTGGCCCACGACGGCGACGACGAGAGCCTCGCCGCAGGTGGACGGCACTTCGACGGTGACTTTCTCGACGAGTACCCGGAAATGCGCGCCTTCCGGGAGCACCGCCCCGTCTTCTATCGTGCCGTCTCGCCCTTCCTGGCCCATGAAGACGTGGATGTGCGGCATGCCGCTGTCGTCGCGGCACTTCCCCTGATCGAGCACCCCGGTCTCGCCACCCACCAGGACGCACTGGCGGGCCACGCCCGGTGCCTCCTCCTGGCAAGCACCGACCGCTACAACCGCAGCCGATGCCTGGACGCCCTGAAGAACTGGGGCCACGACGTCACTGCTCTGGAAACGGCCGACGACGTCCGCGCGCGCAAGAGAGATGTCCGCGCCGGAGAGTGGACCGGTGGGTGTACCGAGGAGCCACCGTTCTGAACCGCGCTCCAGCCTCGCAAGCGGTTCGCTCGGGAGGAATCCGGCGCCAAGGCTGCCGCCTCGGTGGTCAGAGGCTGTCCGAGGCGAGGTACGCGCGTGTTCCGGCCAGCCGGGCCGTGGAAGCGTGGAAGGCGATTCCCGACTCGCGTGAACCGAGGAGCACCTCGAAGAATTCGGGTCCGACGGTCATGTCGATCTTTCCTGCGGCAGCAGCGTCCCAGCCCGTGACGCGGAGTCCGGTCACTCCTTCGAAGACGAGGTGGAACTCGAAGGCGTTGAATCCCTTCTCCTGCCATTCCGGGGGAGTGTTCGCCGGGAGGATCCGGGTGTCGAATCCCAGGGTCACCGAGTTCTCGCGTTCGTCGATGTGCACGTAGAACGGATCGCACGACGCGGCCGAAGGCGGGCTGCTGCCGTACAGGTTCCCCAGATGGTGCGGGGACGCCAGGAGTCGCGACCAGTCAGCGCTCATAGAACGTCCTGTCCTGGGTTCCGGGAAGGGAACTGTGCCGTCGGGCGTCGATCCTGCTCATGAACAGACGGCTCCCGTCGTCACGTCCGTTCTCCGTCGACCTGAACGCGCTCACGTGACCGACGCGTACGGATGCGCTGCAGTCGAATCCCAGGGACAGGCCGTCGCCTCTGAACGTCACCCGCATGCGTCGCTCGGTTCCGTACGGGGCCATGTCGAGGCTGCCGAGGGCCGGTGGTGTCCAATCCGTGAGGGAGATCCCCTCCACCGCCAGGAACCGGAATTGGCACTGCACCGTGTCGAGGCCCGCGTCGGTCCATTCCTGCGGCGCCGAGTCGGGGTAGGACGGCAGGTCGACGCGGAGGGTCAGCGTGGGCCCGCGCCAGTTGAGATTGACCGACCTGATCCTGATCCCCGTCAGATCCGGGACATGGCCGTACAGCGACCGCAGCGGCTCCGGATTCACGAGGAACCGAATCGGGTGTGGATCGTGCTCATGGGGCATCGGTGCCGGATCCCAGCAGGTAGGTCAGTCGCGCTCGGTCGCGCCCGGTCGTCAGGTCGAGGATGTTCACAACGTAACGGGTCCACACCGGTGCGCCGTCGATCCACGGCACCACCACGGTGACGGGCTCGAGCCGGCCGTGGACCTCGGCGACACCCGTCGGCGCGAGACGTCGTGCCTGCTTCCTCTTGGCGAGCCGCAGAAGCATCGGTCCGGCCGCGTCCGGATCGGCCTCGACGGGATGCAGCACCAAGTAGGCCTCGCCGCCGTACGGTTCGCGCAGCAGCAGGTAGTGCATCGAGTGAACGCGCTCGCTGCCGGCCAGATGGGCGAGAGCGTGGGCCAGCCGGATGCCCGACGCGTGGATCAGCACGTTCAGCGCCGCGGCCGGGAGGAAGATCGACGCGAGGACGATCCCGCCGAGGACGTGCAGCACGCCGCAGAGCCCGACGAGCGTCATCACGACGGTCACCGCGGTGAAGCGGGTGAGGCCGAAGGCGTGGCGCAGGTCGCGGTCGCGCCACCAGACCAACCGTCCCCGGCCGTCCGTCACGGGCGGCCGCGGCCGGGGCCGTACGGGTTCGGACCCGAGGGACGAGACCGCTGCCAGGAGGGCTCCACGGGTGAGTTCCTCGGCGGCAAGGGGCGCCTGCACGGCACGCCGGACGGCGGCCCTGCGGCGGTGCAGTCTCCGCTGCTCGGGAACCAGCGTCCGAACCATCGCGACGTATGCGGGGTGCGCCGTCAGCAGACCGCCCATGAAGATCGTGAGCCAGGCGATGGCGCCGGCGTCCGTGGTGCCCCGGAATCCCGTGAAGCAGCCCGCGACCGCGCCCGAGGCCGCGATGACGAGGCCCGTGACACCCATGCGCACGAGCACCTTGTCCGGGGTCGGCGCCCCGTCCGGACCCACGGGGATGACCATCCGCTGATCGCTCACGTCTCTCCTTCCCGTCCCCACGTCCGCACGTCCGCCCGCTCTCGGAGGAGCCCGGCACGACGTACGTACGGATCGGAGACCTCCGGTGATCGGCAAGGGTTGTACGGGACAGGTCAACCGGCGGGAAAGGGGACGATGATCGCCAACAGCCCTTGTGCGTACGGCACTTCATCGATGGCGGCCGGATGTCCGGACCTCGCCGTCAGTCGGAGCCGCGTCCCCCCCCCGTGGCCGGCGCACGAGCTCCGTCACGGGCGCGACGGCCGGGGTCGCGCAGCCGAGCGGGGTGACGGGGCCGGTCCCGGCGCCGATCAGGGCCGCGCCGGACAGACCGCGTCGGGCCACGCGGGTGTGTACGGCACGTCCACCCGGAGGGTTTTCGGAGCCCGGTGCGCGGGCCGCTCGGTCGCGCCGGGTCCCGTCGGTACGCTCGCGCTCCGACGGCGGTTCCACGCCGGCGTTCCTCCGAGCGGACGTAGGAGAAGACCCATCAGCGATCCGAAGTCCGAGGAGCCCGGGAAGCCCGGAGACTCCGGGAAGTCCAGGGAATCCGGTAAGCCCGGGGACGCCTCGGGAGACCGGCCCGCCGAGGCGGAGTCCCCGCCGGGCAAGCAGCCCACGGAGGCCGAGCAGCTGAGGGCCCTGCTGGTCCAGCCCGCCTACCGGCGCGCGCTGGTGTTCTGCGCCGTGATCGGTGTCCCGGTCTCGCTCGCCGCCTTCTGGTTCCTGGTACTCCTGCACGAGCTGGAACATCTGATGTGGGAGCAGTGGCCGCACGATCTCGGGTGGTCCGATCCGCCGTGGTGGTGGCCGCTTCCCCCGATGCTCCTGGCCGGGGTGCTGGTGGGCCTGATCGTGCTGTGGCTGCCGGGCCGGGGCGGACACATCCCGGCCTCGGGCCTGCACGCCGGCGGGGTGGCGGCCTCCGCCCTGCCCGGTGTCGCGCTCGCCGCCCTGGCCGGCCTTCCGCTCGGAGCCGTGCTCGGACCCGAGTCGCCGCTGATCGCGCTCGGCGGAGGCCTGGCCCTGCTCTTCCGGGATCTGGTACGGGCTCCCGCGACTCCTCAGGGCACGGCGCTCCTCGGTGCCGCGGGCGCCGCCGCAGGCATCTCGGCGATCTTCGGCAGCCCCCTGATCGCCGCCGTGCTGCTGATGGAGGTCGCCGGCGTGGGCGGGCCGCAGCTGTTCGCGGTGATGCTGCCCGCGCTGCTCGCCAGCGGGGTCGGCGCCATCGTCTTCACCGGGTTCGGCAGCTGGACCGGACTGCAGACCGGCAGCCTCAAGATCGGACTGCCGGCGCCCTCGACCCTCGACACCGGGGACGTGGTCTGGTCGGTGCTCATGGCACTCGTGATCGGAGTCGGCATCCACTGGGTGATCGTGGGCGGCCGGTACGTGGCCCGCTCCGTGTCCGCGCACACCCTGCGGACCACCGTGCTGTGCGCGCTCGGCGCGGGCGGCTGCGCGGCGCTCTACGCGGCCCTCACCGGGCGTTCGCCGTCCGATGTGGCCCTGTCCGGCCAGACCACCCTCGCCCAGCTCGCCGCCCACCCGCACGCGTGGTCGGTGGGCAGCCTGGTGGCCGTGGTGCTGCTCAAGTCCATCGCGTACGCGCTGTGCCTGGGCAGCCTCAGGGGCGGCCCGGTGTTCCCCTCGCTGTTCCTCGGCGGCGCGATGGGCGCCCTGCTGGCACCGCTCCCGGGGTTCGGTGTCGTCCCGGCCATGGCGGCGGGCATGGCCGCCGCGTCCGCCGCCGCGCTCAGGCTTCCGGTCAGCTGCGTCGTGCTGGTCGTGCTCCTGGTCGGCAACTCGGGAACGGTGCCGGTGATCGTGCTCGCCGCCGTGGTCTCCTTCGTGACCGTGGAACTGCTTCCGCAGGGTCCGGACATCCCGCCGTTCAGGGCCGCAGCCCGTCGAGCGCCTCGTCCAGCGTCGTCGCGGCCATGATGAGGGAGAGATGGGTGAACGCCTGCGGGAAGTTGCCCAGTTGCTCACCGCTCGGGCCGATCTCCTCGGCGAACAGGCCGACATGGTTGGCGTACGTCTGCATCTTCTCGAACGTGTAGCGGGCCTGGGGGAGCCGTCCCGCCCGGGCCAGCGCGTCGACGTACAGGAACGTGCAGAGGCTGAACGTCCCCTCGGAGCCGCGCAGTCCGTCCGGGGAGGCCTCCGGGTCGTAGCGGTAGACCAGGCTGTCGGAGACCAGGACGCGCTCCATGGCGTCCAGGGTGCTCAGCCAGCCGGGGCTGCGCGGGGAGACGAAGCCGACGCGCGGGGCCAGCAGCAGGGAGGCGTCCAGGACGTCGCTGTCGTAGTGCTGGACGATCGCCCGCTGCTTCTCGCTCCAGCCCCGCTCCATCACCTGTTCGAGGATCGCGTCCCGGGCCTTCGTCCAGCGGACGGTGTCGGCCGGTCTGCTGTACTCCGCGGCCAGCTTCAGGCCCCGGTCGAAGGCGGCCCAGCACATGACCCGGCTGTAGGTGAAGTCCTTGCGCCCGCCCCGGGTCTCCCAGATGCCCTCGTCGGGGCGGTCCCAGGAGTCCGCGAGCCAGTCCAGGATGCCGGCCAGCGCCTTCCAGCCGTGATAGCTGCCCTGTTCTCTCACCGCGCGGCCCTCGGCCAGCGCGTAGAGGGCCTCGCCGTAGATGTCGAGCTGCAGCTGACCGCACGCTCCGTTGCCGGCGCGCACCGGGTACGAGCCCCGGTAGCCCTCGAAGTGCCCCAGGATCTCCTCCGTCAGATGCGGGTCGCCGTCGACCCGGTACATGATCTGGAGGGGTTCGTCGTCCGGGCCCTCGCGCTCCCGCAGCCGGTCGCCCAGCCAGCGGGTGAAGTGGGTCGCCTCCTCCACGAAGCCGAGGTCGAGCAGCGCCCGCACCGACAGCGAGCCGTCCCGCACCCACGTGTACCGGTAGTCCCAGTTGCGCTCGCCGCCGATCTGCTCGGGCAGCCCCATCGTGGCGGCGGCGACCGGCGCTCCGGTGGGGGCGTAGGTCAGGAGCTTGAGGGTGATCGCGGAACGGTGGACCATCTCCGTCCAGCGGCCCCGGTAGTTCGAGGTGCGGACCCATTTCTGCCAGAAGTCGACGTTGTTCCACAGTTCCTCGGTGAGCCCGTCGACCGTGGGCGGCGGCGGTGCCTCGCCGTCCGGCCCGCACACCGTGAACACGAGGGCCGCCGCCTCGCCGTTGCGGAGGGTGATGCCGCCCCGGACGTCCTGGCCGTCCCGTTCCATCGGGATGTTGCCCTGGAGATGCGCGGTCGCTGCCGGAGACCTGAACGTGGCCGTGCCGGGGGCCAGTTCGAGTTCGTGGCCCGCCCTCGCGTAGTCGAACCGCGGCCGGCACTCCAGACCGAAGTGCACGGTGCCGCGCACCGAGCGCACGACGCGCACCAGACGGTGCCGGTCGCTCGGCGTCGGGCCCGTGAGGACGGGCATGGAGTCGATGGTCTCGCCCACGCCGTCCGGGGACATGAAGCGGGTCACCACGACGGCCGTGTCCGGGTAGTAGAGCTGTCTCCACGTTCCCTCGGGGTGATCGGGCGCGAGACGGAAGTAGCCGCCGCCGTCGTGGTCCAGGAGCGAGGCGAAGACGCTGGGGGAGTCGAAGCGGGGTGCCGCGAACCAGTCGACCACACCCTGGGACGACACCAGGGCCGCGGTCTGCAGGTCCCCGACCAGGCCGTGGTCGGCGATGGGCGGATAGCGATCCATGCGGGCCTCCTTGTCAGGCGGCTTCCGTCAAGCGGCTTCCGTCAGGCGGCTTCGGCCTTGACGCGGCCCGAGCGGACGGCGTCGACGAGTGCCCGGTGGTCCTTCTCGTTCTGGTCCGCGTACGCCTCGGCGAACGGGACGATCGCCCGGTCGAAGACATCGCCCCCGCCCAGATAGGAGGCGATGGCGATCCGGTCGCTCGACCTCGCGTGCGCGCGGGCCAGCGTGGCACCGCACAGCTCGCCGAAGGCCCGCATGTCCGCCGGCACCATGAGCTCGGGCTCCGCGATGCCCTTCCAGTCCCGCAACTGCCGTACGTAGAAGTCCCGTCGGCGGCCGTCGATGCCCTCGGCCCGTTCCCAGCCCAGGAAGATGTCGCTGGTGGCCTGCATGAGCCGCTGCCCGGCGACCACACGCTCGCCCTGGGTCCGGTACTCGCTCGCGCCGACGTACGGCGCCAGCACCGACTCGTCCGCCTCCTTGGCCTGCAGGAGCAGCGGATCCGAGCCGTCCCGGCCGAGCATGAGGATGATCCAGCAACGGGTGCCCACGCTGCCGACGCCGACCACCTTGCGGGCCACGTCGGCGAACCGGTACTGCTCCAGCAGGAACCGCCGGTCCGTGGCCAGGCTCCGGCCGTAGCTCCCGATCAGCTTGCGGAGCTGCTTCTCCAGGGCGCCGCGTTCCATGTCGGGGAGCAGATCCTGCAGCGGAACGACGAGCGGGGGATCCGCGGCGATCAGGGCCTGGCCGTCGACCATGTGCGTGAGCTTGTTGAAGGCCTGGAGGCTGTCCCGGCTGCGCGCCTTGGCGGTCGACTTCTTCCAGCGGTCGCGTGCCCGCGAGCCCACTTCCCCGGCGATATGGGTCCGTACCCAGTCCTCGTCGAAATGCGTGTACCAGACGGGGAGGTTGCCCATCCCGGCGAAGCGTCTCATCCACTCGCGGTACGACCGCACCGTGGTGCGGACGATGTCGGTGCGCTCCTTGCCGCTGAAGCCGTTCGCCCGGGCCGCGATGACGAGGCTGGCGGACAGCCGCTTGACGTCCCACTCCCAGGGGCCGGGCAGCGTCTCGTCGAAGTCGTTGATGTCGAACATCATGCGGCGCTCCGGCGAGGCCAGCAGCCGGAAGTTCAACATGTGCGCGTCACCGCACAGTTGCGCCCTGATCCCGGAGCGGGGGGTGCCGGCGAGGTCCGCGGCCATGATGGCGGCGGCCCCGCGGTAGAAACGGAACGGCGACTCGGTCATCCGCCCGTAGCGGATCGGTACGAGCTCGGGCACCCGGGTCGCGGACTGCGCCTCCACGATGTCCACCGGGTCGGGCCGCTTCGGCGCGGGGGCGAAGTCGGCGTGGCTGGAGCGCGGCACGGCGGAGCGGGCGGCCTTGCCGAGCGCGGCGCGCTCCGCCGGGGTGTGGTGCGGGGTCCGGCCGCCGGCCGGGTGCTTGGGGGTCATGGCAGACGCTCCGCGATGAGGTCGCCGGCGCGCTGGGCACCGGCGAGGGCGGTCGGCGAGGGGATCACCGCGCCGAGGCTCGGGAGGACGGTTCCTGCCGAGGACGTGCCGGCGGCCGGGGGCCACAGGCGTTCGGCTCGTCGGGTACGCGGGGCCTGTCGGTGACGTACGGCGACGTACGGGCGGTCGGCGGTGCAGCGGTCGTGGCGGGAGGGGCCCGGCCCGATCACCAAGGTAGCTCCGGGTCATATGTCCGGCGAGTCGGACCGATCGGGCCCGGTGCGCGGGGCGGGACACCGGATTTGTGGACGCGGTCGCCGGAGGTGACGATGAGGGCATGCGCGACACCGCGGCTTCGGGCAGCGCGAGACCACGCGGGGGACGCGATGGTCCTTGACCTGCTTCTCATCGCTCTGGCGATCGCCCTCGACCCGCTGCCGATCACCGGATTCGTGCTCGTGCTGTCGACGCGCAACGGGATCTGGAAGGGCCTCGCCTTCATCCTGACCTGGCTGGCCTCCTTCGTCGCGATCATCGCCGCCGTGCTGCTCATGACCGGCGGTGAGCCGCCGCCTCCGAGATCCGCGCCGTCCACGGCCGCGCTGGCCGGCAAACTCGCCATCGGCGTCGGACTCGTCCTCTACGCGGAACGCACCCGGCGCAACATCGGCAAGCGGCCGAAGCACTCCGGTTTCATGTCCCGGATCGAACGGATCTCCGCCTGGACGGCCGCCGGGCTCGCGCTGCTGCTCCAGCCGTGGGGGATGATCGCGGCCGGCGCCTCCACCGTCGTGAGCGCCGACCTCGGGCACGCGGCGTCGTACGCGGCCCTGATGGGCTACGTGCTGCTGGCCACGTCCAGCCTGCTGACGATGGAGCTCTACGCGACCTTCGCCCCGCAGACGGCCCATGTCCGGCTCGGGAAGCTGCGCGCGTGGATGGAACGGCACCAGGACAAGGCGCTGGTGTCGCTGTTCCTGTTCCTGGGGCTGTGGCTGGTGGGCAAGAGCATCTACCAGCTGACCGCGTGAACCACCCGCACCACTTGAGCCACCCGAACCACCCGAACGGCCCGAGCGACGTCGTTCGCGGGGGTCCGAGGAGGCGTCGTACCGAAATGCGGCGGCTACCGTCCGGTGCTGCAATGGCATTGACCTGGGGCAGGGGAAAACCATGACCACGCAGGGGTGAAGCCGTGAGCGAAGAGGAAATCGTCGAGATGGGACCGATCGACTATGTCGTCGTGGAGTTTCCCGGTAACAGAATGACAGGGGAGGGGTTTCCGATCCTCGTCGATCTGGTGGACCGCGGCCTCATTCGGATTCTCGACCTTTTGTTCGTGAGAAAGGACGAGGACGGATCCGTGGCCGGCATGGAGATCGCCGACTTCGACGGAGACGGGGTCCTCGACCTCGCCGTGTTCGAGGGCGCGTCCTCCGGTCTGCTGGGCGAGGACGACATCGCGGAGGCCGGGAAGGCACTGGAGCCCGGCAACTCCGCCGGAATCCTCGTCTACGAGAACGTGTGGGCGGCGCCCCTCGCCACCGCGCTGCGACGCGGCGGCGCCCAGATGGTCGCCTCCGGGCGCATCCCGGTGCCGGCCGTGCTGGCCGCGCTCGAAGAGACGGACGCCGGATAGCCGGCACACGTGGCCGGACGCCCCCTGCGGCGGAGCCGTCCGGCCATGGCCGGACACGACACGGCCACGGCAGGAGCAGCGCCCCCGGACCCGCCACCCGGCGGAGAACCGGGGGCGCGGCTGTGTCCCGGGCCTGGGCGGGCCCCGTGTCCCGGATCCGCGCCGGGCCGCCCGGCGCCCGCGCGACCTCCCCGAAGTCCCCGGCTCACCGGCGGCGTCGCCGGTGAGCCGGGCGGGACGGGAACGGAAACGGTCGCAGACCTGCGGCGGGCCCCCCCCGCGGGGGGGGGGCCCCCGGGGGGGGGGGGGGGCGGGGGGGGGGCGGGGGGGGGGGCGGGCGGGGGGGGCCCGCCCGCGGCCGCCCCCAGCGCCCCCCAAGAGAAAGCGGCCGTGGGGCGCCGC
>NZ_JBIRQM010000011.1:149251-219371 GCF_044333225.1 Streptomyces sp. NPDC021080 | reverse complement strand
TCTCCCGACCGCGCCCCCCGGGGGGGGGCGCGGGGGCGCGGGGGGGGCCGGCACCGCAACGGGCCGCCCCCGGGGGGCGCCCCCCCCCGGGGGGGGGGGCCCGCCGGTGGTCCGGGGACTTCGGGGAGGTCGCGGTGGGTTACGCGGTACGGGCGTCCCGGCCGGATCCGACGCACAGCGCCCAGATGACGAAGGCGTCGATGGCGATCAGCACGCTGGCCCACACCGGGGAGTACGGCAGCCACATGAAGTTGGCGACCATGGCGAGCCCCGCCAGGGTGATGCCGACGATCCGGGCCCACAGCATGCCGCGGAACACGGCGATGCCGGCGAGGACGATCAGGACGCCGAGGGTGAGGTGGATCCAGCCCCAGCTCGTGAGGTTGAACGTGTAGACGTAGTTGCGGGTGGTGACGAAGACGTCGTCCTTGGCGATGGCGGCGATGCCCTGGAATATCGCCATCGCGCCTCCGAAGATCATCATGACTCCGGCGAAGGCGGTCCAGCCGGACACCCACGCCCCCGAGCTGCCGGCGGATTCCTGCCGGTGGTGCATACCCGTCGTAGCCATTGCGAGCTCCTCTTGCGTAGACCTCGCCACCGACCGGTCGACGGTCGGTGGCCACATTTCAGCTTGCCACGGGAATGACGGACCGGCAGATCGTCGGGAATCGCGCCGGACAGGCCCTGGGCCGACGTGCGGGGAAAGCGGTTCGGTGTTCCAATGGAGCTGCCCGGCGCGCCGGGGCGAATTCGGCGCGCACAAGGGATCGCATCCCTTCCGGGCTTGTTCTGTATGCCTCGTGCCGGAAAGGAAACCACCGTGCCAGGTCTCCTCCGCGGGGTCGCCCGCACCGCCGTGGTGGCCGGTACGGCCACCGCCGTCTCGAACCGTGTGTCCCGTCGTCAGCAGGGACGATGGGCCCAGCAGGAAGCGCAGCAGCAGTACCAGTACCAGGAGCAGCAGCCCCCGCCCCCGCCTCCGCCCGCCGCGCCGGCCGACGAGATGACCAGCAAGATCGATCAGCTGAAGCAGCTGGGGGACCTCAAGGCCCAGGGCGTGCTCACCGAAGCCGAGTTCGAGGCGCAGAAGGCCCGGATTCTCGGCTGACCCGCATACGCCCGGTCGAGGCCCTCGTCGAGGACCCCTGACGAGCCTCCTCGAGGACCCCGACCGGGACCCGCTTCGCGAACACCGGCCCGGCGGCCGGGGGCTCGGCCCCCGGCCGCCGAGGTGTGCGAAGGAACCGCCGCCGGGGTGTGCGAAGGACTCCCCGGCAGCCCGCCCGGTGGCCGTCGTCAGCCCACCCGGTGACCGTTCTCCAGTTCCGCCGTGCCCGAGCCGTCCGCCAGGACGTCGAGTGCGGCGAGCACGCGACGGCCCGTGGCGCCGGACAGATGGCCCACCACGTCCTCGCGCGGCACCAGCCGCCAGGACAGCAGTTCCTCCTCCTGCAGCCGGATCGACTTGAGCTCCCGGTCGTCCAGCACCCCTCCGTCGTACAGATAGGCCACCAGCGGCGGGCGCTCCGGCCCGAGGATCCAGTCGACCGCCAGCAGCCGTCCGAGCTCCACGTCGAGTCCGATCTCCTCGGCCGTCTCGCGGCGCGCCCCCTGCCGCGGGCTCTCGCCGTCGTCCGACTCCACGGTCCCGCCCGGAAGCGTCCAGCCCGGGCGGTAGTTCGGTTCGACGAGCAGCACCCGCCCGTCGGCGTCACGGAAGAGGGCGGCGGCCCCGACGAGGACACGGGGCAGGCCGGCGATATAGGCGGCATAGTCCGAAGTGCTCACCCCAGAAGGGTAACGAGAAGACCCGTTCAGGCCTTCGCCAGCGCGACCGTGCGTGACGCGAGCTCGCTGATCCGTACCCCGTCGAAGCCGAACACCGCGCTGCGGACGGTGTTCTCCAGCGGGTCCTTCCACTGCGGGGGAATCGCCTCCGCCCCGCACAGGACGCCCGCGACGGAGCCCGCGGTCGCGCCGTTCGAGTCGGTGTCCAGGCCGCCGCGGACCGTCAGCGTGATGGTGCGGGTGAAGTCGCCGTCGCCGTACAGCAGCCCGGCGGTCAGCACCGCCGCGTTCGGGACCGTGTGGATCCAGCCCATCCCGGCGGTCTCCTCGGACAGGGTGGTGAGCGTGTCCTCCCAGGCCATCCCGGTCTCGTGGAGCGCGATCACCCGGCGTACGGTGCGGGACAGACGGCTGCTCGCGGGGATCACGTCGAGCGCCGTGTCCAGCGCGTCCCGGACCGACGGGGCGGTGAAGGCCGCGGAGATCAGCGCCGCCGCCCACATCGCGCCGTAGACGCCGTTGCCGGAGTGGGACAGGACGGCGTCACGGCGGGCCAGCGCGGCCGCGCGCCGCGGCAGCCCCGGGCACGTCCAGCCGTAGACGTCGGCGCGGATCAGCGCGCCGATCCACTCCTGGTACGGATTCTCGTACGTCGCCGTCACCGGCGGTTTCAGACCCCGGGCGAGGTTGCGGTAGGCGACGCGCTCCGCCGTGAACGTCTGGAGATACGGAAGCCGCGTCAGCCACAGGTCACCGACCTGCTCGGTGCTGAACGAGAAGCCGTGCGTCTCCAGCAGGTCGAGGCCGAGGATCGCGTAGTCCACGTCGTCGTCACGGCAGCTGCCGTGGATGCGCCCGCGCACGCAGTCGCGCCACTCGGGCCGCAGTTCGAACTCGCCCCCCTCACCGTCGTCGGCGGGCCCGGGGAGATAGTCGGTCAGGGGCAGGGCCGAGGCCTGCCGCAGGTAGCGGTCGATCCGGTCCCGCGTCCAGTGGTCGCCCTGCTCGACCGGCTTGCCGAGCATGTTGCCCGCGATCCGGCCCAGCCAGCCGCCGAGGACGCGGTCGGCGATGTCGGTGCCCACAGGGGTCATGGCTCCGGTCTAACCGATTCCGGGCGCGTGTGCTCGCCGGGGCGGCGCGGAATCGAATGCTCCGGGGGTTGCCGGGGCCCCGGCACGAGCGCCGCGCGGACCGGCGGCCGGCCGTTCCCCGGGGCCGGTCCCGAGGGCTGGGCAGGGGCATGACGAGGAGGGTCCGCTCCGGTTAGGGTCGCAGCGGCGCGACTGCCTTGACGTGTGCAAGGCCCGGAAGCAAGGGGAATGCAAGGTGGCGGACGCCGCTGTGGATCGGACCCCGCGTGTGCTCATCGCGGCGGACAAGTTCAAGGGATCGCTGACGGCCGTACAGGTCGCGGAGCGGGTGACGGCCGGGCTGCGCCGGGTCGCTCCGCACGCCGAGGTCGAGTCGCTGCCCGTGGCCGACGGCGGCGACGGCACCGTCGACGCGGCGGTCGCGGCCGGTTTCGAGCGCCGCGAGGTGCGCGTCGCAGGCCCGCTGGGCCACGAGGTGACCGCCGCGTTCGCCCTGCGAGGGTCGACCGCGGTCGTGGAGATGGCCGAGGCGAGCGGGCTGCAGCGGCTGCCCAAGGGCGTCTTCGCGCCGCTCTCGTCCTCGACGTACGGCACCGGGGAACTGCTGCGCGCCGCGTTGGACGCCGGCGCCCGCACCATCGTGTTCGGCGTGGGCGGCAGCGCGACGACCGACGGCGGAGCGGGCATGCTCTCCGCGCTCGGCGCGCGCTTCCTCGACGCGGAGGGCGAGCCGGTGGCTCCCGGCGGCGCCGCACTGGCCGACGTGGAGCGCGCCGATCTGTCGGGCCTCGACGACCGGCTTGCCGCGGTCGGCCTCGTGCTCGCCAGCGACGTGGACAACCCGTTGACCGGCCCCACGGGCGCGCCCGCCGTCTACGGTCCCCAGAAAGGGGCCGGTCCCGACGACGTGGCGGTGCTGGACGCCGCCCTCGCCCACTTCGCCGGCGTCCTGGAGAAGGAGATCGGGCCGAAGGCCGCCGGGTACGCCGCCGCGCCCGGCGCCGGTGCCGCGGGAGGGGTCGGTTACGGGGCACTGGTGCTCGGCGCCCGTTTCCGGCCCGGGATCGAGGTGATGCTCGAGGTGCTGGGCTTCGCGCCCGCGCTGGAACGCGCCACGCTGGTGATCACCGGTGAGGGGTCGCTGGACGAGCAGACCCTGCACGGCAAGGCGCCCGCCGGGGTCGCGGCGGCCGCCCGGGCGGCGGGCAAGGAGGTCGTCGCGGTGTGCGGCCGTCTCGCGCTCCGGCCCGAGGAGCTCGGCAGGGCGGGCATCCGGCGGGCGTATCCGCTCACCGAGGCCGAGCCCGACATCGCGACGTGCCTCGCCGACGCCGGACCGATCCTGGAACGGGTGGCGGAGAACATCGGGCGGGACTTCCTGGTCTGAGTCCCACGGCACGGCACGGCACGGTACGGCCCGGTCCGAGGGCCACGGGTCCGGTCCTGACGGTCCGCGGCCCGGTCCGAGTGCCCGCGGTCCGGTCCGAGTGTGCCCAGGGCCCGGTCCGAGGGCCACGGGTCCGGTTCCGACGGTCCGCGGTCCGGTCCGAGTGTGCCCAGGGCCCGGTCCGAGGGCCACGGGTCCGGTTCCGACGGTCCGCGGCCCGGTCCGAGTGTGCCCAAGGCCCGGTCCGAGGGCCCTCGGGGGTCACCGGGGTTCACCGTCCCGGCCCCGCCCCCGTGACCGCCCTGGCGCCCGCCAGCCGGTAGGCGTCCAGGGCCAGGGTCATCTCGATCAGGTCGCGGGGGCGGGCCAGGGAGCGCGAGGTCAGCTGTTCCAGCCGGCGCAGCCGGTTGAAGACGGTGTTCCGGTGGCAGTACAGACGCCCTGCCGCGCGTCCCGCCGAGCCCTCGCAGGCCAGCCACACGTCCAGCGTCTCGATCAGCACGGCCCGGTCCCCGGGTTCGAGCTCCAGCAGCGCCCCGAACACCTCCGACACCAGCCGTCCCGCCAGCTCCGGCTGGCTCACGACGAGCGCCGTCGGCATCCGCTGATCGAGGCGTACGACCCCGGTCGCGTCCGGCGGACAGGTGCGCAGCGCCAGTTCGGCCCACCGCCGGGCCCGCCCCAGCTCGCCGAGGCCCGAGACCACGGGACTGATGCCACCGGGACCCGAACGTCTGCCGTCCAGCAGCCGGGCCACTCCGTCCAGGCCCTGTCCGGCGTCCAGCGCCACCACCGCGATCTCGCAGTCGGCCCGCATCCGCCAGATGAACCGCAGCCCGGCGCCCAGCACCGGCCGGACGCACACGTCCCGTCCGTCGTGGCGCTCCGTGCGCAGCACGACGACGGCGTACGGTCCGTGCTCGGGCAGATCGAGTCCGGCCGCCGCCCGCGCCGCGAGCCCCGGTGTCTCCTGGCCCTCCAGCAGGGCGTCGAGCAGGGCCTGCAGCTGTTCGTCGGTGCGCCGCCGCAGCTCCCGTTCCGTGGCGAGGTAGGACTCCGAGGCGGCCCTGGCCTGCGCGTCCACGGCCGCCCACACCATCGTGGCGCACCGCATGAGCACCGCGAGCCGCTCGGGTTCACGGCTCGCCGCGCTCTCCATCAGCGCGTCCCACACCAGATAGCCCGCGGCCCGGTAGGCGTGCACGAGGAGTTCGAGCGGCAGCCCCTGGTGGGCCCGGCGCCGCCCCGCCTCCTCGGCGTGCTCCAGATCGCGGCGCGGTGAGTCCCGCGGTGCGGAGATCGCCTTGATGCCGATGCGCATCGCGGTCTCCGCCTCCCGCCACTGCTGGTCGTACGGCAGCACCTGTCCGTAGACGGGGGAGTACTCGGTGAGCTGCCTGACGTGCTCGTCGACGAGCTCGGGCAGCCGTTCCAGCAGAGCCGCGCACGACTCCGCGAGCAGCTTCCAGTCATGACCGGTCCGTGGTCCGCGCCCTCCCATGGCCCGGAGGATGCCACCGGGACACGGGGGCGCACAGGCCCCTGACACGCGGTGTTGTGCGCGTGCACAACGGGCGGGCGCCATCGGTGGGCTCCCGCCGCGTTTGTGCCGCAGCCCGTGGACGGGGGTCTTCGCCGGTGCTGAGGTGAGCGCCACACCGAGCGAGGAGAAGGGAGATGCCATGGGCGGTTCCGCCCTGCTCGTGCGGGAACTGTCGGTCGGATACGGCCCCGTACGCGCACTGCGCGATGTGTCGTTGGACGTGCCCGAGGGGAGCGTGGTGACGGTCCTCGGCGGCAACGGCGCGGGAAAGTCGACGCTGTTGCGGGCGGTGTGCCGGACCCTCTCCTTCCACGGGGGCGCGGTCACCGGCGGCACGGTCACCTTCGGCGGACGCCGGCTCGACCGGCTGCCGCCGGACCGGGTGGTGGCCGCCGGGGTCTCCCAAGTCCCCGAAGGGCGACGGGTGTTCAGCCGGATGACGGTCGCGGACAATCTGCGCGCCGGTGCCCTCGGCTCCGCGGGCGGACGCGTCGGCCGGGCGCGCGCCCTGCGGCGGGTGCACGAGCTGTTCCCCGTCCTCGCCGACCGCGCCGGCCAGCGGGCGGGGCTGCTGTCCGGCGGGGAGCAGCAGATGCTCGCGGTCGGCCGGGCGCTCATGGGCGCCCCGAAGGTGCTGCTGCTCGACGAACCCTCCCTCGGGCTCGCCCCGTTGATGGCCGCGCGGATCGCCGACACCGTGCGGGAGATCAACGAACAGGGCACCTCGGTCCTGCTCGTCGAACAGAACGCCGCCCTCGCCCTGCGTCTCGCCTCCAGCGCCTACGTCCTGGAGGTCGGCGAGGTCACCCTGTCCGGTCCCGCGGACGAACTCGCCGCCTCCGACGAGGTGCGCCGCCGCTATCTCGGCGTGGTCGACGAGGACGCCGCGGCCGACGGCGGGGCCGCACCCGGCGACCTGCCGTCCCTGTCCCGCTGGAAGGGGTGAACCCACCGTGGAAGAACGCGACACCGCCCCGGCCCGCACGGCCGCTCCGGCGACCGTACGGGCCGACGCGGCAACATCGGTGGCCCGCACGGCCGTTCAGCCGACCGTGCCTTCCGGCATCCCGTCGCTCGACGTCCGGGACGTGACCGTGCGCTTCGCCGGGCTGACTGCGCTCGACGCGGTGGGCTTCACCGTGCGACCGGGTACCGTGCACGCCCTCATCGGCCCCAACGGCGCCGGAAAGTCGACCTGCTTCAACGTGCTGTCCGGTGTGTGCCGGCCCGCCGCCGGAAGCGTCCGCCTCGGGGAGCACGAGCTCACCGGCCTGCCGCCGCACAGGATCGCCGGGCTCGGCGTGGCCCGGATCTTCCAGAACCTCGCCCTGCCCCCGCACGCCACCGTCGAGGACTGCCTGCTGCTCGGCCGCCACCGGCTGACCCGCGCCGGATTCCTCGCCGCCGGGCTGCGGCTGCCCTCGGCGGCCCGCGAGGACCGGCGCCACCGCGAACGCGTCCGTGAGATCGCCGAGTTCGTGGGTCTTCGGGGACAGCTCGGCCGGTCCGCCGGTTCGCTCCCGTACGGGCAGCAGAAGCTCGCCGAACTCGCCCGTGCCCTGTGCACGGAGCCCCGGGTCCTGCTCCTGGACGAACCCGTCGCGGGCATGACCGCCGATGAACGGCGCCGTACCGCCGCGGTCATCGCGGGCGTCCGCGACAGCCTCGGCATCTCGATCGTGCTCGTGGAACACGACATGGGGGTGGTGATGCGGCTCGCGGACACGGTGACCGTACTCGACTTCGGGCGCCGGATCGCCGACGGCACCCCCGCGGACGTACAGAACGATCCGGCGGTGGTACGCGCCTATCTGGGCGAGCGCGCCGAACCGGAGGAGACCGCGTCATGAGCACCTTCGCCGAACTCCTGCTCAACGGACTGTCGTCGGGCTCCGTCTACGCCCTCATCGCGCTCGGCTTCGTCGTCATCTTCCGGGCCACCGAGGTCGTCAACTTCGCGCACGCCTCCCTGCTGCTGGCGGGCGGCTACGTCACCGCGACCCTGCACGACGACATCGGTTTCTGGCCCGCCCTGCTCGCCGGGGTCGCGGGTGCCGCCCTGGTGGGGGCCGCCGTGGAGTTCCTGGTGATACGCCGCTACCGGGGCTCCGACCAGAGCGTCCTCGCGATCGTCACCATCGGCGTCGACATCCTGCTCACCACCGAACTGACCCGCCGGATCGGCACCGACGTCCTGGCGCTGGGCGACCCCTGGGGCGACGCCGTCCTCACCGTCGGACCCGTCTCCGTCGCCCACACCCGGATCGCCGCCTTCGTCACGGCGTCCCTGCTCATCACGGCCTTCCTGCTGGCCTTCCGGTACACCTCCTGGGGCGTGGCGACGCGCGCCGCCGCGGAGAGCCCGGAGACCGCGGCCCTGATGGGCGTCCGGCTCGGCCGGGTGTCGCTCGGGGCCTGGGCGGTCGCCGGCGGCCTCGCGGCCGTCGCCGCGCTGTTCCTGACCGTCTTCCCGACCCCCGGGCTGGAACGCGCCACCTCGCTCGCCGCGCTCAAGGCGTTCCCCGCGGCGATCCTCGGCGGCCTCGACTCGACGACCGGCGCACTGGTCGGCGGACTCCTCGTCGGCGTCACCGAGTCCCTGGCCACCGGCTACCAGAGCGACCTCACCTTCCTCGGACGCGGCCTCGGCGATCTCGCGCCCTACGTCGTCATGGTCGCGATCCTGCTCGTCCGGCCTGCCGGGCTGTTCGGCACGAAGGAGCTCGCCCGTGTCTGAGGTCCTCACCCGCGACGAGGCGGACAGCGCGCCCCGCCCCGCCCGCCGCCGGCTCCCGGTCCGGCCGCCCGCTGCCCGGACCGCCACCGGTGCGGCCGGTGCCGTCCTGCTGCTCGCGCTGCCCTTCTACGTCGACCGCTTCTGGCTGGAGGCCGGCCTGTTCGCGATGGCCGCCGCGATCGGTGCGATCGGCCTGAACCTGCTGACCGGCGCGACCGGGCAGCTCTCCATGGGACACGCCTTCTTCCTCGCGGTCGGCGCGTACGGCTACTGCGTGTTCGCCGCCGACGGGAGCGACGGACTGGCCGGCCTCGGGCTGCCGGCCTGGCTCGCGGCCGTGCTCGCCGTGGCCGTCTCCGGGATCGCCGGGGGCCTGTTCAGCCCGATCGCGGGACGGCTGCGCGGCGCCTACCTCGGTATCGCCACGCTCGCCCTGATCTTCATCGGACAGCACGTCCTGTTCAACGCCCGGGATCTGACCGGCGGCTTCAACGGCCGCGACGTGCCGCCGCTCAGCCTCTTCGGTCTCACCTTCGACGACCGCGAGCTGCTCGTCGCGCAGGTGCCGTTCGGCTCGGCCGAGAAGCTCTGGTACGTGGGTCTGCTGCTGCTCCTGGGCTGCGCCCTCTTCGCCCGCGGGGTGTTGCGCGGGCGGCCGGGCCGGGCCATGAACGCGATCCGCGACCACCGGGTCGCGGCCGGGGTGCTCGGTGTGCCCGTCGCCCGGTACCGCGCGGGTGTCTTCGTCCTGTCCTCGATGTACGCGGGCCTGGCCGGGGTGCTGCTCGCCCTGGTCTTCCAGCGCACGGTGCCCGACTACTTCGGGATCACGCTCTCGCTGGACTACCTCGCCATGATCGTCATCGGGGGGCTCGGCTCGGTCGCCGGGGCGGTGGCCGGGGCCGCGTTCGTCTCGCTGCTGCCCCAGCTGCTGACCCGCTACAGCGACAGCCTGCCCCTGGTCTCCGACCCGGGCACGGGCGGGATCGCGCCCGGCGAGGCGGCCCGGTACCTGTACGGCGCCGCCGTCGTGGCGGTGGTGCTCTTCGTCCCGGGCGGCCTGGTCAGGATGGCCGCCCGGCTTCGCGTCACGCCCCGTCCCGGGGCCCGCGTCACGCCCCGTCCCGGGGCCACCGAAGGGGAGGAACGATGAGAACGACACACACCGCGAGGCTGGCCGCCGGGGCGCTGGCCGCCCTGCTCGTCCTGGCCGGATGCAGCTCCAAGGCCGAGGACGGCGGTGACAAGGGGTCGGCCGGCGGGGTGAGGACCGGTGAGGGGATCTCCGGGAAGACGATCAGCCTCGGAGCGCTCACGGACATGAGCGGCGTCTACGCGACCCTCGGCAAGAGCGTCACCCAGGCCCAGCAGCTCTATGTGAGGCAGACCAACGCCGCCGGCGGCGTCTGCGGCTACAAGCTGGCACTGACGGTCCGCGACCACGGCTACGACCCGCAGAAGGCCGTCTCCGGCTACACGGAGCTGGCGCCGAAGGTGCTGGGCTTCACCCAGTTCATCGGCTCGCCGTTCGTCGCGGCCGTCAAGCAGCGCATCGACGGCCGGGACAAGGGCCTGGTCCTGCCGCAGGCCTGGTCGGCCACGCTGCTGGGCAGCCCGTACATCCGGCCCATCGGCTCCACGTACGACATCGAGACGATCAACGCGATCGACTTCCTGATGAAGGAGAAGGGGCTGAGGAAGGGCGACAGCATCGGCCATGTGTACTTCGAGGGCGACTACGGCGAGAACGCCCTGACGGGCTCCCGGTACATGGCGAAGCAGGCGGGGCTCAAGGTCGTCGAACAGAAGATCAAGCCGACCGACAACGACATGACCGGTCAGGTCGTCGCACTGAAGAAGGCCGGGGTGAAGGCCGTCGTGATCAGCGCGGGCCCGCGGCAGGCGGCCTCGCTCGTGGGGGTCGCGGCGGCCCTGAAGTTCGGTGTGCCGGTGATCGGCAACAACTCGGCGTTCGCCCCGCAGCTCCTCGCCACCGCGGCGGCCCCGGCCCTGGAGGCGAACTACTACGTGGCCAGCCCCTCGCTGCCCGTCGGCGCGGACACCCCGAAGGCGAAGAAGCTGGTCGCGGACTACCGGGCCGCCTATCCGAAGGACTCCCTGGACAACGGCGTGGTGGCCGGCTGGACGGCCGCCTCGGCGTTCGGAGAGGCACTGAAGAAGGCCTGCGCGGCCAAGGACCTCACCCGTGAGGGCGTCGACAGGGCCCTGCTGACCATCGGCGCGTTCGACCCGGGGTTCGGCACGGTCCAGGACTTCACCGACCCGAAGGCGGCGTCGTCGAAGGAGAGCGTCATCCTGCGGCCCGACAAGAACGCCGTGGGCGGGATGAAGGTCGTCCGTGCGGCGGAGGCCTCGTCCGTCGCCCAGGGGTACACACCCGGCGCCTGAAACCGGCGCACGCCCGGCGCACGATCCCCTGCGTCCCGGCGCGGGGGCGCCCGGAGCGGGAGGGCTCCGCGCCGGGAGGGCTCCGCGCCGGGACGCAGGGCTTCCTCCGGAGCGCGAGGGCTTCCGTCCGGGCGCGGAGGCTTCCGCCCGAGCCGCCCAAGCCGAAGGGCCCCGAACCGTGTGGTTCGGGGCCCTTCGGCGTTCTGCGGGGTGTTACGGGAGCTGCGCGGCGCGCGCCTCGCGGCGGTTGCCCCGGAAGTTGTTCACCCGGCGGGCCGTGGCGAACAGCGGGATCACGGCGCCCATGACCAGCTGCAGCGCACAGCCGGTCTGCAGGAGCAGCTGTCCGCCCGGAGCGTCGAACGCCCACGCGGCCAGGAGACCCATCGAGAGGACGATCCACGAGAGCATCGCGACGGCGAGGCGGCCCCGCGGCTTGGGGTACTCGACCCGGCTCACCATCAGCCAGGCCGTGCCCATGATCGCCATGAGCGTGGCGACGAAGGGCAGCTCGAGCAGGATGATCGAGACGACCGTCAGCGCGCCGAACGGGCTCGGCATGCCCTGGAACGTGCCGTCCTTCACCGTGACACAGGAGAATCTCGCGAGCCTCAGCACCACGGCGAGGAGCACCACGATCGCTCCGACCGCCGCCACCTTCTGGTACGCGTCGTCCGCGACCATGCCGTACACCAGCACGAAGTACGCCGGCGCGAGCCCGAAGCTGATCAGGTCGGACAGGTTGTCCAGCTCGGCGCCCATGGGGGAGGAGCGCAGCTTGCGGGCCACCAGGCCGTCGAACAGGTCGAAGACCGCGGCGCAGAGCATGAGGATCACGGCCGTCGCGGCGGAGTGACGGGCCATGCCCGACTCGTCGCTGCCCGTGAGGTGCGGGATCAGGATGCCGGTGGTGGTGAAGTACACCGCCATGAAGCCGCACGTGGCGTTGCCGAGGGTGAGCGTGTCCGCTATCGAGAGGCGGAGCGAGAGGGGCATCTCCTCCTCGTCGTCCACCTCATCGGCCTCCGGCACCCAGCCGGCCTGTGTCTCGGGATCAATCACGGTCAATTCGAGTCACCCCAGCCACGGTCTTCTGACCGACCTCCACGTCGACCTCGACACCCTCGGGGAGGTAGATGTCGACGCGCGAGCCGAAGCGGATCAGGCCGATCCGGTCGCCCTGCTCGACCTTCGTCCCCTGCGGGATGTAAGGCACGATGCGACGGGCGACGGCGCCGGCGATCTGGATCATCTCGATGTCACCGAGCTCGGTGTCGAAGTGCCAGACGACGCGCTCGTTGTTCTCGCTCTCCTTGTTGAACGCCGGGACGAACCCACCGGGGATGTGCTCGACCGAGGTCACCGTGCCGGAGAGGGGCGCGCGGTTGACGTGGACGTTGAGCGGGCTCATGAAGATCGCGACGCGGGTGCGTCCGTCCTTCCACGGCATGATGCTCTGCACCACACCGTCGGCGGGCGAGATGACCCGGCCCTGCGTGATCTCACGCTCTGGGTCGCGGAAGAACCACAGCATCCCGGCCGCGAGCGCGGTGGCGGGTACGGCCACGGCCTTGGCCGCGCCGGAACGGCGCGAACGGGCCAGGCTGAGTGCTGCGGTGGCAACGGTCGGGAGAAGCCACGGCGATGCTCCGCGCGCGAGGCGGACCCGGCCGCGAGGTGCAGAGGTTTGGCTGTGGGGCATGGATGACCTTCGTAGCGGATGATGCCGCGCTCGAACGGGGGACGGCGGCTTTCACGCGATCGTACCGGTCGCAGACCGCAACTGGGCAAGCCAAGATGCGGAGTCGACGGCTGAAGAGAGCTGACGGGGTGTGATCTTCTTCGCGAAGAAAACACCCCGAACCCGGACATCTAGCCCTGGAGTCGATACTCTTCGAGCAGTCGGCGCCCGATGATCATTTTCTGGATCTCGGCGGTACCTTCGCCGATCAGCAGCATCGGTGCCTCACGGTAGAGGCGCTCGATCTCGTACTCCTTGGAGAAGCCGTAGCCGCCGTGGATCCGGAACGCATCTTCCACTACCTCTTTGCAGTACTCGGAGGCGAGGTACTTCGCCATCCCTGCTTCAAGGTCGTTTCGTTCCCCGGAGTCCTTTTTGCGAGCTGCGTTCACCATCATTGCATGGGCGGCCTCGACCTTGGTAGCCATTTCGGCCAGCTTGAACTGGATGGCCTGGTGCTGGGCGATCGCCTTGCCGAAAGTGTGACGTTGCTGGGCATATGAGACGCCGAGCTCGAACGCACGCTGTGCGACACCGCAGCCACGGGCCGCCACGTTCACGCGGCCGACCTCGACTCCGTCCATCATTTGGTAAAACCCTCGGCCGGTGGTGCCGCCGAGGACCCGATTGGCCGGAATGCGCAGTCCGTCCATGATGAGTTCGGTGGTGTCGACCCCCTTGTAACCCATCTTGTCGATCTTGCCGGGGATGGTCAGACCGGGACGGACCTCTCCGAAGCCGGGCTCCTTCTCCACGAGGAAGGTCGTCATCGACTTGTGGGGTGCCGTGCCCTCGGGGTGTCCTTCGTCACTTCTGACGAGAACGGCCACCAGAGTCGACGATCCGCCGTTCGTCAGCCACATCTTCTGGCCGTTCAGGACGTACTCGTCGCCGTCCTTGACCGCCTTGGACGTGATCGCCGACACATCGGAGCCGAGTCCCGGCTCCGACATCGAGAAGGCGCCGCGCACCTCGCCGAGCGCCATACGGGGCAGGAAGTACTCCTTCTGCTCCTGCGTCCCGTGCTGCTTGAGCATGTACGCCACGATGAAGTGGGTGTTGATGATGCCGGAGACCGACATCCAGCCGCGGGCGATCTCCTCCACGCACAGCGCGTAGGTGAGGAGCGACTCGCCCAGACCCCCGTACTCCTCGGGGATCATCAGACCGAACAGACCCAGCTCCTTGAGCCCGTCGACGATCGCTTGCGGGTACTCGTCGCGGTGCTCCAGCTCGGTGGCGACCGGGATGATCTCCTTGTCCACGAAATCGCGGACCGTGGAGAGGATCTCCTGCTGGACATCGGTCAGACCGGCGGTCTGGGCGAGTCGCGCCATGACTACTTCTCCGTCTTCTTCTCCGCCGGGGCGGTGAGTTCGGGCCGGCCGGGCTGCTCGCCGCCGCGCTCCTTGATGTACGTCTCGGTGGGGACCATCACCTTGCGGCGGAACACGCAGACCAGCGTGCCGTCCTGCTTGTAGCCCTTGGTCTCCACGTAGACGATCCCGCGGTCCGACTTGGACCGGGAGGGCGTCTTGTCGAGGACCGTGGTCTCGCCGTAGATCGTGTCGCCGTGGAAGGTCGGCGCCACGTGCTTCAGCGACTCGATCTCCAGGTTGGCGATCGCCTTGCCGGAGACGTCCGGCACGGACATGCCCAGCAGCAGCGAGTAGATGTAGTTGCCGACGACGACGTTCCTGCCGAAATCGGTCGTCTTCTCCGCATAGTTGCTGTCCATGTGGAGCGGGTGGTGGTTCATGGTCAGCAGGCAGAAGAGGTGGTCGTCGTACTCCGTGACCGTCTTTCCGGGCCAGTGCTTGTACACCGCCCCGACCTCGAACTCTTCGTAGGTGCGTCCGAACTGCATGGTGCTCAGGCCTCCGGGGCTTCGAACGAGGTGGTGCGCTGCATGCCGGCGGCCCGGCCCTTGCCCGAGATGACGAGGGCCATCTTGCGGCTGGCCTCGTCGATCATCTCGTCGCCGAGCATCGCGGAGCCCTTCTTGCCGCCGGCCTCGGACGTGTAGTAGTCGTACGCGTCCAGGATCAGCTCGGCGTGGTCGAAGTCCTCCTGCGAGGGGGAGAAGATCTCGTTCGAGGCCTCCACCTGACCCGGGTGCAGCACCCACTTGCCGTCGAAGCCGAGGGCCGCGGCGCGCTGCGCGACCGCGCGGTAGCCGTCGATGTTGCGGATCTGCAGGTAGGGACCGTCGATCGCCTGGAGGTTGTTGGCGCGGGCGGCCATCAGGATCTTCATCAGGATGTAGTGGTAGGCGTCCGCCGGGTAGCCGGGCGGCTGCTCACCGACGACCAGCGACTTCATGTTGATCGACGCCATGAAGTCGGCCGGGCCGAAGATGATGGTCTCCACGCGCTGCGAGGCGGTGGCGATCTCGTTGACGTTGTTCAGGCCCTGGGCGTTCTCGATCTGCGCCTCGATGCCGATCTTGCCGACCTCGAAGCCCATCGTCTTCTCGATCTGCGTCAGCAGGAGGTCGAGCGCCACGACCTGCTGGGCCGTCTGGACCTTCGGCAGCATGATGCAGTCGAGGTTCTGCCCCGCGCCCTCGACGACCGTGACGACATCGCGGTACGTCCACTCGGTCGTCCAGTCGTTGACGCGCACGACCCGCGTCTTGCCGGTCCAGTCACCCTCGTTGAGGAACTTGACGATGGTGTGCCGGGCGTCGGGCTTGGCCAGCGGCGCGCACGCGTCCTCCAGGTCCAGGAAGACCTGGTCCGCGGGCAGCCCCTGGGCCTTCTCCAGGAAGCGGGGGTTGCTGCCCGGCACGGCGAGACAGGAGCGCCTGGGACGCAGACGGTTGACGGGCGTGGTCATGCGGGGACCTCCAGGGGGTCGAGCTTGTTCGCTTTCCGGATCTCGTCGACGATACGGCCGATGATTCCGGTGATGTCGAAGTCCTTCGGGGTGAAGACCGCGGCCACTCCTGCGGCCCGCAGCTGTTCGGCGTCCGCGTTCGGGATGATCCCGCCCGCGATCACCGGAATGTCGCCCGCGCCGGCCGTGCGCATCTTCTCCAGGACGTCCGGCACCAGCTGGGCGTGCGAGCCGGACAGGATGGACAGGCCGACAGCGTGCACGTCCTCGGCCACGGCCGCGTCCACGATCTGCTCCGGGGTGAGCCGGATGCCCTGGTAGACGACCTCGAAGCCGGCGTCGCGGGCCCGCACGGCGATCTGCTCGGCGCCGTTGGAGTGCCCGTCCAGGCCCGGCTTGCCCACCAGGAACCGGAGGTTGCCGGCGCCGAGGTCCTTGGCGGTCAGCTCCACCTTGCGGCGCACCAGCGCGAGCGCCGTGCCCTCCTCGGCGGTGACCGCGACGGGCGCCGACGAGACACCGGTCGGGGCGCGGAACTCGCCGAACACCTCGCGCAGGGCCCCGGCCCACTCGCCGGTGGTGACACCGGCGCGGGCGCACTCCAGGGTGGCCTCCATGAGGTTGGCGGTGCCCTTCGCGGCCTCCTTCAACCGTTCCAGCGCCTTGCACGGACGCGGGTGGTTGAAGGGCGGCTGGTACCGCGTGTCGCGCCAGGTCCCCAGCGCCGAGATCACCCGGGCCTCGACCGCGGGGTCGACCGTCATGATCGCCGCGTCCAGGTCGGCCGTGAGCGGGTTCGGCTCGGTCGACTGGAAGACGTTGACGCCGACGATCTTGTCGGTGCCGCCCTCGATACGGCCCCGGCGCTCGGCGTGCGAGGAGACGAGCTGCGACTTGAGGTAGCCGGACTCGACGGCGGCCATCGCGCCGCCCATCTCCTCGATCCGGGCGATCTCGGCCAGCGACTCCTCGACGAGGGCGGTCACCTTGGCCTCGATGACGTGCGAGCCCTCGAAGATGTCCTCGTACTCCAGCAGGTCGCTCTCGTGCGCCAGCACCTGCTGGATGCGCAGCGACCACTGCTGGTCCCACGGGCGGGGCAGGCCCAGCGCCTCGTTCCACGCGGGCAGCTGGACGGCACGGGCGCGGGCGTCCTTGGACAGGGTGACGGCCAGCATCTCCAGCACGATCCGCTGGACGTTGTTCTCCGGCTGCGCCTCGGTCAGGCCGAGGGAGTTGACCTGGACGCCGTACCGGAAGCGCCGCTGCTTGGGGTCCTCGATGCCGTACCGCTCACGCGTGATCTTGTCCCAGATCCGCCCGAACGCCCGCATCTTGCACATCTCCTCGATGAAGCGGACACCCGCGTTCACGAAGAAGGAGATACGGGCCACGACATCGCCCTTGCGGTCCTCGGCGATCTGCCCGGACGCGAACACCGCGTCCAGGACGGCGATCGCGGTGGACATCGCGTACGCGATCTCCTGGACCGGCGTGGCGCCCGCCTCCTGCAGGTGGTAGCTGCAGATGTTGATCGGGTTCCACTTGGGGATGTGGTTGACCGTGTACGTGATCATGTCCGTCGTGAGACGGAGCGAGGGCACCGGCGGGAAGACGTGCGTCCCCCGCGAGAGGTACTCCTTCACGATGTCGTTCTGGGTCGTGCCCTGGAGCTTGGTGATGTCCGCACCCTGCTCCTCGGCGACGACCTGATAGAGCGCCAGCAGCCACATGGCGGTGGCGTTGATGGTCATCGAGGTGTTCATCTGCTCCAGGGGGATGTCCTGGAACAGCCGGCGCATGTCACCGAGGTGCGAGACCGGCACGCCGACCCGGCCGACCTCGCCGCGGGCGAGGATGTGGTCGGGGTCGTAGCCCGTCTGCGTCGGCAGGTCGAAGGCCACGGAGAGCCCTGTCTGCCCCTTGGCGAGGTTACGCCGGTACAACTCGTTGGACGCCTCGGCCGTGGAGTGGCCGGCGTACGTGCGCATGAGCCACGGCCGGTCCTTCACCCTCTGACCGTCGGCTGTCTGACGCTCTGTCATGGATGGACCTCAGACGTTCCGGAAGCGGTTGATGGCGTCGATGTGCTGGGCGCGCTTCTCCTGGTCGCGCACGCCCAGGCCCTCCTCGGGCGCCAGCGCGAGGACGCCGACCTTGCCCTGGTGGAGGTTGCGGTGCACGTCGTAGGCGGCCTGCCCGGTCTCCTCCAGGGAGTAGACCTTGGAGAGCGTCGGGTGGATCTTGCCCTTGGCGACGAGCCGGTTGGCCTCCCAGGCCTCGCGGTAGTTCGCGAAGTGCGAGCCGATGATCCGCTTCAGCGACATCCACAGGTAGCGGTTGTCGTACTCGTGCATGTAGCCCGAGGTCGAGGCGCAGGTGGTGATGGTGCCGCCCTTGCGGGTGACGTACACCGAGGCACCGAAGGTCTCGCGGCCCGGGTGCTCGAAGACGATGTCGATGTCCTCGCCGCCGGTGAACTCGCGGATGCGCTTGCCGAAGCGCTTCCACTCCTTCGGGTCCTGGGTGGTCTCGTCCTTCCAGAACTTGTAGCCCTCGGCGCTGCGGTCGATGATCGCCTCGGCGCCCATCGAGCGGCAGATGTCCGCCTTCTGCTCGCTGGAGACGACACAGATCGGGTTGGCGCCGCCGGCGAGCGCGAACTGCGTGGCGTACGAGCCGAGTCCGCCGCTCGCGCCCCAGATCAGGACGTTGTCGCCCTGCTTCATGCCGGCGCCGTTGCGGGAGACCAGCTGCCGGTAGGCGGTGGAGTTCACCAGTCCGGGAGCGGCGGCCTCCTCCCAGCTCAGGTGGTCCGGCTTCGGCATGAGCTGGTTGGACTTGACGAGCGCGATCTCGGCGAGGCCGCCGAAGTTGGTCTCGAAGCCCCAGATGCGCTGCTCGGGGTCGAGCATCGTGTCGTTGTGGCCGTCGGAGGACTCCAGCTCGACGGACAGGCAGTGCGCGACGACCTCGTCGCCGGGCTTCCAGGAGTTCACGCCCGGGCCGGTGCGCAGGACGACGCCCGCGAGGTCCGAACCGATGATGTGGTACGGCAGGTCGTGGCGCTTGCTGAGGTCGCTGAGCCGCCCGTAGCGCTCCAGGAAGTTGAAGGTCGACACCGGCTCGAAGATCGACGTCCAGACCGAGTTGTAGTTCACGGAGGACGCCATGACGGCGACCAGGGCCTCGCCCGGTCCCAGCTCCGGCACCGGCACGTCGTCCAGGTGGATCGACTTGCGGGGGTCCTTGTCGCGGCTGCTGAGCCCGGCGAACATCTCCGTCTCGTCCTTGTGCACGGTGATCGCGCGGTAGGAGTCGGGGAGCGGAAGAGCGGCGAAGTCGGCGGACGTGGCCGTCTGCGACTGAATCGCGTCCAGGATTTCCTTCACGGTGTTGCCTCCGGCGATGCGCGTTCCGAGGGAGAACGCTGAGGGGTACGTCGGTGCTGCTGAGGGGTGTGCCGTCGGTCCGGCGGAGGGTGGTGCTGTGGCAGCGCTGTGGTTGGCGCAGGAGGTTGCCTGTGACGCAGGCGTCCGGGCGCGCAGGCCATGTGGCTTGCGGGGACAGCCGGCGTACGTATGGTCTCTGCACGCCGGCCGCCCGGACTCCTTCAACGTATGGCACGCCGTGTCACCTGACAAGGCACGGAGTGCCAGAAGTTGCGCTCAGGTGAAATCTTTACGTAACACGTGAGCGATGATCGATCAGGATGGCGGGCAAAACGCTCAAACAAGGGCACAAAAAACGCCGGACGCGCTCGAAGTGAGCGTGTCCGGCGCGTGGTCGGAGAAGTCGGGCCGATCCGTGGGGGCGGGCCGCTACGACCGTTCCTTGAGTGCCTGCTCGATGGTGCGCATCACCTGGTCGAGCGGAGCGTCGACACGGGCGACGGTCACCAGGACGTCCCCCTCGGTGAAGGACGAGGCGGGCGCCGGTCGCGGCGCGGTCTCCCGTCCCGCGCCGATCCCGGTGCCGAAGGTCTTGCGGACGATGGCGAAGGCGTGGTCCAGCTGCGACTCCACGTCGCCCTGGCCGCCGGCCCGCAGCCACCGCCGCAGGACGTGGTTGTGGGCCGTGACCACGGCCGACGCGGCGACCTCCGCGAGCAGCGGATCGTCGTTGGCGTCGTCGTCGTGCGCGTGCTCGTCGAAGTGGCCCAGGAGATAGCGGGTGAAGAGGCGCTCGTAGCGGGCCACCGAGGCGATCTCGGCCTCGCGCAGCGTCGGCACCTCGCGCGTCAGCTTGTAGCGCGAGACGGAGATCTCCGGCTGGGCCGCGTACATCCTCATGACTTCCTTGATGCCGCGGCACACGGTGTCGAGCGGATGCTCGTGCGCGGGGGCCGCGTTGAGCACCGCCTCGGCCCGGATCAGGGTGTCGTCGTGATCGGGGAAGATCGCCTCTTCCTTGGAGCGGAAGTGGCGGAAGAACGTACGGCGGGCCACTCCGGCCCGGGCCGCGATCTCGTCGACGGTGGTCGCCTCGTACCCCTTGGCGGCGAACAGCTCCATGGCCGCGGCCGCCAGTTCCCGGCGCATCTTGAGGCGTTGGGCCGCCGCGCGACTGCCCGCGGCGCTCTCCGGCGCGTCGGGCGTGGCTGGTGTACGTGAGGACTTGGCGGGCTGGGACATGCCCCGAACGTACTGCATGTGCGCAGGAGAGCGCGCATGTCCGGGGATCCCCCCGCCCCGGAAGGGCGGGGGGTGTACGGCGGGGCCCAGCAGTCCGCCCCAGTCGGCGTCGGCCGCGAACCGGTCGCCTTTACCCTCAGCGGCGGGCATATTCGCGGAAGCCGCGGCCCGTCTTGCGGCCGAGGCAGCCCGCGGCCACCAGGTGTTCCAGGAGCGGGGCGGGGGCCAGTCCCGGGTCCCGGAACTCGCGGTGCAGGACCTTCTCGATGGCCAGCGAGACATCGAGCCCGACCACGTCGAGCAGCTCGAAGGGCCCCATCGGGTAGCCGCCGCCCAGCTTCATCGCCGCGTCGATGTCGTCCAGCGAGGCGTAGTGCTCCTGCACCATCTTGATCGCGTTGTTCAGGTACGGGAACAGCAGCGCGTTCACGATGAAGCCGGCCCGGTCACCGCAGTCCACCGGGTGCTTGCGGATCTTCGCGCAGACCTCGCGCACGGTGGCGTGGACGTCGTCCGCGGTCAGCACGGTCCGCACGACCTCGACGAGCTTCATCGCCGGGGCCGGGTTGAAGAAGTGCATGCCGATGACGTCCTGCGGGCGCGAGGTGGCGCGGGCGCAGGCGACGACGGGCAGCGAGGAGGTGGTGGTGGCGAGGATCGCGCCGGGCTTGCAGACCTTGTCGAACGTGCCGAACAGCTGCTGCTTGATCTCCAGGTCCTCGGCGACCGCCTCCAGCGCGAGGTCCACGTCGGCGAAGTCGTCGTAGCTGCCGGTCGGCGTGATCAGGTCCAGGGTCTTCGCCGCCGCCTCGGCCGTCATCCGGCCCTTGTCGACGGACCGGGACAGCGACTTGCCGATCCGGGCCTTCGCGGTCTGCGCCTTCTCCTCCGTACGGGCGGCGAGGACGACCTCGTACCCGGCCTTGGCGAAGACCTCGGCGATCCCGGAGGCCATCGTGCCGGAGCCGGCGACACCCACCGAGCGGACCGTGCGCCCCTCCGCCAGGACGGCGCCGTCCAGCGGCGTCAGCGCGTCCCGCACGACGGCGTCGCTGCCCGGGGCCTCGTACGAGTAGAAGCCGCGGCCGGACTTGCGTCCGGTCAGGCCCGCCTCGCTGAGCTGCTTGAGGATGGGCGCGGGGGCGTGCAGCCGGTCGCGCGACTCGGAGTACATCGCCTCCAGGACGGTCCGTGCGGTGTCCACGCCGATCAGGTCGAGCAGGGCGAGCGGGCCCATGGGCAGTCCGCAGCCGAGCTTCATCGCCGCGTCGATGTCCTCGCGGGAGGCGTACTTCGCCTCGTACATCGCGGCCGCCTGGTTGAGGTAGCCGAAGAGCAGGCCGTCGGCGACGAAACCGGGGCGGTCGCCCACCGCGACCGGCTCCTTGCCGAGTTCCAGGGCCAGATCGGTCACCGCGGCCACGGCGGTGGGCGCGGTCAGCACCGAGGAGACGACCTCGACGAGCTTCATCGCGGGCGCCGGGTTGAAGAAGTGCAGACCGAGAACGCGCTCGGGGTGGGCCGAGTCGGCCGCCAGGCGGGTCACGGACAGGGCGTTGGTGCCTGTCGCGAGGATCGCCTCGCGGCGCACGATGCCGTCGAGCGCCCGGAAGACCTGCTGCTTGATGTCGTACGACTCCGGGGTCACCTCGATGACGAGGTCGGCGTCGGCGGCGGCCGCGAGGTCGGTGAAGGTGCGGAAGCGGGCGAGGGCGTCCGTGCGCTCCGCGTCGCTCAGGTGCTCGCGTCGCACGGCGCGGGCGGTGGAGGCTTCGAGGGTGGCCACGGCCTGGGTGGCCGCGGCTTCGCTGATGTCGATGCCGATCACGTCACGGCCGGCCCGGACCAGGACTTCGGCGATGCCGGTGCCCATGGTGCCGAGGCCGACGACGGCGACGGTCTTCAGCGGGGACAGAGAGGTGTCGGACAGGGGAGTGGCCATCGCGGGACTCCAGAAAGTGGTGACGGCTGAGGAGCGCACGCGGGTGCGCCGACAGGCGCACACCGTGCGGAGGTTGCGGGTGTTTCCGGGCTGACGAGCGCACACGCCCGGTGCCGTCCCCGAGCGCCGCGGAACGGGCGCCCATGGGAGGTGAAAGCCGACCGGCCCTGTCCCGGAGCCATGTCGTACTGAGGTACCTGAAGTACCGAACCGACTGCTCTCGCGGTGGCTGCGTCACCAGGCCACCGAGAGGTGAGACACGAGTGGGTAACTCGCTCGTCTGAGCTTAACCCGCCGGTAACGAGCGCGCCAGCCCCCGACTTTGTGATGTACGTCCCCGCACCTCACGGGCTTGCCTAAGCTCGGTCCATGGACGAAGCGTTGCGATCACTCACAGAGCGTCTGCGCGCCGAGGCCGGGGCCGGATCCTCGGCGGCCTACGAACGGCTGGCGGGGACGGAGGACCCCGATGTACTGGCCGCCGCGCTGACCGAGCCCGGACAGCCGCTCTGGGCGCGGGAGTTGGTCGCCTTCCGGCTCGGCACGGCAGGGGACCGGCGGGCCTTCGAGGCGCTCGTCCTGCTGCTCAACCACCGCGATCCCGAGCGCTGCGCGTCCGCCGCCCACGCCCTGGCCCGGCTCGGCGACCCGCGCACCGCCCGCGCCGCCGCGGCGCTCGCCACCAACGAACTGCGGGTCGCGTACGCGCTCCAGCCGGTCCGGCTCCTGGTCCGGCTGCGCGCGCCCGAGGCCGTACCCGCGCTGATCACCACCCTGGAGCGCAGGCTGCGCCCGCACGACCCCTACCGCAAGGTCGCCCTCGCGTGCGCGGAAGGTCTGGGCGTCCTGGGCGACGCCCGGGCGAGACGGGTCCTGAACGAGGCGCTCGCCCACCCCGCGCTCGCCGAGACGGCCGTGCGCGCCCTGACCCGGCTGCCCGAGGAACGGGCCCAGTGACCTGAGTCGGAGATCCGTCGGCAGTGGCCCCATCCGCACGTGCGCTCACGTGGGCCGGTGTGCCCGGCTCGCGCCTGTGCGCACGTGAGCGGGTTCCTGCACCCGGCTGTCCGCCCATGTGGGCCGGTGCGGCGCGCATCGTCCGGTGCCGGGCCGGCCCGCCTTCGTCAGTCCTGCCCCGCGCCGGTCAGCACGCGCGCGTAGCGCACCTCGGGCACCGCGACCCCGGCCGCCTCGAAGGGCTCCTCGGCGCCGTCGGGGCGGAAGCCGGCTCTCTCGTAGAAACGCCGGGCCGGGCTGTTCTCCTTGAGGACCCACAGCAGCATGCGCTCGTGCCCGGCCGCCGCGCAGCGGCCCACGGACTCCCGCAGCAGCGCCTGTCCGACGCCCTGGCCCTGCATGTCGGGATGGACATAGATCGCGTACAACTCGACCTCCCCGGACCGGACTTCACTGTCCCGGTGCGGTCCGTGGCAGGCCCAGCCGACCACGGCCCCGGCGCGCTCCGCGACCAGGTTCACCGCACTGCCGTCCCCCTCTTCGAGGGTGCGGCGGCGGCGCGCGGCGTCCTCGGCCACACTGAGCCCGTCCAGGTACGACTGCGGTATCAGGCCCTTGTACGCGCTCTGCCAGCCGCGCACCCGGATCTCGGCCACGCGCGGACAGTCGTCGAGGGTCATCTCGCGCACCCGCAGCCCGCTCACGCGCCGACCACCGCGTACGCCTCGATCTCCATCAGGAACTCGGGCCGGATCGGCGCGGCGACCTGGACCGCCGAGGCGGCGGGAAGACGCTCCGCGGGGATGTGCGCGGCGCGGGCGACCCCGTCGGGGGCGGGGATGCGTGTCGGCTCACTCATGGGTCCATGGTGGACCATGGGTCCGACATCGCCCCCGACGGGCGTGCGCGCGGGGGAGGTTCAGCCCCGGTAGCCGAGCAGTCCGTGCAGTGTCGACCCCCGGGACGAGGAGGACGCGGCCTTCGCGGTCAGCGGCTTCGGGTCGGGCAGCGTCCGGCACACCGCGTCGGCCTCGCCGCGGCCGCGCGGCACCTTGCCGCTGCCCAGATAGGCCGCCAGGTACTTGTCCAGGCAGGCGTTGCCGCTCAGCGTGATGCCGTGGTTGCCGCCGCCCTGTTCGACCACCAGGCTGGAGCCGCGCAGCTGGTGATGGACGGTCACCCCTCCCTCGTAGGGAGTGGCCGCGTCGTCGGTCGCCTGGAAGAGCAGCGTCGGCGGCAGCCGGCGGTTGGAGATGTCCACCGGCCGGAGCGAGTCCGTGGGCCAGAACGCGCACGGCGCGTTGTACCAGGCGTTGTTCCAGGCCATGAACGGTGCCTTGTCGTAGACCGCCCAGTTGTCCCGGCGCCACTGCCGCCAGTCGCGCGGCCAGGACGCGTCACGGCACTGGACCGACGTGTAGATGCTGTAGCCGTTGTCGCCCGAGGCGTCGACGGCGCCGAAGTTCTCGTACGCCTCGACGAGCGCGTCCGAGTTCTTGCTGTTCACATAGGACGCGAACGCCTCGGCGAGGTAGGGCCAGTAGCCGTTGTAGTAACCGCCCGGGATGAAGGTGTCCTCCAGTTCGGAGGCGCCGACCGTCTTCTGCGCGGGGTTCTTGGCGAGTGCCGCGCGCATCGCGTACCACTTGGCCTCGACCACGGCCGGGTCCGTGCCGAGCTTGTAGGCCGCGTCGTTCTTGGCGACCCACGCCAGGAACGCCAGGTGGCGGTCGTTGAAGGCGTAGTCCTGGCTGATGTTGTCGTCGTACCAGACACCCGTGGGGTCGACGATGGAGTCGAGGACCAGCCGGCGGACCCGCTGCGGGTAGAGCTTGGCGTACACGGCCCCCAGGTACGTGCCGTACGAGTAACCGAAGTAGTTGATCTTCTTGGTGCCGAGGGCGGCGCGGATCGCGTCCATGTCGCGGACCGCGCTCACCGTGTCCATGTACGGCAGCAGTTTGGCGTACTTCGTGCCGCACGCCTTCGCGAAGCCCTCGGCGCGGGCGAGGTTGGCCCGCTCGAGGGCCCTGGTGCTCGGGACGGTGTCGGGGCGGACGGGCTTGAAGTGCCCCGGCTCGCAGTCGAGGGCCGGCTTGCTCCTGCCGACACCGCGCGGGTCGAAGCCGATGACGTCGTACTGCGCCGCCACGGCCTTGGGCAGCGCGGAGGCGACGAAGCCGGCCAGCGTGAGCCCGCTGCCGCCGGGGCCGCCCGGGTTCACCAGCAGCGGCCCCTGGAAGGTCTTCGCGGTGTGCGGGACACGGGACAGGGCGAGGGTGATCCGCTCGCTGTACGGGTTGGAATGATCCAGTGGCACCTTCAGGGACGCGCACTGGAGCGTCGGATAGCTGCTGGTGCCGCACTTCTTCCAGACGGGTTTCGCGGTCCGGGCGGTGCGCGGTACGGCGGCGGAGCCGGTGCTCGCGTCGGCGGGGATCGAGGTGATCATCCCGGCCAGCACGACGGCCGCCCCGCACAGCGCGGCTGCGTGTTTCTTCACAAGGCCTCCCAGGACGGAGGATTCTGAGCCGTGCACGCCACGGCCTTCGCCGTATCGTGCCGAACGGGGGTCCTGGAAGAACGCGTTCCGGTGAGAGTCGACCCGATTGGATGGCGGGATGCGCTCGGATGCCGCCATGAGCACCCCCTGGGGCCTTCGGGGGTCCGGAGGTTTCACGGAGGCGTACGACGGGCCGCCGTGACGGTTCGTCATCGGCCTTCAGGGCACCGAACCTTCAGGGCACCGGCCTTCAGAGCAGCGTCAGCTGGGTCGGTCCGGGAGCGGCGGGTGCCGGGGCGGGGGTGGGCTCGGGGACGGTGGTCCGGCGGGGCATTCCCGCGCGCGTGGGGCCTATTCCGTACTCCTGTGCCAGCTCGTGGACCTGGCCGGTGATCCGCCGCTGATACCACTTCGGGGCGTAGGCGCCCTCCGCGTACAGCCGCTCGTAGCGCCGTACGAGGTGGGGGTGGTGGTGCTCCAGCCAGGCCATGAACCACTCGCGGGCACCGGGCCGCAGATGCAGCACCAGCGGGGTCACCGAGGTGGCTCCCGAAGCGGCGACGGCCCGTACGGTCTCGCGCAGCTGGGCGGGGTGGTCGCCCAGGAACGGGATCACGGGGGCCATCAGGACGCCGCAGTCGATGCCGTGGTCCGTCAGGGTGCGAACGACGTCCAGGCGGCGCTCGGGGGCCGGTGTGCCCGGCTCCACGGTGCGCCACAGTCCGGTGTCGGTGAAGCCCACGGAGACCGAGATCCCGACGTCGGTGACCGCGGAGGCCTCCTTCAGCAGGTCGAGGTCGCGCAGGATGAGCGTGCCCTTCGTCAGGATCGAGAAGGGGTTCGCGTGGTCGCGCAGGGCCGTGATGATGCCCGGCATGAGCCGGTAGCGGCCCTCGGCGCGCTGGTAGCAGTCGACGTTGGTGCCCATCGCGATGTGCTCGCCGTGCCAGCGGTGCGAGGCGAGCTGGCGGCGCATCAGTTCCGGCGCGTTGACCTTCACCACGATCTGCGAGTCGAAATCGAGTCCGGTGTCGAGGTCCAGATAACTGTGCGTCTTGCGGGCGAAGCAGTAGACGCACGCGTGTGAGCAACCCCTGTACGGGTTGACCGTCCACTCGAACGGCATGCGGGAGGCGCCCGGCACCCGGTTCACGATCGACCGCGCCCGGATCTCGTGGAACGTGATCCCTTGGAATTCGGGGGTGTCGAACGTCCTCGTCGTGACCGCGTCCGCGCCGAACAGGGCGGCGTCGCGGGCGGGGTTGTCGGCAAGGTCCGCTGTCAGGTTCTCCCAGCGCATGGCGCCTCCTAGGTAGCACTGGAGAGAGAATAGAACACATGTTCCCTTGATCGTGCGACCCCTTTCCCGTGTCGCCCCGCCGGTGCTGCCCGCGCCCACGGGGACCCCGATTTGGGCGGCCGGGGCGCCGGGTGGTTGGCTGGCCGTACATCCCGAGGAACCACACGCTGGAGGAAGTGCCATGGCGCAGGTCGAGGCCACGACGGAGCGGGTCATCGCGGCGGACGCGGAAGCGGTGTTCGACGCCCTGGCCGACTACAGCGGCACGCGGCCGAAGCTGCTGCCCGAGCACTTCAGCGAGTACGAGGTGCGCGAGGGCGGCGACGGCGAGGGCACCCTCGTCCACTGGAAGCTGCAGGCCACCAGCAAGCGCGTCCGTGACTGCCTGCTCGAGGTGAGCGAGCCCACCGACGGCGAACTCGTGGAGAAGGACCGCAACTCCTCCATGGTCACCACCTGGCGCGTCACCCCCGCCGGTGAGGGGAAGTCGCGCGTGGTGGTCACCAGTGTCTGGAACGGTGCGGGCGGCATCGGCGGCTTCTTCGAGCGGACCTTCGCGCCCAAGGGCCTCGGCCGCATCTACGACGCCCTGCTCGCCAACCTCGCGGCGCACACCGAGAAGTGACCCCTTCCTCCGGGAGGCACGTGCTTCCCGGAGGACCGGGTACGTCCGCCGGACGGTGACGTGGCCGCCGCGACCGCCGCGGGGCCGTGCCCGAGGGCGTGCCGTGCCCTCACCGTTTCGAGTGGATCTCCCTCTCGCCCGGCACCCTCTCGCCCGGCACCCTCACGCCCGGACAGAGGCCCGGTCCCGGTCCGGACCGGCGCTCCCAGGGACAGGTCGCGCGCCGGAGCCGCCCCGTCGAGCTCAATTCCCGCATTGCCACACATCGCGACGGGGCGCCGCCGTACGGTAGTGGAGGCGGTACAGATCTTGCGGAGCCGTGGGGAGAGAGGGCCGGGCCATGGACCGTGGCACCGAAGCGGGCGCAGCTCCCAGCCCCGGGAACGGCGCGGCGGAGCACGCCGACGCCGGACGCATCCCGCTGGCCGTGGTGGTCGTGGACCGCGACGGGCTCGTCTCGCACTGGAGCCGCGGTGCGCGGCACCTGTTCGGCGCCGCCAAGGAAGAGGCGCTGGGCCGCCACGCGGTGGATCTGCTCCCCGTCTCCGGTGCGCTCCCCGAGGCCGCGGACGCGGTCCCGTTCGGAAGCCGTGCCACGTACGACGGACTCGGGCCCGGCCTGGAGTCCTCCCTGGACGGACGGCTCTCCTACCCGGCCGCCGGACGCGCCCGGCTCACCGCGGCGGGTCCCGGGCGGATCGACGTCCTGTGGTGGGCCTACCCCCTGGTCGGCCCCGGCCCGGAGCGGCTGCTCGTCCTCGCCGCCGACGCGGCCGCGATGCGGCACGAGGACGACGACGTCTCCTTCGAGCGCATCGCGCCCGGTTTCGCGCTGCACACCGACTTCCCCGGCGCGGCGGAGCTGGCCCGTCGGCTCCCCGACATCCTGCCCAGCATGAGCGTCGTCGAGAGCGCCCGCATCGTCGCGCAGGTGCTGGAACTGGGCTATCCCGTCCTGGAGTTCAGTCAGAACGACCGGGTGCCCGTCACCCCCGACTGGGGCGTGCCCCGGCGTGCGGAACGCAGGGCGCGCCGCGAGCGGGCCGCGCGGGCGGCGGCCTCCGGCACGCCCGTGACGCAGAACCTCCCGGACGACGAGGGCGAGGACCTCGAGTACGCGGCCGTACGGGAGCGCCTGGAGTTCCTGAACGAGGTCAGCGGGCGCATCGGAACCTCCCTCGACCTGTCGCGGACCATCCAGGAGGTCAGCCGGGCGGTCGTGCCCCGCTTCACGGACGTGGCGGGCACCTATCTGCGTGAGCAGGTCGTCGCCGGTGAGGGCTTTCCCGACGGCGTGCCCGACACGACCACGATGTGGCACCGGGTCGCCGTGGAGCACACGGACGAGCCGGGCCGCTGGGACGACGTCGTACCGGTCGGCGAGGCCATGCCCTTCCCCGCGCACACCCCGTTCTTCCAGTGCATGACCACCGGTGAGCCCGTCCTCGTGCCGCGCATCAGCGAGCAGACGGGGCACATGATCGCCGCGCAGTTCGAGAAGCGCGACATCAGGCCGCTCATCACCGGCCGCTCCATGCTGGTCGTGCCCCTCAAGGCCCGTAACGTGGTGCTCGGGTTCATGATCCTGCTGCGTCACCCCGAGCGCGTCGAGTTCAACGACATGGACCGGGTCACCGGCGCCGAACTGGCCGCCCGCGCGGGCCTGGTGCTGGACAACGCGCGCATGTACACCTATCAGGAGAGCGTCGCCGAGACCCTCCAGGACAGCATGCTGCCGACCATCGCGCCCCGCATGGCCGGCTGCGACATCGCCACCCGCTATCTGCCCGGCACGCTCCTCGGACGCGTCGGCGGCGACTGGTTCGACTCGGTGAAGCTGCCCGGCTCACGCACCGCACTGGTCGTCGGGGACGTCATGGGCCACGGTCTGAACTCCGCCGCGATGATGGGCCAGCTGCGCACCGCCGTCCAGACCATGGCCGCGCTCGACCTGCCGCCCGCCCAGCTGCTGCGCAACCTCGACGACCTCGCCCAGCGTCTCGGCGACACCTACCTCGCCACCTGCCTGTACGCCGTCTACGACCCGATCGCCGGACTGCTGCACCTCGCCAACGCGGGCCACATCCCGCCGGTCCTGGTCCGTGCCGCGGACGGCCGCAGCGAGCTGCTCGACCTGCCGACCGGGGCGCCCATCGGGGTCGGCGGAGTGCCCTTCGAAGCGGTCCGCGTGCGGGTGGAGCCGGGCGACCGGCTCGTGATGTGCACCGACGGGCTGGTCGAGGTGCGCGGCGAGGACATCGGTGTCGGCCTCGCCACCCTCTGCGAGTCCGCGGCCCATCCGGCCGCCTCCATGGACCACGCCTGCGACACCATCATCCGCGCGCTCAACACCCGCGGCGGGCGCAAGGACGACGTCGCCCTTCTGATGGCCAGGCTGAACGGAATCGAGCCCGAGGACGTCGCCGAATGGCGTCTGGCGCTCGACCCGGCCGAGGCCGGCAGAGCGCGCGCCGTGGTCCGGGAACAACTGCACGAGTGGGGCCTCGACGGCCTCGCCGACAACGCCGAGCTGATGGTCGGCGAACTCGTCGCCAATGCCGTACGGCATGCGCACAGCCGCCGGATCGAGCTGCGGCTCGTTCGCGGCGACACCCTGCTGTGCGAGGTGGACGACGACGACCACACGCTTCCGATCCTGCTCAGCGCGGGTCCCGGCGACGAGTTCGGGCGCGGACTGCGGCTCGTCAGCGTCCTGTCCCGCGAGTGGGGGGCCAGCCGGACCGGCGCGGGGAAGACGGTGTGGTTCGAACTGACGCTCCCGCGCGGATGATCCGTTCGCGCACCGCCCGGGCGCCGGCGCGGCTCCGGCGGGTGAAGGGCGTACGGGGTTCGAATGAGCGGTGAAGGAATGCGCCGGCCGCTTGTCGCCGCACGCCGGGCGCGATAGACCGATCAGGCCCGCCGGGTCCCGGCGGGCGCGGTCGCGACCCCGGGAGCGGGTATGAGCGTGAGCAGTCGGTACAGAGGGGCCTGGGAGGGCTTCTGGCGCGAGGCCCCCGGCGGGCAGGGCGGGGTCCTGTGGGACGCCGATCCCGCGCTCACCGCCGCGGTCCACCTCGCCCATTTCGAGCCGCACCTGACGGCACCCGACCTGCCCCTGGTGGACGTCGGCTGCGGCAACGGCACCCAGACCCGCTTCCTGGCCGACCGGTTCCCGCAGGTCGTCGGCACCGACTTCGTGCCGGCGGCGCTCGACCACGCCCGCGCCGCCGATCCGGCGGGCCGGGTCCGTTACCGGCTGCTCGACGCGGCGGACAAGACCGAGACCGAGGCGCTGCACGCCGAGCTCGGCGACACCAACGTCTACATGCGAGGAGTGCTCCACCAGTCCGAGCCGGACGACCGGCAGCCGCTGGCGGACGGGCTGGCCACCCTGGCGGGCGACCGGGGCCGGGTCTTCCTGGTCGAGCTCGCCGAGGCCGCCGGTCCGGTCCTGCGCGGGCTGGCCCAGAGCCCGGACGGCCCTCCGGCCAAGCTGGCCCCGGTGTTCCGGCACGGCATCGCGCCGGGCGAGGTCGCGGACGCGGCGGTCCCCGAGCATCTGCGCCAGGCCGGTCTCACCGTTCTCGCGAGCGGTGAACTCCCGCTCTTCACGACCGAGTACACGCCCGACGGCACCCTCATCGAGCTTCCGTCGCGGTGGCTGGTGGCCGGACGCACCGGCTGACACCCTCGGCCCGGACCCGCGGGAGTTGTCCACAGGCTCTGCCGGGTCCGGGCCGAAGCGCGTACGGTTTCGGCATGAAGATCCTCATCAGCGCCGACATGGAAGGCGCCACGGGTGTGACCTGGCCGGCCGACGTGTTGCCGGGGACTCCCCAGTGGGAGCGGTGCCGCGCGCTGTTCACCTCGGACGTGAACGCCGCGGTGCTCGGCTTCTTCGACGGCGGCGCCGACGAGGTGCTGATCAACGAAGCCCACTGGACCATGCGGAACCTGCTGCTCGAGCGGCTCGACGAGAGAGCGGAGATGCTCACCGGGCGGCACAAGGCCCTGTCCATGGTCGAGGGCGTGCAGCACGGGGACGTGGACGGCATCGCGTTCGTCGGGTACCACGCGGGCGCGGGCACGGAGGGCGTCCTCGCGCACACCTACCTCGCGAACTCCGTCACCGGCGTGTGGGTCAATGACGTACGGGCCAGTGAAGGACTGCTCAACGCCCATGTGGTCGCCGAGTTCGGCGTGCCGGTCGTGCTGGTCACCGGCGACGACGTGGCCTGCGAGGACGCGCTGGGGTACGCGCCCGAGGCGCTGAAGGTCGCCGTGAAGGACCATGTCTCGCGCTACGCGGCCGTGTGCCGCACCCCGGCCAGGACCGCCGCGGACATCCGGGCCGCGGCCAAGGAGGCGGCGGCGCTGGCGGTGCGGCACGAGCCGGTCGCCGGCGGGCCGTTCACGGTCGCCCTGGAGTTCGACGCCGAGCACCTGGCCATGGCCGCCACCGTCGTCCCGGGGGTCGGTCGTGTCGGTGAGCGGAAGATCGCGTACACCAGCGACACGATGTACGAGGGGATTCGGACCTTCAAGGCGGTCACCACGATCGTCTCGGCCGCGGTGGAGGAGCAGTATGGCTGACGAGCGGGCACTCGACGAGGTCGTCCGGTTCACCTCCGACCTCATCCGGATCGACACGACCAACCGGGGCGGCGGGGACTGCCAGGAGCGCCCCGCCGCCGAGTACGCCGCCGCGCGGCTCGCAGAGGCGGGCCTGGAGCCCACCCTCCTGGAGCGCACCAAGGGGCGTACGAACGTCGTGGCCCGGCTGGAGGGCACCGACCCGTCCGCCGACGCGCTCCTCGTCCACGGTCATCTGGACGTGGTGCCCGCCCAGGTCGAGGACTGGAGCGTCCACCCCTTCTCGGGGGAGATCCGTGACGGTGTCGTCTGGGGACGCGGCGCGGTCGACATGAAGAACATGGACGCGATGATCCTCTCCGTCGTCCGGTCCTGGGCTCGCACGGGGGTACGGCCCCGGCGCGACCTGGTCATCGCCTTCACCGCCGACGAGGAGGCGAGCGCGGAGGACGGCTCGGGCTTCCTGGCCGACGAGCACCCCGGGCTCTTCGAGGGCTGCACCGAGGGCATCAGCGAGTCGGGGGCGTTCACCTTCCACGACGGCAGCGGACGGCAGCTGTATCCCATCGCGGCGGGCGAGCGCGGCACCGGCTGGCTCAAGCTCACCGCGCGGGGACGGGCGGGCCACGGCTCCAAGGTGAACCGGAGCAACGCGGTGACCCGCCTCGCCGCCGCGGTCACCCGCATCGGCGCCCACGAGTGGCCGCTGCGCCTCACCCCGACCGTACGGGCGGCGCTCACCGAACTCGCGGCCCTGTACGGCGTGGACGGCGGCCTGGACGACGTGGACGCGCTGCTGAGCAAGCTCGGCCCGGCCGCCGCGCTCGTCGAGGCGACCGTCCGCAACAGCGCCAACCCGACGATGCTGAGCGCCGGTTACAAGATCAATGTGATTCCGGGCGAGGCCGTCGCCCATGTGGACGGCCGGTATCTGCCCGGCGGCGAGGACGAGTTCCGCACGACCATGGACGAACTCACCGGCCCGGACGTGGAGTGGGAGTTCCATCATCACGAGGTGGCCCTCCAGGCCCCGCTGGACTCGCCGACGTACGCGCGGATGCGAGCGGCCGTCGAGGAGTTCGCGCCGGAGGGCCACGTCGTGCCGTACTGCATGTCGGGCGGCACGGACGCCAAGCAGTTCTCCCGCCTCGGCATCACCGGCTACGGCTTCGCGCCGCTCAAGCTCCCGGAGGGTTTCGACTACCAGGCGATGTTCCACGGAGCCGACGAGCGCGTCCCCGTCGAGGCGCTCCACTTCGGTGTCCGTGTTCTCGACCGCTTTATGCGCACGGCCTAGGGGGACGAGATGCAGACCACGTCATACGGTTCATGGCCCTCGCCGATCGACGCGAGACTCGCCGCCGCGCACGACGGAAGTCCCGAGTTCGTCGCCTTCGTCGGCGACGAGGCCTGGTGGACCGAGCCCCGGCCGGCCGAGGGCGGGCGGCGCACGCTGGTGCGGCGGAAGGCGGACGGCACCGAGGAACCGGTGCTCCCGGCCCCCTGGAACGTCCGCAGCCGGGTCATGGAGTACGGCGGCAGCCCCTGGGCGGGCGTCATGCGCGCCGAAGGCCCGCTGATCGTCTTCGTCGACTTCGCCGACCAGCGCCTCTACCGCTGTGAACCCGGAAGCGAACCCCGCCCGTTGACCCCCCTCTCACCGGTGGGCGGCGGACTGCGCTGGGTGGACCCGCAGGTGCGGCCGGAGCGCGGTGAGGTCTGGTGCGTCATGGAGGAGTTCACCGGGGACGGGCCCACCGACGTGCGCCGGGCCCTCGTCGCGGTGCCGCTGGACGGATCGGCGGCGCGGGACCGGGACGCCGTGCGCGAACTGTCCGACGGGCGGCACCGGTTCGTCACCGGGCCCCGGCTCTCGCCCGACGGACGCCAGGCGGTCTGGCTCGCCTGGGACCACCCGAGGATGCCCTGGGACGGCACCGAGGTGATCCTCGCGGACGTCACCGGGCACGGCACGCTCTCCGCTCCGAGGACCGTCGCGGGGGGCCCGGAGGAGTCCGTCGTCCAGGCCGACTGGGCGGCCGACGGAACGCTGCTCTTCGTCAGCGACCGCAGCGGCTGGTGGAACCTCCACCGGCTCGGCGCGGACGGCGGGGCGATCGCCGTCTGCCCGCGCGAGGAGGAATTCGGCGGCCCCCTCTGGAAGGTCGGGCTCCGCTGGTTCGCGCCGCTGGACAGCGGCCTGATCGCCGTCGTGCACGGTCGGGGTGCCACCGCGCTCGGGATCCTGGACCCCGAGACCGGGGAAGTCGTCGACACGGCGGGCCCCTGGACCGAGTTCGGATCGACGCTCGCCGTGCACGGCAGCAGGGTCGTCGGCGTCGGAGCCAGCCCCCGCAGCGCCCATGAGGTCGTCGAACTGGACGCCCGCACCGGGCGGGCCCGGGTGATCGGCGCCGCGCACGACGACCCGGTCGACCCCGCGTACTACCCGGAACCCCAGATCCGTACCTTCACGGGACCCGCCGGACGCGAGGTCCACGCGCACATCTACCCGCCGCACCACCCCGGCCACGTCGGCCGCGCGGACGAACTCCCGCCGTACGTCGTATGGGTCCACGGCGGCCCCACCAGCAGGTCGCCCCTCGTTCTCGACCTGGAGATCGCCTACTTCACCTCCCGGGGCATCGGAGTGGCGGAGGTCAACTACGGAGGATCGACCGGCCACGGACGGGAGTACCGCAACCTGCTGCGCGAACAGTGGGGTGTCGTCGACGTCGAGGACTGCGCCGCCGTCGCGCTCGCGCTCGCCGACGAGGGCACCGCCGACCGACGGCGGCTCGCGATCCGGGGCGGCAGTGCGGGAGGCTGGACCACGGCCGCCTCACTGGCCACGACCGACGTCTACGCCTGCGGCACGATCCTCTATCCCGTGATCGACCTCACCGAATGGGCGTCGGGCGAGACGCACGACTTCGAGTCGCAGTACCTGGAATCGCTCGTCGGCCCGATCGCCGAGGTGCCGGCCCGGTACACGGAACGGTCGCCGTCCACGCACGCCGACCGGATCACCGCACCCTTCCTGCTGCTCCAGGGGCTCGACGACGCCGTCTGCCCGCCCGTCCAGTGCGAACGCTTCCTGGCCCGTCTGGAGGAGCAGGGCCGCCGTGTCCCGCACGCCTACATCGCCTTCGAGGGGGAGGGGCACGGGTTCCGGCGCGCCGAGACGATGGAACGCGCCCTGGAGTCCGAACTCTCCCTGTACGCGCAGGTCTTCGGACTGAATCCGCCCGGCATCCCCACCCTGGAGCTGTCCAAGTGAGACGGCCCGCTGCCGGGTGCGCGTGAACCACCAGGGCCTGAGCACCAGCACCCGAGCCGCTGGCGCTTGAGCACCCCAGCAGCCGGCATCCGACCGCCGGCACCGAGCAGCAGCATCTGAACCACCGACCACTGGAGCACCACGAGTGACCCGAACGACCGCACCGATCACCGCACTGACCCGACCCGCGCGGCTCGCCGCCGGGGCCAGGGTCGCGGTCGTCGCGCCCAGCGGGCCCGTCCCCGAGGAACGGCTCGAAGCCGGACTCGACATCCTGCGCGGCTGGGACCTCGACCCCGTCGTCGCACCCCATGTCCTGGACCGGCACAGCGAGTTCCGCTACCTGGCGGGGACGGACGCGGACCGGGCCGCCGACTTCCAGGCGGCCTGGTGCGACCCGGACGTGACCGCCGTGCTGTGCGCCCGCGGCGGCTACGGCGCCCAGCGCATGATCGACCTGCTCGACTGGGACGCCCTCCGGGCCGCCGGTCCCAAGGTCTTCGTCGGCTTCAGCGACATCACCGCGCTGCACGAGGCGTTCGCCACCCGGATGGGGCTCGCGACCCTGCACGGGCCGATGGTGGCGGCGGTCGACTTCCTGAAGAACCCGCGGTCCCAGGAGCATCTGCGGGCGACCCTCCTCGAACCCGAGTCGGTGCGGACCATGATCTCCGGCGAGGCCACCGCGCTCGTGCCCGGGAAGGCCGCCGGTGTCACGCTCGGCGGCTGCGCCAGCCTCCTGGCCGCGGAACTCGGCACCCCGCACGCCCGCGCCGGCGCCCGGGGCGGGCTGCTCCTGATCGAGGACATCGGCGAGGAGGCCTACCGGCTGGACCGGATCCTGACCCAACTGCTGCGCAGCGGCTGGCTCGACGGCGTGGCCGGGGTCGCGCTCGGCTCGTGGGTGGACTGCGGACCGTACGAGGAACTGCGCGCGGTGTTCGCCGACCGGCTCGGCCCCCTCGGCGTTCCCGTCGTCGAGCACTTCGGGTTCGGGCACGCCGAGGGGACGCTGACGATGCCGTTCGGTGTCCGCGCCGAGCTCGACGCGGACGCGGGGACACTGACCCTGGAGGCGCCCGCGCTGCTCTGACCTTCGACAAGCCGCCGCCGGGTCCGTGCTCGCATAAGGTGACCAGATGCCCGAGAAGATCGACTTACTCGCCGAAGGCCCCCGCGCAGGCATCCGCCACTTCACCCTCGAGGACGGCGCGGAGTTCACCGCACGGGCCAGGGAGAGCCGGAGCCTGCACCGGCCCTGGCTCTTCCCGCCCGCCGACCTCGACGCCTATGCCACCTACGCCGGGCGGCTCATCGAGGACCCGACCAAGGCCGGGTTCCTCGTCTGCGAGCGCGACGGCGGCGGGATCGCCGGCTTCATCAACATCAACAACATCGTCATGGGCGGTTTCCTGTGCGGCGCCCTCGGCTACGGCGCCTTCGCGCACGCGGCCGGGCGCGGGCTGATGACCGAGGCGCTCGGCCTCGTCGTGCGGTACGCCTTCGGGGAGATGGGACTGCACCGGCTGGAGATCAACGCGCAGCCCGGCAACGTGGCGTCGATCGCGCTCGCCCGGACCTGCGGCTTCCGGCTCGAGGGCTTCTCTCCGGCCTTCATCCACATCGACGGTGCCTGGCGGGACCACGAGCGGTGGGCGATCACCGCGGAGATGGTCGAGCCCGCCTGACGGCCGCCCCGTGCGCATGCGTTCGGGCGGCCGGCGCGGGCCTCACGCGAGCGCGTCGGCGCGCGCCCCGCGGGCCCGACGGCCGGTGCCCCGGGGACCCGGCGGGCGACGCCTTTGCGGAATCCTGACCTGATTCTGTCGAGCGGACACCCTGGTCAGCACGCCGATGAGCATGTTCCATGGTCATCGTGACGACGATCCGACGTGACGTACTGGCCCTCCCGGCGGCGGAACTGGGCCCGAGCAACCCGCTGCCGCCCCTGCGGACCCTCGACGAGATGCACCGTATCGACGACCGCGACCGCGTCGGCCTGCCGGGCGACATGGCCCGGCAGATCGGGTACGAGCCGCTGCGCAGCGTACTGCCGGAGCGCATACGCGACGGGTACGGGCGAGAACGGCAGCCGCGCGAACTCGACACGATAGTGATCGAGAACGACCGGCTCCGCGCCACCGTGCTGCCCGGCTACGGCGGCCGCGTCGTCTCGCTCTTCCACAAGCCCACCGCGAGGGAACTGCTCTACACCAACCCGGTGCTCCAGCCGGCCTGCTTCGCCCTCAACGGCGCCTGGTTCTCCGGCGGCATCGAATGGAACATCGGAGCCACCGGGCACACCACCCTGTCGTGCTCACCCGTTCACGCCGCCCGCGTCCCCGCCCCGGACGGCGGCGAGATGCTCCGCCTGTGGGAGTGGGAGCGGCTGCGCGACCTCCCCTTCCAGGTCGATCTGTGGCTGCCGGACGGCTCCGACTTCCTGTACGTGGGCGTCCGCGTCCGCAACCCGCACGAGAAGCCCGCCCCGCTGTACTGGTGGTCCAACATCGCGGTCCCCGAGGAGCGCAGGGTGATCGCCCCGGCCGAGGAGGCCTGGCACTTCGGCTACGAGCGACGGCTGCGCCGGGTGCCCGTGCCGGCGTACGACGGGACCGACCGGACGTACCCGCTGAACAGCACCTTCCCCGCCGACTACTTCTACGAGGTGCCCGACGGACGGCGCCGCTGGATCGCCGCCGTCGACGACGCGGGCGAGGGCCTGGTCCAGACGTCCACCGACGCCCTGCGCGGGCGCAAGCTCTTCGTCTGGGGCTCGGGACCCGGCGGACGGCGCTGGCAGGAATGGCTCACCGAGCCGGGGACCGGCGGGTACTGCGAGATCCAGGCCGGACTCGCCCGCACCCAGCTCGAACACGTACGGCTCGAGGCCGAGAGCGACGTCTCCTGGCTGGAGGCGTACGGACCGCTGACCGTGAGCGCCGAGAGCGCGCACGGGGCGGACTGGGAGGCCGCGCGGGCGGAGGCCGAGGGCCGTCTGGAGAGCGCCCTTCCGCGGGACGCGGTCGACGCCGCGTACGCCGCCTGGCTGCCGCACGCCGACACCGCGCCCGGTGAGGTCCTCGCCGTCGGATCCGGCTGGGGCGCGCTCGAAGTGCTGCGCGCCGCGCACAAGGTTCCCGGCACGCCCTTCGACGAGAGCACGCTCGGCGACGATCAGGAGCCGTGGCTGGAACTGCTGCGCTCCGGCGCGTTTCCCGAGCCCCGGCGGGTCGGGCCGCCCGGGGAGACGCTGGTGGCCCCGCACTGGCGGGACATGTTGGAGACGGCACCCGCGGCACCGATCGCCGAGTACCACCTCGGAGTCGCCCAGTGGCATGCCGGAGATGTGGCCCAGGCCGTGCGGAGCTGGGAGCGGGCGCTCGAACTCGCCCCGTCGCTCTGGCCGTTGCTGCGCTGCCTCGCCGTCGCCGACCAGGAGACGGGCAACGACGAGCGTGCCGCCGACCGCTATGCCGAGGCCTTCGACGACCTGTGCCGGGAGCGGCGCGACGACGGGCAACGGTGGACCGCGGTGACCGCCGCGCTCGGCCGCGAGGCCGTCGAGGCGCTGCTGAAGGCCCGCCGTCCGGTACAGGCGCGTGCCGTGTGGGAGCGGCTGCACCCCGCGACGCGGGAGCGGGGCCGGTTCCGCCTCGTGGAGGCCGAACTGCTGCTCGCCGAGGGCCGTCGCGAGGACGCGCGGGCGGTCTTCGACGCGGGCTTCGAGGTCGCCGACCTGCGCGAGGGGGCGGAGACCATCGACCGGCTGTGGTCCCGGCTCGGCGACGAGCCCCTGCCGGCGCGCTACGACTTCCGCATGCGGCCGCCGTCCACGCCCTGAGCCGTCCCGCTCCGTGCGGTCGACCGCTGAGTCTCGGCCCTTGAGTCTCGGCTTTTGAGCCGGTCGCGGTCGCGGGTCCCCGAGGCCAGGGCCGCCGAGGCCAGGACCTTCGCGGTCACGGCCTCGGGGACCCGCGACCGCCGGGTGGGGCACCCGAGGCCCCGTCGCGTCCCGGGCCCGGTACCGCTCAGCCGTTGCGGTCCGCGTACTCGTACACCGACCCGTCGGGATGCACGGCGATGAGGTTGCGGCCCCCGGGTGTCTCCACCGGGCCCGCGACGACACGCGCGCCGAGGTCCGTGAGGACCCGGCCGGTCTCCTCGACGTCCTTGACAGCGATCGTCGCCGCGACCTTGCGCAACACGTCGAGTTCGGACGCGGGCCCGCTCATCAGCAGGAAGCAGCCGACCGCGGCGACCGACACACCGCCGCGCTCGAAGCGCTGTGCCCTGCCGCCCGCGAGCCGTTCGTAGAAGGGGACCGCAGTCTCCAGGTCGTCGACGCAGACGCGCAGCGTGGCTCCCAGAATCTCCATGAGGGCGAGCCTAGTTGGGCGCGTACGGCGGGGGAGATCGATTCGGACGATCGCCTCCGGCACCGGGGGCCGTCCGTCATGGTCCGGTTCCGCGGGTACCCGCGGACGATGAGGCGCATCGGGCACTGGGGACATCCGCGACGCTCGATGGCCCCGGCGCCGGTGCCGGCGCCGGCACGGGCCCGGCTCCCGCCGACGACCCCGGGACACGGCTGCACCGGGCGCGGTGGAACAGCCCTGGACACCGGCGGGGGCCTGAAATACCGGGTGCACCCGTGTTTGGGTCCCCTGGTCGGGGGGACGCGGAAAGCCCGTACGGCGGACGGGACGCGGCCTCACCTGCGTCGGCAGGGGCGGCCGGAGCACTGAGCTGTCCGGAAGCCGCCGGACGCCTGGAAGGAGCATCATGAACACACGCCGGCTCATCGACCTGGCCCAGCAACTGCGCGTCGACAGCGTCCGGGCCGCCGACGCCGCGGCCTCGGGACACCCGACGTCCTCCATGTCCGCCGCCGACCTGATGGCGGTCATGCTGGCCAACCACACACGGTACGACTTCGAACGCCCGCAGCATCCCGGCAACGACCGTTTCGTCCTCTCCAAGGGGCACGCGTCGCCGCTCCTGTACTCCGCGTACAAGGCGGCCGGCGCACTGAACGAAGCCGAACTGCTCACTTTTCGCAAGGCGGGCAGCAGGCTCGAAGGGCATCCCACGCCCCGGCGGCTCCCGTGGGTCGAGACCGCCACCGGATCGCTCGGCCAGGGACTGCCCGTCGGGGTCGGCATCGCGCTCGCCGGGAAGCGGCTCGACCACACCGGATACCGCGTCCGGGTGCTGTGCGGCGACAGCGAACTCGCCGAGGGCTCGGTGTGGGAGGCCGCCGAGCACGCGGGCTACGAGCACCTCGACAACCTCACCGTGATCGTCGACGTCAACCGCCTGGGCCAGCGCGGGCCGACCCGGCACGGACACGACCTGGACGCGTACGCCCGCAGGTTCGCCGCGTTCGGCTGGCACACCGTCGAGGTCGACGGACACGACGTGGACGCGATCGACCGCGCCTTCCTGGAGGCGGACTCCACCAGCGGACAGCCCACCGTGATCCTCGCCCGCACCCTCAAGGGCAAGGGCGTGGCCTCGGTCCAGGACCGCGAGGGACTGCACGGCAAACCGCTGCCGGACGCCGAGGAGGCGATCGCCGAACTCGGCGGGGTGCACGACCGCCGGGTGGAGGTCCAGCCGCCGCCCGCCGCCAGGATGCTGCACGCCGTACGCTCCGGGCACCTCGACCTCCCCCGGTACGAGACCGGTGACGAGGTCGCCACCCGCGACGCCTTCGGAAAGGCGCTCGCCGCGCTCGGCACCGCCCGCGGCGACGTCGTGGTCCTGGACGGCGAGGTCGGGGACTCGACCCGCGCCGAGTTCTTCGCCAAGGAACACCCCGAGCGCTACTTCGAGTGCTACATCGCCGAGCAGCAGCTGGTCGCCACCGCCGTCGGCATGGCCACGCGCGGCTGGGTCCCGTACGCCTCGACGTTCGCGGCCTTCCTCACCCGGGCCCACGACTTCGTCCGCATGGCCTCCATCAGCGGTGCGGGCGTCAACCTGGTCGGCTCCCACGCGGGTGTCTCCATCGGGCAGGACGGGCCTTCGCAGATGGGGCTCGAGGACCTGGCGATGTTCCGGTCCGTGTACGGCTCGACCGTGCTGTACCCGTGCGACGCCAACCAGACGGCGAAGCTCGTCGTCACGATGGCCGGCCTGGAGGGCATCCGCTATCTGCGCACCTCGCGCGGCGAGAGCCCCGTCATCTACAGCGCCACCGAGGAGTTCCCGGTCGGCGGCAGCAAGGTGCTGCGCGCCTCCGCCGACGACCGGCTCACGCTCGTCGCCGCGGGGGTCACCGTCCACGAGGCGCTGGCCGCGGCGGAAGCGCTCGACCGCGAGGGCATCCGGGCCCGGGTGATCGACCTCTACTCGGTGAAGCCCGTGGACCGCGCGACCCTGCGCGAGGCCGCCGAGGAGACCGGCTGCCTGGTCACGGTGGAGGACCACCGGGAGGAGGGCGGCATCGGGGACGCGGTGCTCGACGCCTTCACCGACGGCCGCCCCGTGCCCCGTCTGGTGCGCCTCGCCGTCCGTACGATGCCGGGCTCCGCGAGGCCGGACGAGCAGTTGCACGCCGCGGGCATCGACGCCGAGTCGATCGCGGCGGCGGGCCGGCTGCTGGTCGAGACGGCCGTGGTGCGCTGACCGGCCCGCGGACGGGAGGAACCCGCGGAGCGGTGCGCCGGCCGGCCCCGGGGCAAACTCGTGGTGCGCCGAGCGGGTCCCGGGCGGGCTGTCGTGGTGGGGCCGGCGGCCCCGGGCGGGCTGTCGTGGTGCGCCGACCGGAGTCCGGAGGGCACCATGGTCAGTACGCCGTGGGGGGCGCGAGTGGAAGCGCGGGAGGTGACTCATGAGCGCTCTGCGCTATGTCTACGCGATCTGCCGCCCCTTCTCGGCGGCGCTGTCGGCCGAGCTGACCGGGGTCGGCGGCATCCCGCCCAGACTCCTGCGCCACGGCGGCCTGATCGCCGTGGTCGGCTCGGTCCCGGAGCGGGAGTTCGCCGCGGAGCCGCTGCGCCGCCGGCTGGAGGACGTCCACTGGCTGGAGGCGACGGTCCGCGCCCACCAGGGCGTCATCGACGCGCTCACCGCCGTCACCAGCCCGCTGCCGCTCCGGCTCGCCACCGTCCTGAGGGACGACAGCGGCGTACGCGTGATGATGGACGAACGCAGGGAGGATTTCCTGCGGACCCTCGACCGGCTCGACGGGAGAGTGGAATGGGACGTGAGCGTGTATGCCGGAAGCACGGCGGACTCCGGCCTCACCGGAACCTCCGGCAAGGCCGGAAGCCCCGGAAACTCCGTGGACGAATTCACGCGCCGGCTGCACGACAGCCTTTCCGAGTGTGCCGAGGAGAACCGGCTGCTGACTCCGCGGAATCCGGACTCCACTCGGAAGGCATCTCCCGCAGAACAGGGGGAGAAAATCTTTGACGCCGCCTATCTGGTGCCGCGCGCGGACTCGGGGGAATTCGTGGAACGGGTGAACGGAAAGGTGGGGGAGGAGCCGGGGATGCGGGTGGAGCTCACGGGGCCGTGGGCCGCGTACTCCTTCACGCGGTCCACGGGCCTCACCGGGTTCACCGGCCTCACGAGCTGCACGGGCTGAGCGGCACGGCACGGCGCTGCGGGACACTGCGGGGCACGGCACGGAGCCCGGCCCGAGGTCCAGGACCGTCCTGGACCTCGGGCCGGGCGAAGCCGTTTCTCCCCGAATTCTCATCGAGGGGGAGGAGCTACCACCTGTACCAGCGGCCCCGGCCGCCGGAAGCGTTCGTGCCGCGCACCAGGAATCCGAGCAGCCACAGGACGAGGACCACGAGCGCTATCCACCACAGAATCTTCAGCGCGAATCCGGCACCGAAGAGAATCAGCGCGAGCAACAGAACCAGCAGAATGGGAACCATAGTGTGTAACCTCCTGCGTTCCTGGTTGCCCGTTATCGCGGGATCACGCTTCCTTTCGGCAGAGAATTTCTCCGTGCAGTACGGAGAACCAGCCGTCCTCCTGCCGTCCCCACTGCCGCCAGGCGTCCGACACCGCCCGCAGCTCCTCGGGGGTCGCGTGGCCCCCTTCCGTGGCCCGGTCCGCGTACGCCGAGGCCAGGGTGCGGTCGGCCCACAGACCGCTCCACCACTTCCGCTCGTCCTCGGTGGAGAAGGTCCAGGTGCTCGACGTGGCCGTGATGTCCCGGATCCCGGCCACCAGTGCCCATGACTTGAGACGGCGGCCGGCGTCGGGCTCGCCCCCGTTGGCGCGGGCGACGCGCAGGTACAGGTCCAGCCACTCGTCCATACCCGGTGTGGACGGGTACCAGCTCATGGATGAGTAGTCCGCATCGCGGACGGCGATGAACCCGCCGGGCCTGGTGACCCGGTGCATCTCCCGCAGCGCCTGCACCGGATCGCCCACGTGCTGGAGCACCTGGTGGGCGTGGACCACACAGAACGTGTCGTCCGGATACGCCAGCGCGTGGACGTCGGCGACCTCGAAGTCGACGTTGTCCAGGCCGCGTTCGGCTGCCGCCCGGCGCGCCTGGTCCAGGATGCCGGGTGCCTGGTCGACGCCGGTGACCCGGCCGTCCGGCACCAGTTCGGCCAGGTCCGCGGTGATGGTGCCCGGGCCGCAGCCGATGTCGAGGATCCTCATGTGCGGTTTCAGCGAGTCGAGCAGGTAGGCCGCCGAGTTGGCGGCCGTGCGCCAGGTGTGCGAGCGCAGCACCGACTCGTGGTGGCCGTGCGTGTAGACGGCGGTCTCCTGCGACTTCGGCTCCGACATGACCGGTCCCCTTCTCGGCGTACGGACCTCGCCCGGAGTGCGCGCACTCCCTGAGGTGATGTCATCACCGTACGCGGTCATGTCGAATTATGAGACCTGCATCTTGCTATGTGGACACGCCCGGAGTCGGCGCGGGTACGTCAGCGCACGGACGGCCGGGCGGGGTCGGCCGGTCCCGGGTGGGCCGGGTCGGCCGGTCCCGGGTGGGCACCAGCGCCGTCACGGCGTACGCGGCGCCGGCCCCCAGGGCCGCACCGGCCACCACATCGCTCGGGAAGTGGACGCCGGTGTAGACGCGGGACAGCGCCACCGCCGCGGCGAGCGGTGCCACGACGGCGCCCCAGCCGCGGGACTGCAGCGCCATCCCCGTGGCGAAGGCGGCGGCGGAGGCGGCGTGCCCCGACGGGAACGACGTGGTGACCGGCTGCCGCTTGAGCCGCCGGACGGCGGGGACCGGGCCGAGGCCGGGGCGGGTGCGGCGCACCGAGCGCTTGCCGAGGGTGTTGATCGTGGCGGAGGCCAGGGTGAGCGAGGCGACACCCCGGGCGGCGGCCCGGCGGGCCCGCGGGGTGCGGCTCGCCGCCACGGCGGCGGCCGTGGCGAACCACAGGAGGCCATGGTTCGCGCTCCGGCTCAGCCGCGGCAGCACGCGGTCGCCGCCCGGCCAGTGCCGGGCCGCGACCGCCTCGAAGAGCCGGTGGTCCAGCGCGAGCAGGCCGTCCCGAAGGGCGTGGCGGCCCGGTACGAGGGCGGTCGGACCGGCATCCGGGGTCGTGGTCATGCCGGTCCGTCTACCCCGGATCAGGCGCTTTCCGCCCCGTCCCCGGGCCCTCCGTGGGATACGCGTTTGCCCAGCACCCCCGCTCCCCGGAGAATGCCTGCCCATGGGACATCTCGAAGCCGCACACCTTGAGTACTACCTTCCCGATGGGAGGGCGCTGCTCGGCGATGTGTCGTTTCGGGTGGGGGAAGGGGCCGTCGTCGCCCTGGTGGGACCGAACGGCGCCGGCAAGACGACGCTGCTGCGGCTGATCTCGGGGGAGATCAAGCCCCACGGCGGGACCGTGAACGTGGGTGGCGGGCTCGGCGTGATGCGCCAGTTCGTGGGGTCCGTGCGCGACGAGACGACCGTGCGTGAGCTGCTCGTCTCCGTGGCCCCGCCCCGCATCCGCGAGGCGGCGAGGGCCGTGGACGCCGCCGAGCACGCGATGATGACCGTGGACGACGAGGCGGCGCAGCTCCACTACGCGCAGGCGCTGTCCGACTGGGCCGAGGTCCGCGGATACGAGTCCGAGACCCTCTGGGACATGTGCACGATGGCCGCCCTCGGCGTCCCCTACGAGAAGGCGCAGTGGCGACTGGTCCGGACCCTGTCCGGAGGCGAGCAGAAGCGTCTGGTGCTGGAGGCGCTGCTGCGCGGCACCGACGAGGTGCTGCTCCTCGACGAGCCGGACAACTATCTCGACGTGCCCGGCAAGCGCTGGCTGGAGGAGCGGCTCAAGGAGACCCGCAAGACCGTCCTGTTCGTCTCCCACGACCGCGAACTCCTCGCCCGCGCCGCCCAGAAGATCATCAGCGTCGAGCCGAGTCCGGCCGGTGCCGACGCCTGGGTGCACGGCGCCGGTTTCGCGACCTATCACGAGGCCAGGCGGGAGCGGTTCGCGCGCTTCGAGGAGCTGCGCCGGCGCTGGGACGAGAAGCACGCGCAGCTCAAGAAGCTGGTGCTGAACCTCCGTCAGGCGGCCTCCGTCAGCCATGAGATGGCGTCCCGCTACGCGGCGGCGCAGACCCGGCTGCGCAAGTTCGAGGAGGCCGGACCGCCGCCGGAGCCGCCGCGGGAGCAGGACATCAAGATGCGGCTGCACGGCGGGCGCACCGGGGTGAGGGCCGTGACCTGCAAGGGACTTGAGCTCACCGGGCTGATGAAACCCTTCGACCTGGAGATCTACTACGGCGAGCGCGTCGCCGTCCTCGGCTCCAACGGCTCGGGCAAGTCCCACTTCCTGCGGCTGCTCGCCGGCGGCGACGTGGCGCACACCGGCGAGTGGAAGCTCGGCGCCCGCGTGGTCGCCGGGCACTTCGCGCAGACGCACGCCCACCCGGAACTGGAGGGCCGTACGCTCCTGGACATCCTGTGGAGCGAGCACTCGCAGGACCGCGGGGCGGCGATGTCCAGGCTGCGCCGCTACGAGCTGACCGCCCAGGCCGAGCAGCGCTTCGAGAGGCTGTCGGGCGGCCAGCAGGCCCGCTTCCAGATCCTGCTCCTGGAACTGGAGGGCTCGACGGCCCTGCTGCTGGACGAGCCGACCGACAACCTCGACCTGGAGTCCGCGGAGGCCCTTCAGGAAGGCCTCGAGGCGTACGAGGGGACGGTGCTGTCGGTCACCCACGACCGCTGGTTCGCCCGCTCCTTCGACCGCTACCTGGTCTTCGGGTCGGACGGCCGGGTACGGGAGACGCAGGAGCCGGTGTGGGACGAGCGCCGCGTGGAGCGGGAGCGGTAGGGCCGGCGGGAGCGATAGGGCTGGCGGGAGCGGGAGCGGGAGCGGCAGGAGGGCCCGGGCACGGGCCTGCGGCGGGGCGCCGGGCGGCTTCCGGGCGCGGGCCCGCGGCGGCGCCGAGTACGTCCCGGGGAGGCCCGGTACCCCGGATGTTCGTAGAGTGGAGGGAGTGGGTCTCGATCCATGGCTTCCTCCCGGACGCCGCTCGGGGCAGTGTCTGCCCGGGGCGGGCGCCCGGACCGCACCGACGGCCACGACGAGCGGGGTAGCACCATGACCGGAGTCGACCCGGGCCGGCTGGACGACCAGCAGCTGATGAAAGAGCTGGAGGCCATCCACCGCACCCGCCACGACACGCTGTTGCACGGTTCGAACGACGCGCTGCACACCCACAACGTGCGCATGGCACAGCTGGAGGGCGAGTACCTGCGCCGCCATCCGCGGCGGCCCGTCGCGGCGGGCCGCACCCGTGACGGCGCCCGGGATCGCGGACCCGCGGGGGTGCCGCCGGCATGAGCGACCCGCAGCCGATCCTGGCCCGGCAGGCGGAGGCCCTGGAGTTCTTCGGCCGCCGGGTCCACGCGGTCCACGACGACCAGTGGGAGGCCCCCACACCGTGCACCGGCTGGAGCGTGCGCGACCTCGTGGGGCACCTCGTCTCCGAGCAGGCGTGGGTGCCCGCGCTGGTCCGGGACGGCGCCACCGTCGACGGGGTCGGCGACAGCGTCGAGGGCGACCTGCTCGGCTCCGACCCGGTCGCCGCCTGGGAGTCCGTGGCCGAGGCCTCCCGCGTGGTGTTCGCCGAGCCGGGCGCGCTCGACCGCACGGTCCACCTCTCGTTCGGGGACATGCCGGCGGGTGACTACTGCGCGCAGCTGGTCACGGATCTGACGGTCCATGCCTGGGACCTGTCCCGCGCCATCGGCGCCGACGAACAACTCCCCGAGGACCTCCTGTCCTTCGCGGTCCGGGAGGTCACCCCGCACGCGGCGGAGCTGGAGAAGAGCGGGCTCTTCGCGGCCCCGGAGGAGCCGCCGCCCGGCGCCGACGTCCAGACGAAACTGCTCTGCCTGGTCGGCCGCCGGCCCTGACCCGGGGGAGCGGAGAACCGGACCCCGGGAGGACGGGCGGCCGGGCGTCAGGGAGGATCGGAGGGTGTTTGTCCCGCAGGGCGTGGGGCAGACGCAGTTGCAGTGCTTCGGACAGGAGGCACGTCCGTGGGAGCGGCTATCCGCGCCATGGGTGTACTCGTCCGGAGCACGGGTGCGTTCCCACGATGACCGTCCATCACCTGGCATCATCAAGGGAGTTGCGACGCACCATGCGAACTCGAGCGAGCGCGACGCACCATCCGCACGACGACGCCCCCGACACCGGTGAGGCATTCCGCAGGCTCGCCGAGCTCCCCGCGGGGCAGCGGCGCGAGGCGCTCCGCGCGGAGATCGTCGAGTCCTGGCTGCCGATGGCCGAACGGCTCGCGGGCCGCTTCCGCAGCCGCGGCGAGAGTTACGAGGATCTGCGCCAGGTCGCGGCGCTCGGGCTGGTGAAGGCCGTCGACCGCTACGACCCCGGGCTCGGCAACGCCTTCGAGAGCTACGCGGTGCCCACGATCACCGGCGAGATCAAGCGCCACTTCCGGGACCACATGTGGACCCTGCACGTGCCGCGCCGGGTCCAGGACCTGCGCAACCGGGTGCGGTTCGCCGGACAGGACCTGTCGCAGACCATCCCGGGCCGCCGGCCCACGGTCGCGGAGATAGCCGAGCACGCCCGTATGAGCGAGGAGGACGTCCTGACGGGTCTGGAGGCACTGGAGAGCTTCACCGCGCTCTCCCTGGACGCCGAACTGTCCGGCGGCGAGGACGGCTACTCCCTCGGCGACGCCCTCGGTTCACCCGATCCGGCCCTCGACACCGTCATCGACCGCGAGGCCGTCAAACCCCGGCTCCAGGCCCTGCCCGAACGGGAACGCGCCATCCTCTACATGCGCTTCTTCAACGACATGACCCAAAGTCGCATCGCCGACGAACTGGGCATCTCCCAGATGCACGTCTCCCGCCTCATCAACCGCTGCTGCACCCGCCTGCGCGACCAGATCATGCGCGACGCGGCCTAGCTTGATCTTTAACCGGTGCGGCGAGAGGGCGTGCATGACGCCGCCGGGCAGACAGGAATCGTCGGACAGGACCTGGCCGGGGATGCCGTACAGGCTCCGGGCGAGGGCGAGGGCGAGGGCGAGGGCGAGGGCCGGGGTCGGGTGCGGGACCGTCGGACGGCGGGCCCGGGAAACCGGTCGTCGCGCCGCCACGATGTCACCCGCTCGGGCCCCCGCTTTCCCGCGAATGGTGCCCGGCCGTTCGCGCCCGGCGGTACGGGGGGCTCTGATGGCCCCGAGGGACACGACGGCCGTGACTCTCGGACCGCAGCCCCGCCGAAGGAGCCTCGCTCATGCGCCGCACCGCCCGTGCCCTGTACGCCACCGCCCTGGCCGGCGCAGCCCTCGGCGCCGCCGCGTCGGGCGCGTCCGCGGATCCGGCCGCGGAGGTCAGTCCGGGCTCCGTCGAACCCGGCGGCACCGTCACCGTCACGGTCAGCTGCGACGCGATCGGGGGAACCCTGCCGGACTCCATCGACGCCAGTTCGCAGGGTTTCCAGGAGGGCAGGGTTCAGCTTCACCGCGTCGAGGGCGCCGGCCCGGGCGCCGCGGGTGCCGCCTCCTACAGCGGAACGGCCCACGTCTCCTCCGGCGGACCTGGCCAGGACGCGGACTCCGCCACAGAGGGGTCCGACGCGGGGCGCGGTTTCGACGAGGTGAGTCCCGGGACGCTCGGTACCGGCACCGGCTCCGACTCCGGTGCCTCGGACGCCTCCGACGCGAAGAATTCCGGTGGAGCGGGTGCGGCTGAGGGGGCGGCGGGTGCGGTGAGCCCCGCTGCCGGGGGTCCGTACGCCGTCGTGTCCGACGCCCCGGCGCCCGCTCCCGGCGCAGGCGACCCCCTGGCCCCCGACCCGCTGACCGCCGACACCGTGGGTCCGGACACGGTGGGTCCAAACACGGTGGGTCCAAACACGGTAGGTCCCGATGACGTGGGCCCCGACACGGTGGGGCCCGACACGGTTCCCGACCCCGTGGGCCCGGACGGCCCGGGCCCCGACACCGCGGTTCCCGACACGGTGGGCCCGGACCGAACGGGACCCGACACCGGAGCCCCCGACACGGGCGCCCCCGACACCGGGGGTGCCGACGGACGGTGGAACGTCGGCGGGGTCTGCCCCGCGCCCCCGGGCGGTCACGGGAAGCAGTGGACCGCCTCGTACTCCGTCGCCCGGAGCGCGACGGCGACGCACGGCCCCGACACCGGGACCGGCTCCGGCTCCGGGGCGGCGACGCCTCCGCCCGCCGTCCAGCGGGGCGTACGCGCCGGCGAGGGCGGTGTGTTCACCGACTCCGTGCCGTCGCTGGTCATCGGCGGAGTGCTGATCGCCGGGGCCGTGGGCGCGGCCGCGTACCAGCTGCGCAGACTGCGCCGACGGCGGTTCTAGCGGGGAGGACGCCGCGGCAGCCGATGGTGTGACGGGTGCGCACGGGGGAACACGCACGGGACGGCATGCCTCTGGACACCGGCCGGCTCACGGCACGGGGCGGCGAGCGGCCCCCGGCGAACTGTACGAGGGGACGAGGACACCCGGAATCGTACGGACGGGCAGGGTCCGGAACGGGGAACGGCGGCATCCACGGTGCGGAGGCAGGTATGCGGCGGACGGACCCGGAAGGCCACGGACCGGTCCGGTACGGTCCGCCCCTGCCCGGCCAGGGCCTCCCCGTGCTGCCGGAACTCCGCTCGGTGCTGGCCGCCGCCGCGGACCGCGACGACGCCGAGCCCTTCGGCGGCGGTCCCGTGCTCCTCGACGCCGCCGGGGGCTACTGGACCCGGCGCGGACTGCGCGCCGCCCCCGGCCGGGTGGCGGCCGCCCCCGGAGCCCCCGCGCTGCTGCTCGCCCTGACCGGCGCGCTCGGCGGCGACATCCTCGTGCCCCGTCCGTGCGCCGCGTGGTGGGCACCCCAGGCACGCCTGCTGGGCAGATCCGTGTTCCATGTGGCGACACCCGCGGAGTGCGGCGGTGTCCCCGATCCCTACGCCCTCCTGGAGACCGTCCGCAGGGTCCGCGCGGAGGGCGGCGACCCGCGGCTGCTCCTGCTGTCCGTCGCCGACGACCCGACCGCCACCGTCGCGCCCCCGGAGGTGGTGCACGAGGCCGTGGAGGCCGCGGCGGGCGAGGGGCTGCACATCGTCAGCGACGAGACCTGGCGCGACAGCCTGCACCGGCCGCAGGACACCGTGCTGCTCAGCCCCGCCGAGATGCTCCACGACGTCACCGTGATCAGCGACCTCGCGGGTGTCTTCCTGCCGCAGGGCTGGCCGGCCGCCGTCGCCCGCTTCCCCGACGACGACGCGGGCGCGGCGCTGCGTTCCCGGGTCCTCGACGTGCTCACCGTGCTGGGCGCGCGCGTCGCCGGACCGGTCGCCGCCGCGGCCGCGTACGCGCTCGGCGAGCCCGCCGCGATCACCGAACGGCTCACGGCCGCCGTACGCCTGCACGCGCGCGTGGCCGAGGCCGCCCACCGCCTGCTCGGCGCGGCGGGGGCCGTCGCGCGCCCCCCGCAGGCCGGCCGGCACCTGTACGTCGACCTCGGCCCGCTCCGCTCCGCCCTCGGCGCGCACGGCGTCGGTGACGCGCAGGACCTGGAGGACTTTCTCTCCGTCCGGCTCGGCATGCCCGCGCCGGGCGGACACCGCTTCGGCGACGACCTCGCGGCGCTCCGGGTCCGCCTCGGCACCGGCCCGCTGCTCGGCTCCACGGACGAGGAACGCCAGGAATCGCTCACGTCCCCCTCGCCCCTGGAACTGCCGCATGTGCACCGCGCGTTGACCCGGTTGGAGTCGGCCTTCGACGATCTCCGCGACGAAGCTCAGCGACGGGAGTCTCCTCGATGACGCAGCAGTCCGAGTCGACCACCACGAGCACGACGCCCCAGGACACCGGCGATCCCGTGCCCCGTGCCGCACCGGCCGCACCGGTTGCCCCGGCACCGGGGCACTCCACCGTCCTGCCGCCCCCGCCCTCACCCCCGCACCCCCTCACCGAGCCGCACCCCCTCACCGGGCCCCGCCCGCTCGGTGAGCGGCGTGTCTGGCCCCGGTCCTTCGTGGACCGGCTGACCGCGCCGCTGCCGGGGGTGCGTGCCTTCGCGCGGCTCGCCCGCGAAGGTGCCCTGAGGCCGCGTGCCGACGCGCTCGCCGACGTCCCGCTGCTGCCCTTCGAGCCGGGACCGCTGCCCGGTGTGGACGCCCGGACGGTCGCCGTCTCCTGGGCGGGGCACGCGAGTTGGGTGATCCGGATCGGTGGGCTCACCGTCCTCACCGACCCGGTCTGGTCCCGCCGGATCGTGGGGACCCCGGCCCGGATCACCCCGGCCGGCGTGGCCTGGAGCGCGCTGCCGCGCGTCGACGCGGTCGTCATCAGCCACAACCACTACGACCATCTGGACGCACCGACCCTGCGCCGACTCCCGCGCGACACACCGGTGTTCGTGCCGGCCGGCCTCGGACGCTGGTTCAGGCGACGCCGGTTCAGCCGGGTCACCGAGCTCGACTGGTGGGAGGCGGCCCGACTCGACGGCGTCCGCTTCGACTTCGTCCCCGCCCATCACTGGTCCAGGCGCACCCTCACCGACACCTGCCGCTCCCTGTGGGGTGGCTGGATGCTCACGGCGCCCGAGGGCACGCGTGTGTACTTCGCGGGCGACACCGGATACGGCCACTGGTTCACTCGCATCGGACAGCGCCACCCGGGGATCGACCTCGCCCTCCTGCCCATCGGCGCGTACGACCCCCGCTGGTGGCTGAGCGATGTGCACTGCGACCCCGAAGAGGCCGTGCAGGCGGCCGTCGACCTGCGGGCGCGGCGCATGGCCCCGATGCACTGGGGCACGTTCGTGCTCTCCGCCGAACCGGTGCTGGAGCCCCTGCGGCGGGTGCGGGCCGCGTGGGAGCGGGCGGGCCTGGCCCGGGAGAACCTGTGGGACTTGGCGGTGGGGGGTTCCCGGGTGCTGGAATGACCTGTGCCTCCTCCACGACTCCCGGAGAGGCGGTGACGTGCCCTCGTACGGACGGTGTTCCCGCAAGAGGCGGTGACCGTGCCCTCGTACGGACGGTGTCCCCGAAGAAGCGGCGATCGTGCCCCCGTACGGACGGCGACCGCGTGGCTACGAGGGGGTCCGCCCGCGGAACCTGCGCCACAGGCTCGGCGCCACGCTGATCGCGACCGTCAGCGCCACCGCCGCCACCACGCCCTCCCAGGGCTCGGGGAAGAGCGAGCCGCCGAGGATGCCGATGATCTGATAGGTGGCCGCCCACGCGAGGCAGGCCGGGACGTCTCCGCGGGCGAAGACGCGCAGCGGCATCTTCGCCAGCAGACACGCCAGCATCACCGGAATGCGGCCCGCGGGTACGAGGCGGGACAGGACGAGGACGGCGATGCCGTGGTCGGCGAGTTTCCGCTGCGCCTGGGCGAGCCGGTCCTCGGGGGCGCGTTCCCGGATCGTCTCCAGCCAGCGCGACCCGTTCTTCGAGCCCATACCGCGCTGCCCGAGCCAGTAGAGCGACATGTCGCCGAGGAACGCGGCGACCGACGACACCGCGAACACCATCGACAGCGCGAAGGGCGACGTCTGGTGGAAGGCCACCACCGCCGCCGAACTCACCAGCGCACCCGTCGGCACCACCGGCACCAGAGCGCCGATCAGCACCAGGAGGAACAGCGACGGATAGCCGATCGCCTGCTGAGTGGACTCCGGCGGGACGGTCGGCGCCGTGTCGGACAGGAACACGACCGGAGCGGTGCCCTTGACCGACAGGACGACGGCGCTCTTGACCGACAGAACGACCGAGGGAGCCACCGCCCCCGCGGCGGACCAGGACATCACCGAGCGGCCTCCGGACGAACGCTCTCGCCCTGCCGCAGCAGATGCACCGCCACCTGGGGCGCACGCTCGGCGGCCAGGCGCACGAACTCCTCACCCGGAGCGTGGAATTCATGGGGGCGCACGGCATCCATTCCGATGGGCCAGAACGTGCCGTAGTGCACCGGCACGGCGCTGCGCGGACGCAGCGCCGCGAGCGCCTCGGCCGCACGCCTCGCGTCGAGATGTCCGTCCCCGAGGTACGGGCCCCAGCCGCCGACCGGCAGCAGGGCCACGTCGACCGGTCCGACCTCCTCGGCCATCGACGCGAACAGCCCCGTGTCCCCGGCGAAGTACGTCCGCGCCTCGCCCTCGATCACGTACCCCACGGCGGGGGAGCGGTGCGGTCCGATCGGCAGCCGGCGTCCGTCGTGCCGTGCCGGAACCGTGCGTACGGCCAGGTCGCCGACCCGGGTGCGGTCACCGGGCGCGACCTCCGTGAGCCGCAGATGGTCCAGCTTGCGCAGTCCGGGCACCGAGCGCGGGGCACCGCGCGGCACGAGCAGCCGGGTACCGGGGGCCAGCCGCGCCAGCGAGGGCAGATGCAGATGGTCGGCGTGCAGATGGGAGACGAGCGCGACGTCCGCGACCGCCGCCGGGGGAGGGGGCGGCGCCCCGCGCCTGCGCCGCAGGTGCGCGAGCCGGCGCGCGAAGAGGGGATCGGTGAGCACGCGTGTCCCGGAGTCCTCCAGCGTGCAGGTGGCGTGCCCCCACCAGGTGATCTCCACCGGCACCTCTTTGCCTCCTTCGCACGACTCCCCCCGAGCCTACGGGCAGGAGTAGGGTCTGCGGCGAAACCAGGAGGTGAGGGGGACACCATGAGAGACGCACGCGGTGCCTCCGGCGCGCACGCCCTCGCACGCCCGCACGAGCGGAGCGGCTCCGTGCCGCGCCCGCCGTCGCTCCGCGTCACGGCGATCGCGAGCCTGACACCTCTGGAGGAGCTCGACGAGGACCCCTTTCTCGTCGACTCCCGCAGCCAGCACGCGATGTGCGCCCGCTGGGCCGCCGAGCAGGGCTATGTCGTCACGCGGGAACTGCTGGTGCGGGGTCTGCGCCCCGACCACCGCAGCCTGTGGGCCGATGTCGAGGCCGGTCTCGTGGACCTGTTCGTCGCGCCCAGCCGCCGGGTGCTGGAGCGTGCCCTCGCCTCGGTGGAGGAGTTCACCGCCGAGTGCGCGCGCCGCGGCGTGCGCATCGAGACCGTCGGCACCGCCGAACCCTTCTACGACGCCCAGATGAAGGCCAGCGTCCACCGCCGTCTGTCGATGCCGACGGCCGGTTACGACGGCCGTTGACCTCCTCCCCGGGGTGCCCCCGGGCTTGAGGCACCCGGGAAGCCTGCTGAGGACTTCTTGCAGCTTTTGGGGACTTCTGGGGATCTCCGGCCGTTGTGACAGGGTGGGAGCAGGCCGCGCGGACCGGGCGGGCCGGGACGTGAGGTGGGCTGGGCGTGGACAAGGGACGGTGGAGGCGCCTCGCCAGCGCGGCGGGACGCAGCATCACGGTGTGGGCCGTGTCCACGGTCACGATGCTCGTCCTCGCCGGTGCGCTTCCCGACTTCCGGCTGCAGTCGCCGAGCGGGGACAGCGCGACCCGGATCGCCGTCACCGCGGCGGCCGGCGCGGGCGTCTTCGGCCTCCTGTCGTCGCTGGTGTGGCCGTTGCTCGTGCGGGCCCTGCTGCTCGTCCCCGCCTTCGTGCTCGGCCTGCTCGTCTTCTTCCTGAACGGCTCGCTGCTGCTGATCGCCCTGCGGCTCAACCCCTCCGGGAGCAGTGAGGCGGCCCCCGAGACCGCAGTGGTCGTGGCCGCCGTCATGTCGGCCGTCGCCTCGGCCACCGGCGCCGCCCTCGCCGTACGGGACGACGACGCGTACCGCCGCAGGCTCTACCGCCTCGCCGACCGCCGCCGCAGACGCGCCGCCGGGCAGCCCGGCCCCTCGACACCCGGCGTGGTCTTCCTCCAACTCGACGGCGTCGGACACGACGTGCTGCGCGAGGCGATCGACAGGGAACTGATGCCGACCGCCGCCCGATGGCTCCACGGGACCCGTCCCACCCACCGGCTCACCCGGTGGAGAACCGACTGGTCCAGCCAGACCGGCGCCAGTCAGCTCGGCATCCTGCACGGCAGCAACCACGACGTCCCCGCCTTCCGGTGGTACGAGAAGGACACCCAGGAGGTCATGGTCTGCAACCGGCCGACCAGCGCCGCCGAACTCCAGCGGCGGGCCGTCGAGCACACCGGCGACGCGGGGCTGCTCACCGTCGGCGGCGCGAGCCGCGGCAACCTCTTCAGCGGTGGCGCCGACGAACTCGCCCTCGTGCTGTCCGTGGCCGCGCGCCGGGGACGCGACAACCGCTCGCGGGCGGGCTACTTCGCGTACTTCTCCGACCCGGCCAACGCCGTCCGTACGGCGATGTCGTTCGTCGCCGAGGCCTTCAGGGAGACGGGCCAGTCCACCCGGGCCCGCCTCCAGCGGCGGCGGCCCCGGGTCGGACGCGGCGGGCTGTACCCGTTCGTCCGCGCCTTCGCGACCGTCGTCGAGCGGGACGTCGTGGTCGCCGCGGTGATCGGCGACATGCTCGCCGGACGCAACGCGGTCTACGCGGACCTGGTCGCCTACGACGAGGTGGCGCACCACTCCGGGCCGCGCAGCCGGGACGCCGAGAGGATCCTGGAGCGGCTCGACCGGTCGCTCGCGCTGATCGAGAAGGTCGCCGAGCACGCCCCGCGGCCGTACCGGATCGTGGTGCTCTCCGACCACGGCCAGAGCCCGGGCGAGACCTTCCAGACCCGGTACGGCCTCAGCCTCGGCAACCTGGTCCGGGCGGGCTGCGGGCTGCCCGTGCCCCGCAAGGTGCGGCGCACCCACAGCGGTGCCGAGGCGCGGACCGCCGTCCGGGCCGCTCTGCGCAGACCGGTCGAGGAGCGCGAGGACCTGCGCGGACCGGCAGGGCGCCGCTCCGAGCCCCTGGTCCTGGCCTCCGGCAACCTCGGGCTCGTCTCCTTCCCCGACGTTCCGCACCGGATGAGCCGGGAGGAGATCGACCGGCGCCACCCCGCGCTGCTGTCCACGCTCGCCAACCACCCCGGCGTCGGCTTCCTCCTGGTGCGCAGCGAGGAGCACGGCGGACTCGTGCTCGGCGCGCACGGAGCCGAGGTGCCGGTGGACCGGCTCGACGACGAACACCCGGGCCCGCTGGCCGACTTCGGCCCCGGCGCCGCCGCCGCGGTGCGGCGCACGCACACGTTCCCGCACGCCGCCGACATCATGGTCAACTCCTGGTGCGACCCCGTCGAGGGCGAAGTCCTCGCCTTCGAGGAGCAGATCGGCTCGCACGGCGGGCTCGGCGGTGCCCAGGGTCACCCCTTCCTGCTCTCCCCGGTGACGCTGTCCGCACCGGCCGGAGCGGCCACCGAACCCACGGGCCCGGACACCGGACTCGTCGGTGCGGAGCGGGTGCACGACGTACTGCGGCGCTGGCTGGGCGAGTGCGACGGCCCCCAGGTACCGCTCCCGGCGGCCCGCCCGGACGAACAGGCCGCCTGAGCGGCGACCCCACCGCGAGAGAGCAGCCGGCCGCCCGAGCGGCGGCTTCACCGCGGACGGGGGAGCAGCCGGCCGACGAGGTCGCGCACGCCGGAAAATGGGAGGCGGCCGACGGGCCGCCGTGCCCACACTGTGGGCATCGCACGTCGCGCCTCCGCCCGCGTGCCACCCGCACCGTCACCACCACCTCTCGCACCTCTTCGAGGAGTTCGCCTGTGCAGGCAGCCGTCACCGTCACTCCCTCCCGCGTCCCGGAGCTGCTTCTCGGTCTCGCCACCGTGCGGCCGGTCTTCCTCTGGGGCGCCCCGGGCATCGGAAAGTCCTCCCTGGTCAGGGAGTTCGCCGAATCTCTGGGGCTGGAGTGCGTGAGCCTGCTGGGCACGCAGCTCGCGCCGGAGGACCTGATCGGCGTGCCGCAGATCCGCGACGGGCGTTCCGTCTTCTGCCCGCCGCAGGCCATCGCCCGCGACGAGCCGTACTGCCTGTTCCTGGACGAGCTGAACGCGGCGACCCCCGACGTGCAGAAGGCCTTCTACTCGCTGATCCTGGACCGCCGCATCGGTGACTACGAACTGCCGAAGGGCTCCATCGTGATCGGCGCGGGCAACCGCTCGACGGACAACGCGCTGGCCCGCCCCATCGCCTCCGCGCTGGTCAACCGGCTCACCCACGTCCATCTGGAGGCCTCTCCGAAGGACTGGCTGGCCTGGGCCGCCGCGAACGACATCCACCCCTGGGTGCTCGACCACCTCACCGACCGCCCCGACCACCTGTGGTCCAAGCCGCCGAAGACGGAGGAGCCCTTCTCCACGCCGCGCTCCTGGCACATGCTCTCCGACGCGCTGGGCTCCTTCGGTCCCGCGATCGACGAGCAGACCCTGAGGGTGATCGCCCACGGCACGCTGACGCCCGCGCACGCGGTCGCGTTCTGCGGCTACGTCAAGATCGTGCGCAGCCGCTTCGGCATCGAGGCCATCCTCAAGGGCGACGCCCGCTGGCCCTCCCACATGGAGGACCGCGATCTCCTCTACTACCTGGCGGAGTCCTTCCGCGGCCGGCTCATCAAGGAACTCCCGGCCGGCCGGGACCACATCCCGGCCAACTCCCGCCAGACCGCGTACCGGGCCAAGTCCCTGCTCATCCAGCTCGCCGAGATATCCGTCGAGGTCGCCCAGAGCGTCATCGCCTCGGACGCCGACGGCAATCCCGTCCTGCCCGCGTGGTTCCTGGTGGAGGCGGCCCGGGACATGCCGCGCCTGGTGGAGGCGCGGCGGTGAGCCGTTCCCGCAAGGCCGGAACCAAGGCCAAGCCGGATCCCGCCACCGAGGCGTTCGCCGAGGGGATGCGGCTGGCACGGGCCAATCCGGCGCTGGACGCCGTCGGCTTCCGGGTCTGCCGGGAGGAGACGTGCGCCCGAGCTCCCCGGGGCGGGCTGGTGACCGTCGACTCCAACGGGACCCTGCACGTCCACCCCACCCGCCGCGCCGAACCCGCCGCCTGGGCCTGGGCCCTGGCGCACGCCGTCATCCATCTGGGCTTCGGCCATGTCCCGGCCGCGGCCGGGACGCGCGAGCAGCCCGACCGCTTCGACCTCGCCGCCCGCTGCGTCGTGGTGAACCGCTTCCTCCTCGGCTTCTCGCCGGGACCGGCCCCCGAGGACCTCCCGGCCGCCTACCCCGACGGCGACGAGGAACGGCTCGCCGCGGTCTGGCGCCGCGACGGCATCCCGCCCCGGTACGAGCACTGCGGCACGGCGGGCGGCGACCCGGACCAGGTGCTCGTGCCCTGGAACGTCTGGAACGGTGCCACGCCGGCCGACTGGCAGGTGGCCTTCGCCCACGGGCTGACCAGCACCATGTCCGCCGCGATGGACGTGGCCGGCGGCAGACGCGCCTCCATGGGCGAGGGGCCCGTCCCGCTCCGGCCCTGGGAGCGGGCGCTGAGCTGGTTCGTCTCCTCCTACCCGCTGCTCGGCGGCCTCGCGGCGGGCATCACCCTCGTCGCCGACGCCGAACTCGCCCGCGCCCACGGCATCTCCGTCGCCGCCGTGGACACCGCGGCGGCCGAGATCTACATCAACCCGCTGCGGCGGTTCAGCGACGAGGAATGGCGGTTCGTCCTCGCCCACGAGATGCTGCACGCCGCCCTGCGCCACGGGGACCGCTGCGGTACCCGGGACCCGTACCTCTTCAACGTCGCCGCCGACTATGTGATCAACGGCTGGCTGTGCGGGATGCAGGTCGGCACGATGCCCGAAGGGCTGCTCCACGAGCCGGAGTTGAAGGATCTGTCGGCCGAGGAGGTGTACGACCGGATCGTCGGCGACATGCGCCGCATGCGCCGCCTGGCCACCCTGCGCGGCAAGGGGACGGGTGACATTCTCGGCGGGCCCCTCGGCGCGCCGCGCGACTACGTCGACCTCGACGAGTTCTACCGCCGCGGCCTGGCCCGGGGTCTCGATCTGCACCAGCAGCAGGAGCGCGGCTTCCTGCCCGGCGGCCTGGTCGAGGAGATCCGGGCGCTCAGCCACCCGCCGCTGCCCTGGGACGCCCGGCTCGCCCGCTGGTTCGACGAGTTCGTGCCCCGGCCCGAGCCGCTGCGGTCGTACGCGCGTCCCTCCCGCCGGCAGGCGGCCACCCCGGACATCCCGCGCGCGGGCCGCTGGTACCCGCCCGAGGAGATCGCCCGCTGCACCTTCGGCGTCGTGCTCGACACCTCCGCCTCCATGGACCGCGTCCTGCTCGGCAAGGCACTGGGAGCCATCGCCTCGTACGCCGAGGCCCGCGACGTACCGGCCGCCCGGGTCGTGTTCTGCGACGCGGCCCCGCACGACGCCGGCTATCTGCCCGTCACGGAGATCGCCGGACGCGTACGGGTGCACGGGCGGGGCGGCACCGTGCTGCAGCCGGGCATCGATCTGCTGCACCGCGCCGACGACTTCCCGCCGGGTGCGCCCGTTCTGGTGATCACGGACGGATACTGCGACGTGCTGCGGGTGCGGCGCGAGCACGCCTATCTGGTGCCGCACGGCGCACGGCTCCCGTTCACCGCCCGCGGGCCGGTCTTCCGGGTGACCTGAGTTCCTGCCGCGCCGCCCCGGTCGGCCCGCCGCGGTCCTCGCCGGCGAAATCCCGGACACGCACCGGCAGGTCGCCGCCCGAACCGCGGGGTGTACCGGGCCCAGGTGTGATCGGATGGGAGTCACGGACCCCGGCAACGGGACCACACCCGAAAGGAATCATCGTGGCAACCACGCGCACCGCACACACCGTGTGGGAAGGCAACCTGCTCGAGGGCAACGGCGTCGTCACCTTCGACTCCTCCGGTGCCATCGCCGACCAGCCGGTCACCTGGGCCTCGCGCGCCCAGGACGCGAACGGCAAGACCAGCCCCGAGGAACTGATCGCGGCAGCCCACTCCAGCTGCTTCTCCATGGCGCTGTCGCACGCCCTCGCGGGTGCCGGGACGCCGCCCACCAAGCTCGTCACCAACGCCGACGTCACGTTCCAGCCCGGCGAGGGCATCACCGGCATCCACCTCACGGTCGAGGGCACGGTGCCGGGCCTCGACGACGACGGTTTCGCCGCGGCGGCCGAGGACGCCAAGAAGAACTGCCCGGTCAGCCAGGCCCTGACCGGCACGACGATCACCCTGTCGGCGAAGCTCGCCTGACGTCCGAACTCCGGTGCCGCGTCCTGTCCGTGGGGGCGCGGCACCGGCATGTCCGCCCCTGTGCGGCCGTCCGCGCCATTGACAAGCGAGAACACAGGTTTTGTGCTTGAGGGCGGGCAGAGCCGGGGCGGAAGGGGACGGACATGGGACGTGCGGTCGGGATCGATCTCGGTACGACGAACTCGGTGGTGGCCGTCCTGGAGGGGGGTGAGGCGACCGTCGTCGCCAATGCCGAGGGAGCGCGCACCACGCCCTCGGTGGTGGCCTTCGCCAAGAACGGCGAGGTGCTGGTCGGCGAGGTCGCCAAACGGCAGGCCGTGACGAACGTGGAGCGCACCGCGCGGTCCGTGAAACGGTACATGGGCGATGTGACCTGGCGGTTCCCCGAGAAGGGCAGCATCGACGGCACCCGCTACCGCGCCCAGGAACTCTCGGCGCGGGTGCTGCAGAAACTGAAGCGGGACGCCGAGGCCTATCTCGGCCAGGACGTCACGGACGCCGTCATCACCGTGCCCGCCTACTTCGACGACGCGCAGCGCCAGGCCACCAAGGAGGCGGGCGAGATCGCGGGCCTGAAGGTATTGCGGATCATCAACGAGCCGACCGCCGCGGCCCTGGCGTACGGGCTCGACCGCGGGGAGGAACAGACCGTCCTCGTCTTCGACCTGGGCGGCGGCACCTTCGACGTCTCGCTCCTGGAGATCGGCGACGGGGTCATCGAGGTCAAGGCGACCAACGGTGACACCCGGCTCGGCGGGGACGACTGGGACCAGCGGATCGTCGAGCACCTCGCGCAGCGCTTCAAGGCCGCGCACGGCATCGATCTCGGACACGACAAGATGGCCCTGCAGCGGCTGCGCGAGGGAGCAGAGAAGGCCAAGATCGAGCTGTCCTCGTCCACCGAGACCACCGTCAACCTGCCCTACATCACCGCCACCGCCCAAGGCCCGCTGCACCTCGACGAGAAACTGACGCGCGCCCAGTTCCAGGAGCTGACAGCCGACCTGCTCGACCGCTGCAAGACCCCCTTCCACCAGGCCGTCAAGGACGCCGGTGTCAAGCTGTCGGCCGTCGACCATGTCGTCATGGTCGGTGGATCCACCCGGATGCCCGCCGTCACCGACCTGGTGAAGGAACTCACCGGCAAGGACCCGCACAGGGGCGTCAACCCGGACGAGGTCGTGGCTCTGGGTGCCGGACTCCAGGCCGGTGTGATCCGGGGGGACGTGAAGGACGTACTTCTCCTCGACGTCACCCCGCTGTCCCTCGGCATCGAGACCAAGGGCGGCATCATGACCACGCTCATCGAGCGCAACACCACGATTCCCACGCGGCGTTCGGAGATCTTCACGACGGCCGCCGACAACCAGCCCTCGGTCGGCATCCAGGTCTACCAGGGCGAGCGCGAGATCGCCGCGTACAACAAGAAGCTCGGGGTCTTCGACCTCACCGGACTGCCGCCCGCGCCCCGCGGTGTCCCGCAGATCGAGGTCGCCTTCGACATCGACGCCAACGGGATCACCCATGTCTCCGCGAAGGATCTGGCCACCGGGCGCGAGCAGAAGATGACCGTGACCGGCGGCTCCGCCCTGGCCAAGAACGACATCGACCGCATGGTGCGCGAGGCCGAGCAGTACGCCGAGGAGGACCGGCGGGGCAGGGAGGCGGCCGAGGCCCGCAACCAGGGAGAGCAACTCGTCTACCAGACGGAGAAGTTCGTCCGGGAGAACGACGAACGCATCCCCGCGGACACGAAGACCGAGGTCGCATCGGCGGCCGCCGAACTGAAACAGCTCCTGGGGGACTCCTCCACCGACACCGCCGCCCTGCGCGGAGCCATCGAGAAACTGGCCACCGTCAGCCAGCAGATGGGCCAGGCCATGTACGCCCAGGCCCAGCAGCAGTCGGCCCCGCACGACCGGCCGCCCACGGAGTCGCCCACGGGGTCGCCCACCGAGCAGGCCGCGGGCGAGGACGACGTCGTGGTGGACGCGGAGATCGTGGACGAGGAACGCGAGGACGGCCGAGGACCCGGTGGTCCGGGGGCCGCTCAGTAGCGCTCGCGGAACTCCCGGAGGATGTCCTTGGTGCGCTCGGCGGAAGCGGCGTGGGCGGACATGTGGTCCAGCACCTCCAGGTGCAGGGCCACCTCCTCCCGCGCGTCGAGATAGAGCGCGCCGGTCACGTACTCGCTGTAGACGATGTCGGGCAGCTCCCGCTCGGCGAAGCGGAACAGCGCGAAGGACGTGTAGGTCCCCGGGTGCGGACCGGCCGCGAACTCGGCGACCTGCAAGGTGACATGATCGAGCTCGACCCATTCCAGGAGCCGGTCCATCTGGTCGCGCATCACCTCGCCCCGGATGCTCACCGGACGCAGCAACGCCGTCTCGTCCATGATCACCCAGAGGTGGGGAGGGTTCTCGCGGGTGAGCAGCGCCTGCCGCTTCATGCGCAGCGCCACATGCCGGTCGATGGCCTCGGTGCCCGTCTGCCCGACCGTCCCGGCCTCCAGCACGGCCCGCGCGTACTCCTCCGTCTGCAGCAGCCCCGGCACGAAGTGCGGTTCGTAGCTGCGGATCAGCCGGGCCGCGCCCTCCAGGCTGACGTGCATGCTGAACCAGTCCGGCAGCACGTCGTGGTACCGCTGCCACCAGCCCGGTTCGTTCGCCTCCTCGGCCAGCGCGACGAAGGTCTCCGCCTCGTCGTCGGCGACACCGTACGTCGTCAACAGGACCTGTACGTAAGGGATCTTGAGGGCGACCTCGGCCGTCTCCATCCGCCGCACGGTCGCCGGCGCGACCCGCAGGACACGCGCCGCCTCTTCCCGTTTCAGACCCGCGGCCTCGCGCAGTTCCTGCAGCCGCCGCCCCAGCACCACCTGCCCCACCGTGGGTGCCGGCCGCCGCTCACTCACGCCACGCCTCCCCACGCGCCGAAGTATGCGTGCAGTGTGCCATGTCCGTGCGGAACCATCATCGATTGACCCCAACACATCGACACCCAGGGCGATTTGATGCACCGTACGCCATTGCGTCCGTCTGCCGCATCAGCCCGCCGACGGCCACCGGCCGCCGGTGGACAACCGTCATGACCTCATCGCGTGAAGGTATTTGGCCGTCGCCGGGTCCGCCGGGAGGAACGTCTCGATGGCCAGCTCGGAGACCGTCACGTCCATCGGGGTGTTGAACGTCGAGATGGACGAGAGGAACGACAGCACCCGGCCCTCGTGCTCGATCAGCAACGGGAGCGCGAAGCGGGAGGCGGGGCCGAGCGGCCCGTCGTCGTCCACCGCCGCGTCCCGGTCCGGGACCGGGAACGCCGCCACCTCCTCGTACAGCGCGCGCAGCGGCTCCGAACGGCGCAGCGCGATCTGCCGGTTCATCTGGGCGAGCAGATGGTCCCGCCACGCGCGCAGATTGCGGATGCGCGGCGCCAGGCCCTCCGGGTGCAGGGTCAGCCGTATCGCGTTCAGCGGCGGCACGAGGAGCCGCTCGGGGACACCGTCCAGCAGCATCGCGATGCCGCGGTTCGCGACGAGAACGTCGTACGTCGCGTCGACCACCAGCGCCGGATACGGCTCGTAGCCCTGGATCAGCCGCTCCATGCCCTCGCGCAGCGCGTCCATCGACGGGTCGTCGAGCGGGGTCTCCGGATAGTGCGGGGCGTAACCCGCCGCGAGCAGCAGCGCGTTGCGCTCCCGGACCGGTACGTCGAGATGTCCGGCGAGCCGCAGCACCATCTCCTCGCTGGGGCGGGAGCGGCCCGTCTCGATGAAACTGATGTGCCGTGCCGAGGAGTTCGCCCGCAGTGCCAGCTCCAGCTGGCTCACTCGCCGCTGCTCCCGCCAGCCGCGCAACAGCGGTCCGACACCGCTGCCGGTGGCGGCACTCGGGGCGGTGACGGGACCGGACGGGTCGATGCTCATGCGACGACCGTAGCCGACGCGACGGACCGGGGCCCGCCCCACGATCACGGTCCGGGCGAACGGCTCCGGACGGAAGCCCGCACGGAGGTGAACGCACCCGGAGCGGGACCGGAGCGGAGCTCGAACGAGCCCGGAGTACGCCCGGAGTGCACCCGGGCGCGCCCGGAGCGCCGAGGCCGGCTCGCGAAGCGGCCGACTCGCCGGGCGGCGGAGCAACCGAGCCCGCCCTCTGCCTCCCGAGCCCGCCCTCTGTCTCCCGAGCCCGCCCTCTGTCTCCCGAGCCCGCCCTCTGCCCCCGAGCCCGCCCTCTGTCTCCCGAGCCCGCCCTCTGCCCCCGAGTCCGCCCTCTGCCCCCGAGCCCGCCGTCCGCCCCCCGAGTCCGCCGTCCGGCCCACCCGAGGACGCGGGCCGCGGCCCGTCGGCCGCCCGCCACGGCGAAGCCGGCGGCGGCCCCGTCACCGGCGCGGTCCTCCGGCCGGTGACCGGCGGGCACCCCGTCCGGCCGTCGCAGGTCAGCCACCTCGCCGTGTGTGTCCTGCCGAGGGATGCCGACTGTGGCACGCTGGGCGAAGGGCTGCTCCGGTCGCCCTTCGCCGCCGGTCCGACACCCCGCGCTCCACCTCGGACCCACCGCCCCGCACGCCTCACCCGCCGTACGAAGGGATCACGTCCATGGCCGTCGAACCGCTGGAGCCCGAGCAGATCGAGGAGCGGCTGGCGGAGCTGCCCGGCTGGTCACTGGACGGCGACCGGCTCGCCCGCACCTACCGGCTCGGCACCCACTTCGCGGCGACCGCGATGGTCGTGCACATCGCCCAGGTGCAGGAGGAACTCGACCACCACTCCGACCTCACCCTCGGCTACAACACGATCGCCCTCACCGTGAACACCCACAGCGTCGGCGGCGCCGTCACCACGCTCGACTTCGACCTCGCCCGCCGCGTGGAGGAACTCGCGCCGGCGCACGGGGCGAGCTGACCGCCGTGCTGGACTACGACAGGGAAGCGGACGGGTACGACGCGACGCGGGGCGGTGAGCCACGGGCCGTCGCCGCTGCCGCCGCCGTGCTCGCGCTGGTCCCGGACGACGCCCGGGACCTGCTCGACCTGGCCTGCGGCACCGGCATCGTGACGAGCAGGCTCGCCGCCGCGCGGCCGGGGCTGCGGGTGACGGGAGCGGACGCGGCCCACGGCATGACACGCCGGGCGGCGGAGCGGCTGCCGGGAGCCGTCGTCCGCGCCGACGCCCGTCGACTGCCCTTCCCCGCAGGCTCGTTCGACGTCGTGTGCGCCGTCTGGCTGCTGCATCTGCTGGACGACGCGAGGCCCGTCGTCGCCGAGGCCGCACGCCTCCTGCGTCCCGGCGGTGTGTTCGTCACCACCGTCGACAAGGACGCGTCCCATCATGTCGGCAGCGACATCGACGTGTTGACCGCGGACTGCCGAGCCGAACACGCCGAGGACGGGACCGAACGCATCACGGAGTACGCCGCCGGGCACGGCCTGGTCCCGAGCGGCACGGCCATCTTCCGCGGCCACGGCCAGGGCCGCACCCCGCGTCGCGTGGCCCAGTACATCCGCAGCGGCCGGCTCTACGCGGCAGGCGGACCCCGACTCGCCGAGCGCGTCGAGACCCTGCCGGGCCCCGATGTCCCGCGCCGCGAACCGGACTTCACCCTGCGGGCCTATCGCAGGCGGTGAACGTGCGGGAGCGGGGCCGGACCCGGACGTCAGCCGGCCTTCCTCCGGGTGAAGTCCATGGTCCAGTTGGTCAGCCAGGTCTCCTCCCCGTCCACGGAGAACGCCTGCTCCCAGCGTGCCGTCGTCTCCGAGATCCCCGACCACACGAACCGCACCCGCACCTCCTTCCCGTCATGGGTGTCGTCGCCGTGGAACTCGCCGCGCCCGTCCGGCCCGAACCGCCCGAACACCGGAGGGAACAGCCGACCGCTGCGACTGGACGACCAGTTCAGCGACCACAGCCCGGTCTCCACGTCGAAGAGCCGCAGCGTCAGGCCCGTCCACCCCTGGCTCGGCACGTCGATCTCGTCGAGGTTCGCCGCACCGCCGAACAGGGGCCGGCAGCGGCTGACCGCGGGGAACTCCTCCCAGTCGCTGTCCGGGTCGAGGAAGTCGGTACGGCGGCGGTGGGCGACGTCCCAGTCACCGTGGAGGAAGTCGAAGTCGTGCGCGGCCGGAGCGTTGTCGCGGGCGTCGTTCATGCGCGGTCCCCTGTGGTTCCTTCGGGCAGCGAGTCGGCCAAGTAGGCCTCGAGGTCGGGTACTTCGGGGGAGAGCAGATGCCGTACCCAGGCGTTCCGCTCGTGCAGGATCGGCGGCAGCTCCCAGACGCAGCCGATCCACGGAAGCTCCGTGACGGCGAAGTTCGTCGGGTCCCGGTCGGGACAGCCCAGCACCGGCTGGCCCGCGGCGGCGGCCCGGAAGTGCAGGACGTTGTCCCAGACCCAGCTGTACGCGCAGAGGTAGGCGCTGTCGTCGCCACCCCGGTGCAGGACGGCGAACGTGGCGGGCGGGGTGCCGTCCGGCTCGGGAAGCAGCCGCGGCAGCATCGCGTAGGCCGCCCTTTCGACCTCCGGTTCGATTCCGGCGGGGTCCGCGGTCACGTGGTACCGCTTGATCCGCCGTCCCGCCGTCTCGACGGGCGGCGGCACGGTCAGGAACTTCTCCCGGAAGGCGGCGGGGGCCGGGGGTGCGCCGGAGCTCGCGGGGAGCCCGGAAGGCGCCGGGCCCGCAGGCGCCGCGGGGGCCGTGGAAGGCGTGGACGTGGCTGAAGTCATGGCAGGACGCTAGGTCCGCTTCACTGACATCCTGTGTCAGTGAAGTCCAGCCGTCTCATCTCGATCCTGCTGCTGCTCCAGACCCGCGGCCGGCTCACCGCCGCCCAGCTCGCCGAAGAACTGGAGGTGTCGGTCCGGACCGTGTACCGGGACGTCGAGGCGCTGAGCGCGGCGGGCGTCCCGCTGTACGGCGACGCGGGACACGCGGGCGGCTACCGGCTGCTCGACGGCTACCGGACCCGTCTCACCGGCCTCACCACCGAGGAGGCCGAGGCCCTGTTCCTCGCCGGCGTGCCCGGGCCGGCCGCCGAACTCGGACTCGGCTCGGTGCTCGCCGCGGCCCAGCTCAAGGTGCGTGCCGCCCTTCCCCGCGAACTGCGCGAGCACGCGGACCGGGTGAGCGGCCGCTTCCACCTGGACGCGCCGGGCTGGTACGCGGACGCCGACGAGACCCCGTACCTCACCGCGGTCGCCGACGCCGTCTGGAACGGCCGGGTCCTCGACGTCCGCTACCGCCGCTGGCGCGAACCCACCGACGTGGAGCGTCGGCTGGAGCCGTACGGCCTGGTCCTGAAAGCGGGCCGCTGGTACGTCGTCGCCGGCCCGGGCCCGCGCACCTTCCGGGTGGACCAGATCCTTGAACTCCACTCGTCCGAAGCGGAGTTCACCCGGCCCGAGGGATTCGACCTGGCGGAGTACTGGACCGCCTACCAGCGGGGTTTCCACGAGCGGTTGCACCGGGCGGAGGCGGTCGTGCGGATCGCGCCCGGAACCGACCTGAGCGGTCCCGCCGGACGGGCCGTCGAGGCCGACGGCCTTACGGACGAACGGGGTTGGACCCTGGCCACCGTCCCCGTCGAGTCCTTGGACCAGGCCCACGACGACTTCCTGCGGCTCGGGACCGCCGTCGAGGTACTGGAGCCGCCCGAACTGCGCGCCCGCATCGCCGGGACCGTCGCCGAGCTGGCCCGCAGATACGGGTAGGGAGAGCTTGCGCCGTCGGGGCGCCTCCAGCTCGACGCCACCCGCTGCCGGCCGGGGAACTTCCCCGTTCGGGTGACACACGGCCGAGTGACGCCCGGCCCATACGCGGACCCGGCCGTCTCACCGCCGCTAGCGTCCGGACCCCGACACCGCGTCACCCCGGGGGGATCCATGCGCTGCTCCGTCACCGCCCTGTTCGCCGCCGCCGGGCTCGCGCTCGCCGGCTGTTCCGGCCTCGGCGGCGACAGCGGTCCCGGCGGGCCGGTCGCCGGGGCGAAACCCTCCGCGGCCTCGGCCGCACGGGACCACCAGGCTTGCGTGGACGCCTGGGTCGGGGTCATGTCGGCGGATGACTACGACCCGGGCGACAGCGTCGATTCCCGGCCCGGTGAGTGCGATGGGCTGCCGGATCAGCTGAAGATGTTCTCGGAGGCCGAGCTGGAGCGCGCCACGCGGGACCGGAAGTCCGTGGACGACTGCGTCGCGGATCCCTCGTGCGAGTCGTGGCCGCTGACATCACCGTGACGAGCGCGGGACCCCTGTCCCGGAGTCCGAGCCCGGAGTCCGAGCCCGTCGCCCGGACCGGCGTTCCGAAGGCGTTGTCAGTGGCCGCCGCTACGCTGATCCCATCAGGCATTCAACGACGAACAAGTCGGGGATGCTGCTGGAGCCCTGCCCCGGCGTGATGCACCGGGGCAGGGCTCGCTGCTGTCGGGCGCTGCCGTACCCGTACTGCGGCAGACCGTCAGCTGTACGTCCAGCGCCACCCGCCGGACCGGTATGCGCAGGTGATCCTCGTGCCGCCCGCGGTGGTCGTGCCGGCGCCGTGGTCGCTGTTGCGGCAGTACTGGCCCGCCGAGTAGCAGTTCCCGGCGTTGGACGTGATCGAGCAGGTGCCCGTGCTGGTTCCGCCGCTGCCGCCGCCTCCGGAGCCGCTGTTCGATGCGGCTCGCGCGGTGACGGTGACCTTCACCTTGACCGTCTTCGTCGCGGTCACCGTCGGTGCCGGTTCAGGCTCCGCGGTCACCGTGGCGGTGACGGTGGCCGTCGCGGTGACGGTCACGGTGGGCCGCACCTTGGCGGCCGCGACCTTCGTGGTGCCGTTTCTCTGGTCACCGCCGTCACTGCCGCAGGCGGTGACGCCGAAGAGGACCGCGACCGCGATCGCCGGCAGCACATGACGCTTCCGCGCCCAGCGGGTTCTCGCCGGCTCCGGCGCGGATCCGGGTGTCACGGGTGGCCGCTCGATCTCGTGCGGCGGCCGACTGTACGACATGGTCCCCCCAGGGATGGTTCGTGGTGGGGTGACGATATCGAGTGATGTGAAGAAGGCGTGAATCATCGGTGAAACAGGTGGCGCAGGCGTGATCGACTTTACGGACCGGACCGGTGCGCGACGCGTGTTCGGCCGGGCGCGGGGGCGCCCGGGGGGGGGCCCGCCGGCCCCCCCCCCCCCGGGGGGGGGGGGGGGGCGCCGCGGGGACCACACCCCCCCCGCCCGGTGCCCCCCCCTGAATAAACC
>NZ_JBIRQM010000011.1:0-149241 GCF_044333225.1 Streptomyces sp. NPDC021080 | reverse complement strand
GGGGGCCGCGGGTTCAACTATTTCCGGCCCGCCCCGGGGCCCCCCCGGGGGGGGGGGGGGGGGGGGGGCGGGGGGGGGGGGCCCGGCCCCCCCCCCGCCCCAGGGGTGACGGGGCGGGGACGACGAGGTCAGCTCACCGCACAGGCCTGGTCCCCCAGCTTGAAGAACGCCGGTTTCGTGTTCGTCCCCGTCCAGCTCCCGGTGAAGCCGAAGCCGACCGTCGAACCCGCCGCCACGTTCGCGTTCCAGCTCACGTTCTTGGCCGTCACCGCCGCGCCCGACTGCGTGTGGTCGGCGTTCCAGAGCTGCGTGATCTTCTGGCCGTCGGCGAAGGACCAGCCCAGGGTCCAGCCGGTCCAGGCGGCGGAGCCGGTGTTGGTGAGGGACACGTCGGCCTGGAAGCCGCCCTGCCACTGGTTCGTGATCCTGTACGTCACCGAACAGGCCCCCGTCGGCGGGGGAGTCGGGTCCGTACCGCCGCCACCGCCCCCGGTGTCCGACGTGTCGCCGTAGACGATCCCGCGCCCGTTCGTGGCGACGTACACGCGCCCGTAGATCCGGGGGTCCCCGGTGATGGCCGCGCCGGTCCAACCCCACTGGTGGGCGTCGTCGTTGATGCGGGTCCAGCTCGCGCCCTTGTCCGTCGAGCGGAAGATCCCGCGCACGCCGCCGATCTTCGCGCTGGTGTAGAGCGTCTGGTAGGACGCGCCGGTCGCCGCCTTGCCGAAGCCGATCGTGTCGGCCTGGTCGACGTTCGACAGCCTGGTGAAGGCCGCGCCGCCGTCCGTCGAGTGCCACAGCCCGTACGCGCCGTCGCTCGCGCCGCCCGCCAGCCACACGTCGCCCTTGGTGCCGGGCAGCGCCTTGAAGCGCACGCTGTCCCCGGTCGGCAGGTTGCCGGCGGCGGACGCCGTGAAGGTCGCTCCGCCGTCCGAACTGACGTAGAACTTGCCCGACTTGAAGCCGTAGAAGGTCTTCGGATCGACCCGGTCCGACTCGACGATCGCGCCCGCGGGGATGCCGCTCGACGCGGACCACGACGTGCCGAACCCGGTGGTGTACTGCACCCCGGTGCCCGCCGGGCTCCACACGAAGCGGCCGCCGTCCGAGGCCGCGGCGACCGTGCCGCCGCCGGTGACCCCCGAAGGGTCGCTGCCCGCGAACCAGTTGGCGCCGTTGTCCGTCGAGAAGCCGATGTGCGGCCCGGAGTCGAGGTTCCCGACCCGGACCACCGTGTTCGGGTCGGTCTCGGCGTAGTCGAGGCTGGTCGTGGTCGTGAGGTTAGGCGAGGTGTACATCATCGACGGGACCTTGGTGAGATCCGTGTGCCGGAAACCGCCGATGTCACCGAGCGCGCTGAGCAGCGGAGCACCCGACGGGGGAGAGGCGAGGTCGTTGACGGCCGTCTCCTCCAGCCCCTGGACCATGGGCTTGACGGTGAACTGGCTTCCGCTGTCCCAGTTGGTGAGGTTCTCGGTGCCGTAGATCGTCGCGCCCGTCCCGTACATCATCCGGGCCGAGTCGAACGGGTCGATCTCCAGTCCCTCGGTCATCCAGCCGAGTTTCGGGGTCTGTTCGGGCGGCGACGGATTCGCGCCGAAGGTCAGCCAGGGCACGGACGAGACGTCCGTCGTGTAGCGGTTCGAGCGGTTCGGGTACGAGGTGTAGTCCCACGCCTTGGTCCAGGTGCCACCGCTGTCCGTGGACCGGAAGATCTGGGTGTCCGGCCACCAGGAGCTGTACCCCGTCGCCATCACGGTGCCCGGGTGCTGCCGGTCGACGGTCAGTCCGCTGAAGCCGTAGTAGGTGTCGGCCTCCGCCACCGGGCTGATGTCCGTCCACGTCCCGGTCTTCGTCGCGTACCGCCACAACCGGCCCTTGCCGCCGTCGTACGGGCCGCCCTTGTCGCTGTAGGCGAGATAGAGGTAGCCGTTCACCGCGTCGAGGACGCCCTTGTGGGCGAGGTAGCCGGTCGGCTGTCCGGCGAGCCTGGACCAGGTCGCGCCGCCGTCCGTCGAGCGGTAGACCGCGTTGTCCTTGTCGGCGACCCCCACGTAGACCGTCTGCGTGGCGCTTCCCCGGGTGCCGGTCGACTCGTCGAAGGTGACCCACACGACGCCCTGGTTGTCGGAGGCGTAGCCGCTGGTGTCGGTGGAGTCCTGGACGTAGTTGCCCGGGTTGGGGAACGCCGTGACCTGCGACCAGCTCACCCCGGAGTCCGTGGAGCGCCACAGGCCCTTGCCGCTGGGCGCGCCGAGGTAGAGCACGCTGTTCCTGTTCGGGTCCACGGCCAGCCGCTCGCCCATGCCCCGTCCGGGCATGTTGCCGCCCAGCTTGAAGGGCAGATCGGTCTTCTGCCAGCTCGCCCCGCGGTCGGCGGAGCGCAGCACGGCCCCGTTCGTCGGGTCCCAGCCGTTGGTGTACGTGCCGACGGCCGCGTACACCTTGTCCGGATCCACGGAGTCGGAGGCGAGGCTGACGACGCCGGTGTGTCCCCACTCGTTCCAGCCGACCGAGTCCAGCAGCGGGGTCCAGCTCTTCGTCGCCTGGACCCAGCGGTAGGCGCCGCCGATGTCGGTACGGGCGTACGCGAGGTTCTTCTCGGAGCGGTTGAAGACGATGCCGGGGACGAAGCCGCCGCCGTCGATCCGGGCGTTCTTCCAGGTGTACGTGTCGGCCGCGACCGTCGTCGTGGGGGTGCTCGCGGCCAGCGCGGGCGGGGTGCCGGCCAACAGCCCGGCGGCGAGGGCGAGTACGGCCGTGAGGATGCGTGTTCTTCGCACGGGGGGGAGTCCTCTCCGGTGCACAGGATGAGCAGGGAAGGGAGCAAGTGACGGCCGGGCGGCCCTCGTTGTGTGAGGGACCGCCCGGCCGGTGGCCCTGCCGTCAGGGACAGGACCGCGTACCCGGAGCCACAGCGGGGACTATTCGAGAAGCTCCGCGTACGAACCCATGGCGAGGGCGATGTCCGCCTGCGCCCAGAACCGGTGGTACGTGAAGGAGGGCGCGGCGCCGCCCGCCAGATAGGCCTGGATCTTCGACCAGGCCGGGTCGTTCTTGTAGAAGGAGCGCAACGAGGCGAACGTGGAAGAGGAGTTGATCGCGTCGCCGTTCGGCATCGTGCCGGTGAAGCCGCTCGGCACGTACACGCTGTCGTTGAAGCGGCTGTAGTCGGTGCGGGTCTCGGGGACGGCTACGCCCAGAGCGTCCTGGTAGTTGTTCCACATGCCGTCCAGGAGCGCCTTGGCCGTCGTCTTCGCCTGGGTGTTGCCGGACTTGGCGGCGTAGTACGACAGCGTCTTGGCGTACGCGGCGGCCACCCCGACGTCGTTCGTGTAGTCGGCGACGGTGACGTGAAGTCCGCTGTTGGCGCCGGGACTCGACGCGTTCCAGGTGTCCGGGGCACCGGACCACTGGAGGGTGGAGGGGATCTGGTAGGTGCCGTCCGGGTTGATCGTGGTCTTGGACAGTGCCCAGGCGACCCACTTGTCGAGGACCGCCTTGGCGCTCGCGTTCCCCGTCTGCTGGTAGTACTCGGCCACGCGCTCCATGGACCACGCCTGGAAGCCGAACCACTGGTTGGACGGCGGGTCGTGGTACACCGGCTGCTGGTCGTAGTACATGCCGTAGAAGGTCGGCGTCCCCGTGGGAGGCGTCGCGTACCGGCCCGCCCAGCTGTTGGTCGCGCCGCCCGCGATGGCGCCCTCGCTCGACTGGAGCCAGCGGTAGAACTCCAGCTGCCGCGTCAGCGAGGTGCCCCAGTCCGAGGCGCCCGTGGCCGACTTGGGCTTCAGATCGGCGTTGGTGCTGAGCGCGTAGGCGGCCAGCGGGTTCTGGTAGCCGCCGTGGACGTGGCTGGAGCCGATACGCCAGGCCCAGCCGGCCGAGGTGTCACTCGCGCCGCCCCAGGCGTAGTACCAGGAGAGCAGATAGTCCGAGGCGTCCTTGCCGGTACCCGCGGCGCAGGTCGTCGGGCCGACGCAATTGCCTATTTTCTTGAAGTACTTGTCGTACATGGCGTAGCGCAGGTAGTCGCCCATCTTCGCCGCCTTGCCGACGGTCGCCGACACGTCGGCGCTCTTGCCCTGGGCCTTGGCCCACACGTCCGCCCAGTACGCGGCCTGCACCGCACGCGCGTCGGCGTCCGGGGCGTCCGTGTACTTCCACTGCTTGGCGTACGAGGAGTCCCCGGTGAACAGGTCCAGGTAGCCGTTCTTCCCGCCGTACTTGAAGGCGTCGCAGGTCGGCTGCGGCACCGTCTCCCACACCGACTCCTGCGGACCGCGCTGGAAGGTGTTGATGTACGACGGACCCGTGGCGGTCGGACCGGCCTCGCACTTGCCGGGCTCGTCGCCGTAGCCGTAGGTGTTGTCCACGTCCTGCAGCCAGTGCATGCCGTACACGTCGTCCGTGCCGTACGCGCTCTTCAGCTCGGCGGCGATCGGGTCCGTGCCGACGGAGACACCGGTGTCGAGCTTGGCCGGGTACTCGTTCGGGGTGTCCAGTTCGGGCGCGTAGGTGGCCGGCTTGGACGCGTTGTAGAAGGAGTTGGTCGGCTGGTCGGCGTGCGTGGGGATCATGTACGTCTCCATGGTCGTCCACGCGGCGTTGAACTTCGACCAGTCGCCGGTGACCTTCCCGTACATCGCCTGGAGCCAGATCAGATAGCTGTACGCCTCCGACGTCGTCTCATGGCCCTGGTCCGGCGCCTCGACGATCAGCGTCTCCACCGAGTGGTACGGGATGCCCTCAGGGGAGAAGTAGCCGTTCGCCGGGTTGGTGATCTTGCCGTAGAGGTCCAGGAAGCGCGCGTCGTACGCCTTCGTCGCGGCCAGTTCCGTCACGGTGACCGTGGCCTTGGCCTGACCGGTCGCCGAGGCCGTGAAGGTCGCGGACCCGGTGCCCGAGGCGTCGGCGGTGATCGTCACCGTCTGGGCGGTGTTCCAGTTGGACGGAGTGAAGGTCAGACTCGAACCTCCGGTCACGGACAGCCCGGTGTTGCCGTCCGTCCGGGCCACCGCAACCGTCACGTTGGCGCTCGGCTGGGTCGAGAGCTTGACCGTGAACGTCCCCGACTTGCCCTGCTGGACGCCGAGTTGGGTCGGCGATGCGACGATCGCCGGCCCCGCGGCGACCGTGATGCCGACGGGGGTGGAGTCCGCCGAAGCGCCCAGGCTGTCGTACGCCTTCGCGACGATGGAGTGGGCGCCCACGGCCAGCCCCGACGCCGACAGCGTGTACGGCGAGCTGGTGTCGGTGCCGAGCAGGGTCGTGTCGTCGTAGAACTCGACCTTGGAGACGGTCGCCCCGTCGGCCGCCGCCGCGGTCGCGGCCAGCGGGACGGAGTCCCCCTGGGTGTAGACGGCGCCCGCCGCGGGGCTGGTCAGCACGGTGATAGGCGGCTGGTGCGCGCCGGTGCAGGTGGTGCCGTTGACGGCGTAGGACGCGGGGGCGGTGTTGGTGCCGCTGTAGCCGAACTGCGCTCCGGTGGTCACGGCGGTCCCCGCGCCGATCGTCCCGTTCCAGGCGGCGTTCTTCACGGTGACGTTCTTGCCGGACTGCGACCAGGTCCCGTTCCAGCCGTTGGTGAGGGCCTGGTTGCCCGTGTAGGCGTAGGTCAGGGTCCAGCCGTTGATGGCGTCGGTGCCCCGGTTGGTGATCGTCAGATCCGCCGTGAAGCCGGAGCCCCAGTCGTTGGTCTTGTAGTCGACGCTGCACTGAACCGTGGCCGCGTGTGCGGGAGTCGTACCGGTTGCCAGCGTTGTGAGCGGGAGGGCGAGTGCTGCGACCACGGCGGTCCATAACCGCCGTGACCTGCTACGACGTCTCCATCGAGGGCTGGGATCCATGGTGCTGGTTCCTCCTTGCGGCTCGGAGAATGGGGGGAGGAGCAACAAGCCTTGAACCAGTGGGAGCGCTCCCATATTGGAGAGAGGGGTGTGAACGGTCAAGGTGCTTGAAGAGTCGAAATGATTCGACAGATCAACTGTGCAACCGCTCTGGGCAACGGCGGCACTTGGCGCTAGCTTCATCCGCACCAGTGGGAGCGGTTCCATCAGTCGACGCGTCCGTCACGGCGCGCCAGAGCTGCAAGGAGTCGCTTCATGCGTCACCCCCCGCGTTTGTCTCTCTTAGTCATCGGCGCCGCGGTCGCCCTCGTGGGCACCGCCGTCGCGCCGGTCGTCACGGCCTCGGGAGCAACTCCCGCGTGCACGGTGGAGTACTCGGTCACCGGCCAGTGGGACACCGGTTTCCAGGGCGCCGTGAACATCACCAACAACATGGCCGCGCTGAGCAGTTGGAGCCTCGGCTTCGACTTCCCGAACGGTCAGAAGGTCACCCAGGGCTGGAACGCCAAGTGGTCCCAGTCCGGTACGGCGGTCACCGCGTCCAACGAGAGCTGGAACGGCTCGCTCGCGAGCGGCGCCAGCGTCAGCGCCGGGTTCCTCGCCTCCTGGTCGGGAAGCAATGCGGCGCCGACGGCCTTCAGGCTGAACGGCACCACCTGCAACGTGGACACCCAGCCGACGCCCACCCCCACTCCGACCCCGACCGATCCGCCGCCGTCCGGCGTCGAGGCGCCGAAACTGCACGTGTCGGGAACCAAGCTGGTCGACTCCGCCGGAGCCACCCGCAGGCTGCTCGGCGTCAACCGCTCCGGCGGCGAGTTCATGTGCGTCCAGGGCTACGGCTTCTTCGACGGTCCCGTCGACGACGCCTCCGTCAAGGCGATCGCCGACTGGAAGGCCAACACGGTCCGCATCCCGCTGAACGAGGAGTGCTGGCTGGGCCTTTCCAACATCAAACCGGAGTACGCCGGCGCCAACTACATCGCCGCCGTCAAGGGCCTGGTGGCCAAGGTCGAGGCACACGGCATGACCCCGGTGCTCGACCTGCACTGGACGTACGGCCAGTACACGGGCAACTCGGCGGGCTGCTCCGACGTGCACGCCACCTGCCAGAAGCCGATGCCCGACGCGCAGTACACCCCGTCCTTCTGGTCCTCGGTCGCGAGCACCTTCAAGGACGACCAGGCCGTCGCCTTCGACCTGTTCAACGAGCCCTACCCGGACCGCGCGACCTCCACGACCACCCAGGCGTGGACCTGCTGGCGCGACGGCGGCACCTGCCCCGGCATCTCCTACCAGGTCGCCGGAATGCAGTCCCTGGTCGACGCGGTACGCGGCACCGGCGCCAAGAACGTGATCCTGGCCGGCGGTCTCGCGTACTCCAACGACCTGAGCCAGTGGCTGACGTACAAACCCAGTGATCCCACGGGCAATCTCGTCGCCGCCTACCACGTCTACAACTTCAACACCTGCGCGAGCGAGAGCTGCTGGACCTCGACGCTCGCCCCGGTCGCCGCCCAAGTACCCCTCGTGACAGGGGAGATCGGGGAGAACACCTGCTCCCACTCCTTCGTCGACACCGTCATGAAGTGGTTCGACGACCGGAATCTCTCCTATCTCGGCTGGACCTGGAACACCTGGGACTGCTCCTCCGGTCCGTCGCTGATCTCGAACTACGACGGAACTCCGACCTCCTACGGCATAGGGCTGCGTGATCACCTGCGCGCCCTCAACGGGTAGGAATCCGCACATGAGCCGCGCGGGAACGGCCACGGGCTGACCGCGTGCGGTCCGCCAGGGGGCGGTTCAGTCCTCCTTGCCCAGCCCCTGGCGGATCGCGAACTCCACCGCCGAGTAGTCCCCGTCGGCCCGTTCCAGTTCGAGCGGAACCGCCGGGTGCAGCGGCGGCTGCGCCATGAACCGGGGCCGCGTCCCGTGGTGCGGCTGCGCCGCGTGCACCAGGAACGGATGACACAGATAGACGTCGCCGGGCCGGCCGGTGGCGTACGCGACCGGCCGGTGCGCCGACGCCTCGACCAGCCGTGGGGCGAGGTCCAGACCCGAGACACCCTCCTCCCCGTACGGCTCGAGCAGGGGCGGTACGTCCAGGTGCGAGCCGACGCGGATCCGGGTCGGCGCGTCCTCGGGACCCACCTCGGTGAACAGGAACAGCATCAGCAGGGCGCGATCCCTGGAGCGCAGATTGGTGTGGTACCAGGTCGCGCCCTCGGGCAGATAGCTTCCCTCGATGTGCCAGCCCGCGTCGTCCGGCTCGTCGGCGTGCGGGAAGCGCAGGGGGAAACTCCCCAGGGAGTAGCGCGGCTCCCAGCGGCCCTCGCCGAGCAGCAGGTCGAACGCGTCGTGCAGGGCGGGTGTGTTGACGGCGGCGGCGAAGGGGCCCTGGGCCATCCCGGAGACCCAGCGCACCGGCTCGGTCCAGGTGGCGGGGTCGTCCGGGGAACAGCCCGTCTCCGCCCACAGCAGCCGGACGCAGTCGGCCGCGACCCGCGGCGGGAAAGCACCCTCGATCCGTACGAAGCCGTCCTCGAGGAAGCGCTCCGGCATGACGTCGTCCATGCGGCCATGCTGAGCGACGGGTCCCCGCGGGCGCACCCGGTTTTCCGGGGGGCACCTTTTTTGCCGTTCAAGCAACACGACTGGCCGTTTCCGGGAGCGGCGGCGCAGGCTGGCCTCATACCGAGAGAGAGGCTTGTCCCATGGCACAGGACCACGATCACGACCACGGCAGCGGCCACGGCTGCACGCACCACCAGGGCGGGACGCAGGATCACGGTCACCACCACGGCCCCGCGCAGAGCCAAGGACACGGTGACGCCCACGGGCACACCCACATGGACTTCGGCCAGATGCTGCCCCTGCTGGTGCAGGAGGCGGAACTGTTCACCCCGGCGTACCTCCAGGCGGCCGAGTGGCTGCGGGAGCAGCGGCCCGAGCCGGGGCTGATCGTGGACGCCGGCAGCGGTCCCGGCGTCATCTCCGGCCTGTTCGCCCAGACGTTCCCCGGTGCGCGGATCATCGCCGTGGACGAGGCCGAGACGCTGCTGACGGAGGCCCGCGCCCGTGCCGGGCGGCTCGGTTTCGCCGACCGCTTCAGCACGATCGAGGCCGAACTCTCCGATGGTGTGGGCGACTTGGAGTACCCCGCGGACCTGGTGTGGGCGAGCAGGTCGCTGCACCACGTCGGCGACCAGCGGGCCGCGCTCACGGGCTTCGTCCGGAGCCTGGCCCCCGGCGGCGCCCTCGCCCTGCTGGAGGGAGGTCTGCCCACGCGCTTCCTCCCGCGCGACACCGGCATCGGCCGGCCCGGTCTGGAGTCCCGGATCGACGCGGTGCACGACGAGTGGTTCACGCGGATGCGGGCCGAGCTGCCCGGGTCGGTGGCGGAGACGGAGGACTGGCCCGCCCTGCTCTCGGCCGTCGGCCTGCGCCACACGGCGACCCGCACCTTCCTGCTCGACCTCCCCGCCCCGGTCTCCGACGAGGCCCGCGCCTTCGCCGTCACCGCGCTCACCCGCAGGCGGGAGGGCCTCGCCGAAGGGCTCGACGCCGAGGATCTCGCCACGCTGGACCGGCTCCTCGACCCGGACGACAAGGCGAGCGTGCACCACCGCCCGGACGTGTTCGTCCTGACGGCGATGACGGTGTACGTGGGGATCAAGCCGGAGTAGTCCCGGTGGCCGTCCGCCGGTCGCGCGCGGTCGGCGGGCCTTGACATCGAGTGCGCTCCAAGTGATGAACTCCGGTAGTTCGACGCACAGTTGGCCCGCACGGGCCGGACACTCCCGGGGGTACACCATGACCGATTCTCCTGTCGCGCTGATCACCGGCGGCGGAAGCGGCATCGGAGCCGCGGTCGCCCGCCGGCTGCTCGGCGCCGGGCACCGGGTGGCCGTCACCGGTCGCGGTGAGGAGCGGCTGAACGCGTTCGCCGAGGAACTCGGCCGCCCCGAGGGGCTGTTGACGATCGTCGGGCACGCGGCCGAGTACGACCAGGTGCGCGCCGCGGTCGAGACGACGCTCAAGGGGTTCGGGCGGATCGACACCGTCCTCGCCAACGCCGGGTTCGCCACCCATGACACGGTCGCGGACGGGGACCCGGCCGGCTGGTCCGAGATGGTGCTGACCAATGTGCTGGGTCCCGCGCTGCTCATCAGGGCGTCCATCGACGCGCTGAAGGAGTCCCGTGGCCGCATCGTCCTGATCGGCAGCGTCGCCGGGCATGTGAACACGCCCGGCAACATCTACGGAGCGACCAAGTGGGCGGTGACCGGGCTGGCCGAGAACACCCGGCGCCAGGTCACCGAGTACGGCGTGGGCGTGACCCTGGTCTCGCCCGGCCGGGTGGAGACCCCGTTCTGGGACAGCCACGGGAGCCTGCCGCCGGGGCACCTCCTGACGGCGGACCAGATCGCCGACTCGATCGTCTGGGCGGTCGGGCAGCCGACGGGCGTCGACGTGAACACGGTCGTCGTCCGCCCGATCGGCCAGCCTGTCTGATCCGCGCCCGGGGGGACCGGAGTCCCCGTCCCCCCGGGCCGTCACCCTCCGCCGTTCCTGTCCCTCGGGCCGTCCCCGCCCCTCGGGTCCTCAGTTGGCGGCGAGGAACTGCCTGGCCAGCGAGTCCCCGAGGGACACGGCCGCGCTGTGGCTCTCGATGGGGGACACCTGCGAGTTCTTGAACAATATGTACGTCACGCCGCTGTCGGCCCCGCCCGTCTCCGGGTCGGGGTCGATACCGAGCGCGTTCGCCGTGGCGTACGACGCCTCACCGATGATCTTCGTCGGTCCGGTGTCGCCGACCACCGCGTACTCGACCTTGCCGTTGTAGACGACGGCGACCACACCGCCGCCCTTGATGCCCGAACTCGTGTACTTCCAGATGCTGCTGGAACTCGGCACGACGACGTACGGCAGGGAGTCGGCGCGCAGCGGCCTGCCGTCGGACTGGTGGAAGGCGGTGTCGTCCTGGAACCAGGGGTCGGTGTCGGCGTTGCACTTGGAGGTGACCTGGCCGTCGCAGTCGACGTCCATGTCGGCCTTCCAGAACACGGCGCCGTTCTTGCCGCAGACGGGGATCGTGGCCGAAGTCTCGTCGTCGGTCCTGTACTTGCCGTTCGAGATCTGTGAACAGGACGTCACCTTGGCGAGGAGGGCGGCCGCGCTGACCGAGCCCTCCTGCGCCGAGCGGGGGGCGGTGGTGCCGGAGGCACTGGCCGGGAGCGCGGCGACGGCGAGCAGTGCCGCTCCGGCGACCGCGGACAGGGTCAGTGTTCGAGTGCGCACTGTGGGGGACCCTTCTGTTAGGAAACTTTCCTTACCGGGCTGGGATCCAAAGTGGCCCTGCTTGCATGACCGCGTCAAGACCTGTTCCCGGGTTGGTCCGGTCCAAGGGTGCGAAAAAGCCGCCGCCCGGATGCGGTGAGCATCCGGGCGGCGGCTTCGGTGCCGGGTCGGCCGGGCCGGTCAGCCGATGTCGAACACGGCCGGGTCGGGTCCGATCCGGCGGTCCTCGTTCAGGGCCGAGATCGCCGCGATGTCCTCGGTGTCCAGCGAGAAGTCGAAGACGTCGATGTTCTCCTTGATCCGGGACGGGGTCACGGACTTCGGGATCACGATGTTGCCCAGCTGCAGGTGCCAGCGCAGGACGATCTGCGCCGTGGAGCGGCCGTGCTTCTGGGCGATGGCGACGATCGCCGGGACCTCCAGGAGGCCCTTGCCCTGGCCCAGCGGCGACCAGGCCTCGGTCGCGATGCCCTGCTCGGCGTGGAACTCGCGGGCCGCGCGCTGCTGGAGGTGCGGGTGCAGCTCGATCTGGTTGACGGCCGGGATGACGGACGTCTCGTCGATCAGCCTCGCCAGGTGCTCCGGCAGGAAGTTCGAGGTGCCGATGGCCTTGGCGCGGCCGTCGGCGTAGATCTTCTCGAGCGCCTTGAACGTGTCGACGTAACGGTCACGGGCCGGCGTCGGCCAGTGGATCAGATACAGGTCGACATGGTCCAGGCCGAGCTTCTCCAGCGAGGTGTCGAAGGCGCGCAGCGCGGAGTCGTACCCCTGGTCGCTGTTCCAGAGTTTGGTGGTGACGAAGAGCTCCTCGCGGGCGATGCCGGAGGCGCGCACGGCCTTGCCGGTGCCCTCTTCGTTGCCGTAGATCGCCGCTGTGTCGATGCTGCGGTACCCGGCCTCCAGCGCGGTGGTGACCGCTCGCTCCGCCTCGTCGTCCGGCACCTGCCATACGCCGAAGCCCAGCTGTGGCATCTCGACGCCGTTGTTCAGGATGATCGGGGGGACCTTGCTCACGAGCTCTCGATCCTTCAGTCGTCGGGTGGTACTCGTATGGTCAACGATCACGGGCCGTGATGCATTCCTGACCGGGCTCAGGGCGCGGGGAATCGAAGATTGGCTGAAATAGTCCGATGAATCACGCCAGTGCTTGTGCCGGTTGCCGACGCGTGGTCACGTCCGGTACAGCGCCTCGACCTCCGTCGCGTACGCCTTCTCGATCGCCTTGCGCTTCAGCTTCAGCGACGGCGTCAGCAGGCCGTGCTCCTCGGTGAACTGGTTGGCCAGGATCCTGAACGTACGGATCGACTCGGCCTGCGAGACCAGTGTGTTCGCGGCGACCACGGCGCGCCGCACCTCGGTCTCCAGATCGGGGTCGCGCACCAGGTCGCCGGCGGACAGCGGCGGTTTGCCGCGCATCTGGAGCCAGTGCTCGACGGCCTCGGAGTCCAGGGTGACCAGAGCGGCGATGTACGGCCGGTCGTTGCCGACCACTATGCACTGCGCGACCAGCGGATGGTCGCGCACCCGCTCCTCCAGTACGCCCGGCGAGACGCTCTTGCCGCCGGAGGTCACCAGGATCTCCTTCTTGCGCCCGGTGATGGTGAGGTAGCCGTCCTCGTCGAGGGACCCGAGATCCCCGGTGGCCAGCCACCCGTCGTGCAGGGTGGCGTCGGTGGCCTTGTCGTTGTTCAGGTAGCCCTGGAAGACGTTGCCGCCGTTCAGCCAGATCTCGCCGTCGTCCGCGATGTGCACGGTGGTGCCGGGGATCGCCTGCCCGACGGTGCCGAACCGGGTGAGCTCGGGCGGGTTGGCGGTGGCGGCGGCCGTGGACTCGGTGAGCCCGTACCCCTCGTAGATGGTGATGCCCGCGCCCGCGAAGAACAGCCCGAGCCTGCGGTCCATCGCCGAACCGCCGGACATCGCGTGTCTGACCCGGCCGCCCATCGCGGCCCGCACCTTGGAGTACACGAGCTTGTCGAGGACCTGGTGCTGCATGCGCAGGCTCGCCGAGGGGCCCGGACCCGTGCCCCAGGCCTTGGCCTCGACGGCGTCCGCGTAGCGCACGGCGACGTCCACGGCCTTCTCGAAGGGACCGGCCTTGCCCTCCCGCTCGGCCTTGCGGCGCGCGGAGTTGAAGACCTTCTCGAAGATGTACGGCACCGCCAGGAAGAAGGTGGGGCGGAAGGCGGCGAGGTCCGGCAGCAGCGCGGACGCGTTCAGCTGGGGCTGGTGCCCGAACTTGACCCTCCCGCGGAAGGCGGCGATCTGCACCATCCGTCCGAAGACGTGCGCGAGCGGCAGGAACAGCAGGGTGCTCGCCTCGTCGCCGCGCTTGGAGTGGAAGACGGGTTCCCAGCGCGTGATGACGGTGTCCGCCTCGAACATGAAGTTCGCGTGCGAGAGGACGCAGCCCTTGGGGCGTCCCGTCGTGCCGGAGGTGTAGATGATCGTCGCGATGGACTCGGGGGTGACCGCGCGGCGGTGCCGGTGCACCACCTCGTCGTCGATGTGCGCGCCCGCCTCGTACAGCTCGTGCACCGCGCCCACGTCGAGCTGCCACAGCTTGTGCAGCTGGGGCAGCCGGTCGACGACGGTGGCGATGGTCATCGCGTGGTCCTCGTGCTCCACCATGACCGCCGACACCTGCGCGTCGTGCAGCATCCAGAAGACCTGCTCGGCGGAGGACGTGGGGTAGATGGGCACGACCTGGGCGCCGATCGTCCACAGGGCGAAGTCGAAGAGGGTCCACTCGTAGCGGGTGCGGCACATGATGGCGACCCGGTCGCCGAAGCGGACGCCGTGGGCCAGCATGCCCTTGGCGAGCGCGAGGACCTCGTCCCGGAACTCGGCCGAGGTGACGTCGCGCCACTGTCCGTGCTCGTCCTTGCGGCCGAGCGCGACGTGGAGCGGGTCCTCGTGGGCATACTGGAAGACGGCATCGGCCAGGCCGCCCACCGGCGGCGCCGACGCCAACGATGGGTTGGTGAACTCGCGCAATCCCGCTCCTCGTGGCCTCCGCACAGCGCCGTGAAAGCTACCCCACCGGGCGAGCGGGCGGGAGGGGGCTCGAATCGCCGAGGGGCGCGGCGTCCGCACAGGTCAGCCACGAAAAATGCCCGCACAAGGGGAGGGGCCGGACAGAATCCCTTACGGTTCCGTAGGTTTCGACTCCGTAATCTCCACGGAATCGCTACGACACGGCGCGGGGATTTCGACGTCATGGAGAGTTGATCCGGAAGCAACCATTCCGGGCGAATCGGTTGCCGGATCGGGGTGATCCGGCCGCTGGAGCTGCGCCGTCGCACCCCGTGCCGCACGGGTCGCGGCGCCGATGTCCGGCCGGGTCGAGCGGGGACGGCACCCCGGACGATGCCCCAGAGGGCGCCCCGGGCGGCGCTCCAGGCGGTGCGCCTAGCTCCGCTGCCCCCGGTGCAGCCGGTCGCCGCCCGCGAGGATCGCCGTCGCGAGCGCGTCCGCGGCGCCCTGTGCGGAGGGCCGCCGCCGGCCGTGCACCAGGACGAAGTCGACCTCGCCGAGTTCCGGGAGCCCCGCTCGCTCCGGCACCCGGACCAGGCCGGGCGGCACCAGTCCCCGTGAGTGGGCCATCACGCCGAGACCCGCGCGGGCCGCCGCGATCAGACCGTTCAGACTGCCGCTGGTGCAGGCGATGCGCCACGGCCGGCCCTGGCGCTCCAGTGCTTCGAGGGCGAGCGCGCGGGTGATGCCCGGGGGCGGGTAGACGATCAGCGGAACCGGGCGGTCCGCGTCGAGCCGCAGCCGCTGGGCGCCGATCCACACGAGACGGTCGTGCCAGACGAGCTCGCCGCGCGGATCCTCGGGCCGCCGCTTCGCCAGCACCAGATCGAGATGCCCGGCGGCGAGCTGTTCGTGGAGGGTGCCGGACAGCTCGACCGTCAGCTCCAGGTCCACCTCGGGGTGGTCGGTGCGGAACCCCTCCAGGATCTCCGGCAGCCGGGTCAGCACGAAATCCTCCGACGCGCCGAAGCGCAGCCGGCCCCGCAACCGTGTCCCGGTGAAGAACGCCGTCGCCTGCTCCTGCACCTCCAGGATCCGCCGCGCGAACCCGAGCATCGCCTCGCCGTCCTCGGTGAGCTCGACGGAGTGGGTGTCGCGGGAGAAGAACTGCCGGCCGGCGGCGTCCTCCAGCCGGCGCACATGCTGGCTGACCGTGGACTGGCGCACCCCGAGCCGCCGGGCGGCCTGCGTGAAGCTCAGCGTCTGGGCCACCGCCAGGAACGTACGCAGCTGGGAGGGGTCGTACACGGCCCCACGTTATCGCGATACGTGATGACAGTCAGAGCGGTATGACGGATTCCCGATCGCGGTCCGGGAGAGGACGATGGAGAGGGCACGATCCGCCGATGACGACCAGACGAACCGAACCGGGCAACCGAACAACCGGGCAATCGAGCAGTGGAGCACCGTGAAACGCCTGCAGTGGCCGAGCTGGATGCCGGTCGACCCCTACATCCTGCTGCTGCTCGGGACGGTGGGCCTCGCCGCCCTGTTCCCCGCGAGCGGAACGGCGGCGGACGTCGCCTCGGGCGCGACCACGGCGGCCATCGCCTTCCTCTTCTTCCTGTACGGCGCGCGCCTGTCCACCCGTGAGGCGCTGGACGGCCTCAGGCACTGGCGCCTGCACGGTACGGTCCTGATCTGCACCTTCGTCGCGTTCCCGCTGCTCGGCCTCGCCGCCCGCGGCCTGGAGCCGGTGTTCCTGACGCACGACCTCTACACCGGCCTCCTCTTCCTCACCCTCGTCCCCTCGACCATCCAGTCGTCGATCGCCTTCACCTCGATCGCCCGCGGCAACGTGCCCGCCGCGATCTGCGCGGGCTCCTTCTCCTCGCTCGCCGGCATCGTCGTCACCCCGCTGCTGGCCGCGCTCCTCCTCGGCAACAGCGGCGGCGGCTTCTCCACGGACTCGCTCGTCAAGATCGTGCTGCAGCTGCTGGTGCCGTTCCTGGCCGGTCAGCTGCTGCGCCCCTGGATCGGCTCCTTCATCACCCGGCACAAGAAGGTCCTCGGTCTCGTCGACCGCGGTTCGATCCTGCTCGTCGTCTACACCGCGTTCAGCGAGGGCATGGTGCAGGGGATCTGGAGCCAGGTGAGCGCCGTCCGGCTGGCGGGGCTGCTGGTCGTCGAGGTGCTGCTGCTCGGCGTGATGCTCCTGCTGACCTGGTACGGCGCGAAGGCCCTGCGCTTCGGCCGGGAGGACCGGATCGCCATCCAGTTCGCCGGGTCCAAGAAGTCGCTCGCCTCCGGGCTGCCCATGGCCGGCGTCCTGTTCGGCGCGCACGCCTCCCTCGCCGTGCTCCCGCTGATGCTCTTCCATCAGATGCAGCTCATGGTGTGCGCGGTGATCGCCAAACGCCGGGCCCGCGATCCCGAGGCGGCCGGCCGGACCGGCCCGGACGAGCCGTCCGGCACCGGGGATCCGGCGGGCCAGGGAGGCGCGGGTGGCACGACCGGCGGAGCGGCCCGGGCCACCGGGCCCGCCCGCTCCACCGGGTCCCGGGTCTCCCCGGTCGCGGCGACGAGTCGCTAGAGGCCGTAGCTCGGCCCCGGATCCGGACCGATCCGTTCAGCCCCGGACCGATCCGTTCGGTCCCTGGGTCGATCCAGGCGACCCCCTAGTCCTTGCCGCTCACATGGTCCAGGGGGAGCCACAGGACGGTGTCCGGGGTCGCCTTGCGCGAGGGCGGCGCCGACAGTTCGTCGTCGGTCAACGCGCGGTCGTGGACCCGCACGTCGTCGATCGCCCCGGTGAAGTAGGCCCGGCTGTCCATCCGCTGGCCGATGTGCACACCGAACGGCGAGTTCCGGCTCACCGATCCGGGCACGTCCGCCGTGCTGACGGTCGCCCCGTCGATGAACAGGGTGAGCCGTCCGCCGCCGCGGCGCAGTGCCAGATGGTGCCACTGCCCGTCGTTGAAGGCGCCCGTGGTGCGTACGAACGCCGTGGCCGGGGGAGACGCGCCGTTCCTGGTGGTGATGAGACCGGTGATCCGGCCGGACGCGGGCTCCCCGCGCAGCCACACCTGCGGCTGACTCGTGCCGATCCCGCCCATCCACAGCAGCGGCTGCTCACCGCTGGTGGCCGTGTAGCGGAACCACAGGGACGCCGTGAAGTCCTTCGTCCCCAGCGGCAGCCGGTCCTGGTACGGCAGTCGTACGGCGTCGTCGGTGCCGTCGAACTCCAGTGCGCCACCGAGGACGCCGGGGGTCTCGCCCGCACCGCCGAGGACCGCCGCCCGCCGGGTGGACGGAGCGAGGTCGGCCGTCGTCGGGTCCGGGCCCCGGCGCGGCTGGAGCCAGTCCTCGGTGAAGCGGGCGAAGCGGATCTCGTCGCGCGCGTCGACCGCGCCGCCCTCGTACAGCAGGCCCACGGTGTCGCCGTCGATACGCACCAGGTCGGAGTAGCCGGACCAGTCGGTGGTGACGGCCGTGCCCCGGTCCACGCTGTCCCAGGTGCGTCCGCCGTCGTAGGAGGAGCGGATCGTCATGGTCCGGCGGCGGTCCGGGTCGGCGGGGCAGGACAGCAGGATCCGGTCGCCGACCCGCAGCGTCGATCCCTGCACCTGGGGCGCGTAGAGGTCCGGGACGTCACGGAAGGGGGACACGAAACTGTCGCCGCCGTCCCTGCTGACCGCCTGGGTGCGGTGGCCGAGGTCGGTGCCGTCCTGTTCGCGCCCGCTGACCAGGACCGATCCGTCGGCGCGCTCGGTGAGCGTCATCTCGGACGGCTTCTGCCGGAAGGTGCCGTCGGCCGCGATCGGCCAGGAGTCCGTGGCCCCGATGCCCCAGTGGTCGCCGCCGTCGTCGCTGGTGATGAGGGCGGCGTTGTTGGCGGTGACCCGGCCGCCGTCCCAGGTCTCGGTGTTGACGGCGAAGACGAGCCGTCCCGCGTGCCGGCCGCGGGTGAGCTGGATGCCGTGCACCGGACCGGTGGCGTACCAGGAGTTCCAGTTCGCGGGCAGGATCTCGTCGCTCAGGTCGCGCGGCCGGGACCAGCTGAGCCCGTCGTCGTCGCTGTACTGGAGATGCGGGGTGCGGTCGCACGGCACCGAACAGCTCGCGCTGTCCGTACGGCCGGTGTTGTAGGTCTCCGCCAGCACGATCCGGCCGGTCTCACGGTCCACGACCGGTGTGGGGTTGCCGTGGGTGTCCCCGTTCCCTTCGTTGACGACCTGGAGCGGGCTCCAGGTGCGCCCGCCGTCGGTGGAGCGCTTCACCACGATGTCGATGTCGGCGGCGTCACCGCAGTTGAGGACCCGCCCCTCGGCGAACGCCAGCAGTGTTCCCCCGGTGGTCCGGACGACGGACGGGATGCGGAAGCAGGCGTAGCCCGGATCCTGGGAGGCCTTGAACAGCACCTGCTGCTCGAACGGGCCGTCGGCGGCGGCCGGTTCGGCCCGGGCCGTGCCCGGGAGGACGATCAGCGCGGCGACGCCGAGGAGAGCGGCGAAGAGGGATCTCGGACGGGTGGGAAGGCGTGACGGCACGGTGCGACCTGCCCTTCGTACGGCGGCTGGGCAATTCGGATTCCATGGACATCCCACGTCCAACGTTCGCGCCGCAGAGGCTACTTGGACCCTCACGCACCCCACAAGGAGCAAAGGGTGGTCGTGTTCACGCCAAATTCCCGGGTGTGCGCGGCCGTCCGGCGAAGAGCAGTTCACGGGTTTGTCGATCCGGATTTCCGGTACGGACGGCTGATGCGGGCTAACGTTCCGTCATGACCGCACCCGAAACCGAACCCCGCCTCGCCCTCGACCCGGCGCGCACCGCCCTCGTGCTCGTCGATCTGATGGAGCGCATCGTGGCGTTGCCCCTGGAGCCGCACAAAGGGACCGAAGTACTCGCCACCGCCGAGGAGTTGGCGGCGTCCTTCCGCAAGGAGGGCGCGCTCGTCGTGCTCGTCCGGGTCGAGCGGCCCGGAGTCGCGGAGCAGCCGCCCGGCAGCGGACTGGTCGCCGGACTCGTCGCCGAGGGTGACCTGGAGATCGTGAAGCGGACCATCGGTGCCTTCCAGGGCACCGGCCTCGACGAGCGGCTGCGCGAACACGGCGTCTCCACCCTGGTGTTCGGCGGTATCGCCACCAACCTCGGGGTCGAGTCGACCGCGCGGGCCGCCGGCGACCTCGGCTACGACCTCGTCTTCGTGGAGGACGCGATGGCCGCCTTCACCTCGCCCGAGCACGACGCCTCCGTGCGCCTGGACTTCCCCCGCCTCGGCACCGTCGTGACCGCCGGTGAGGTGCGCTTCTCGCCGCGATGAACCCGGCGCCACCGGCGAAGCGGTACCCGGCGCCACCGGCGGAGGGGCACCGGCCGAGGCGGGGCCCCTCCGGCGCAGGGGGCGCTCCCCGCCGTCCGGGGCCCCGCCGCCGTGTCGCGGGGAGCCGGTGTCAGCCCCGGGCGGCCGTGGCCGACAGGGTGATGCGGTGCTCGCCCGCGTACACGTTCATGTTGGCGCCGCGCAGGAAGCCGACCAGGGTCAGGCCGGTCTCCGCCGCCAGGTCGACGGCCAGCGACGAGGGCGCGGAGACCGCCGCGAGCACCGGGATGCCCGCCATCACCGCCTTCTGCGCCAGCTCGAAGGAGGCCCGGCCGGAGACCAGCAGGACCGTCCGGGAGAGCGGGAGCGTGCCGTTCTGCAGGGCGCGGCCGACCAGCTTGTCGACCGCGTTGTGCCGGCCCACGTCCTCGCGTATGTCGACCAGCTCGCCCTCCTCGGTGAACAGTGCCGCCGCGTGCAGGCCCCCGGTCCGGTCGAAGACCCGCTGGGCCGCGCGCAGCCGGTCGGGGAGGCTCGCGAGCAGGTCGGGCTCCAGCCGCACCGGGGGAGCGGTGCCGCCCTCCGTGTCGTCGATGGCCCAGCGGGCCGTCGTGCGGACCGCGTCCAGACTGGCCTTGCCGCACAGGCCGCACGAGGACGTCGTGTACACATTGCGTTCGAGCGTGATCTCGGGGACGACGACACCGGGCGCCGTCCGTACGTCGACGATGTTGTACGTGTTGGAGCCGTCGACCGTGGCACCGGCGCAGTACACGATGTTCTGCAGCTCGTCGGCCCGGCCCAGCACCCCTTCGCTCACCAGGAAGCCCGCGGCCAGCGCGAAGTCGTCGCCCGGGGTGCGCATGGTGATCGCCAGGGGCTTGCCATTGAGCCGGATCTCCAGCGGCTCCTCGGCGACGAGCGTGTCCGGGCGGGAGCTCACGGCTCCGTTCCGGACGCGGATCACCTTGCGTCGTTCCGTGACTCGTCCCATGTCCTGATCAGTCCCGCTTCCATGCGTTCGGCCGGCCGGATCGGCCCTTGCGATCGCCGGTTGGCGTTCGGGTCACCCGGGGCGTGGTGCGGAGGTGGCCTTCACGTTCTCATTGTCCTGCACCCGCGGAGCGGGCCGCGTGCCGCCTCGCCGCGCGGCGGCACGCCCCGCGCTCACGCCGCCGTCCGCAGCGCGAGCAGGTCCGAGATGGCGTACACGGTGCGCAGCGTCGGGACCGGCACCCCGGTGATCTCCGCCAGTTCCACGACGGCCGCCAGCAGCACGTCGAGTTCCAGCGGCTTGCCGCGCTCCAGGTCCTGGAGCGTGGACGTGCGGTGGTCGCCGACCCGCTCGGCGCCCGCGAGGCGCCGCTCGATGGACACTCCCACCTCGCAGCCGAGGGCCCGGGCGACGGCCAGCGTCTCGGTCATCATGATCTCGATGACCTTACGGGTCCCGCCGTGCAGGCACATCTGGCGCATCGTGGCGCGGGCCAGCGCGCTGATCGGGTTGAAGGAGATGTTGCCGAGCAGCTTGAGCCAGATGTCGTTGCGCAGCTCCGGTTCGACCGGGCATTTCAGCCCGCCCTCCCGCATGGCGTCGCTGAACGCCCGGCAGCGCGCCGAGACGGAGCGGTCCGGTTCCCCGACGGAGAACCGGGTGCCTTCGAGGTGGCGGACGACGCCCGGTCCCTCCAGTTCGGTCGCGGCGTACACGACGCAGCCGATCGCCCGCTCCGGGGCCAGTACCGCGCCGACCGCGCCGCCCGGGTCCACGCTCTCCACCCGGTGGCCGTCGTAGGGTCCGCCGTGCCGGTGGAAGTACCACCAGGGAATGCCGTTCTGGGCGGCGACCACCGCCGTGGTGGCGTGCAGCAGGGGCTCGATCAGCGGCCCGCACGCCGCGTACGAGTTGGCCTTCAGGCCGAGGAAGACGTAGTCGACCGGGCCGATCTCGGCCGGGTCGTCGGTGGCGTGGGCCCGCGCGGTGAAGTCCCCGCGGGGACTGATGACGTGGACGCCGTGGCGCCTCATGGCCGCGAGGTGCGGTCCACGGGCGACGAGGTGCACGTCGGCGCCCGCGCGGTGCAGAGCGGCGCCGACATAGGCGCCGATCGCACCGGCGCCGAGAACTGCGACTCTCACTGTGTGGCGCTCCGTTCGGTCGAGGGTACCGAGGAACTGCCGAACTCTGTCGACGAAATATTGTCTACAGGATGGAATGGGACTCGACAAGGGTCCGGGCAGGGTCACCGCCGGGGAGGGGTGTTCCCGTCCGGGGCCCGGGAGACGACCGTTCGTCGCGCCAGGGATACCGTTCATCGCATACGGTCGACGCGTTCTTGTCACGGCGCTTCACAGCCGGGCGGCCCCTTCCTATCGTCCCGGATCATGAGCCCTCCTGTCGCACCCCCCGGTTGGAGCCGCTGGCTCGTCCCGCCGGCCGCCCTGTCGGTCCATCTCTCCATCGGCCAGGCCTATGCCTGGAGCGTCTTCAAGCCGCCGCTGGAATCCGCGCTCGGCCTCAGCGGAACCCAGAGCGCGCTGCCCTTCCAGCTCGCCATCGTGATGCTCGGCCTGTCGGCCGCGTTCGGCGGCACCCTCGTCGAGCGCAACGGTCCGCGCTGGGCCATGACCGTCGCCCTCGTCTGCTTCTCCTCCGGCTTCCTGATCTCCGCGCTCGGCGCGGCCACCGAGCAGTACTGGCTGATCGTCCTCGGCTACGGCTTCGTCGGCGGCACGGGCCTCGGCATCGGCTACATCTCGCCCGTCTCCACGCTGATCAAGTGGTTCCCGGACCGGCCCGGAATGGCCACCGGCATCGCGATCATGGGCTTCGGGGGCGGCGCGCTGATCGCCTCGCCCTGGTCCGCCCAGATGCTGAAGTCGTTCGGTTCCGACTCCTCGGGGATCGCGCTCGCCTTCCTCGTGCACGGACTGACGTACGCCGTGTTCATGACCCTCGGTGTGCTGCTGGTGCGGGTGCCGCGCGGCGAGAAGCCGGCCGTGTCCGGGCCGAGCGCGCTCGACGGCGTCCAGGTCTCGGCCCGCAGCGCCGTGCGCACCCCGCAGTTCTGGCTCCTGTGGATCGTTCTGTGCATGAACGTGACCGCCGGCATCGGCATCCTGGAGAAGGCCGCCCCGATGATCACGGACTTCTTCGCGGACAGCTCCACTCCCGTGTCCGTCTCGGCGGCCGCCGGTTTCGTCGCCCTGCTCTCCGCCGCCAACATGGCGGGCCGGATCGGCTGGTCCTCGACCTCCGACCTGATCGGGCGCAAGAACATCTACCGGGTCTACCTCGGGGCCGGCGCCCTGATGTACGCGCTCATCGCCTGGCTCGGGGACTCCTCGAAACCCCTGTTCGTCCTGAGCGCGCTGGTGATCCTCTCCTTCTACGGCGGAGGCTTCGCCACGATCCCCGCGTATCTGAAGGACCTGTTCGGCACCTACCAGGTCGGCGCCATCCACGGCAGGCTGCTCACCGCCTGGTCCACCGCCGGCGTCCTCGGCCCGCTGATCGTGAACCGGATCGCCGACCACCAGGAGGCGGCGGGCAAGCACGGCTCGTCCCTGTACGGAATGTCGTTCCTGATCATGATCGGGCTGCTCGCCGTCGGCTTCGCCGCGAACGAGTTCATACGGCCCGTGCACGCCCGCCACCACATCCCCGCACCGAGGGAGGCCGCCGATGTCGCACGACAGCAGCCCGAGTCCGCCTGACGCCGACGGCGTCCCGAGGCCGCCCGACCGGCGGGCACTGGCCGTCCTCGCCTGGCTGTGGGTGGGAGCGCCCCTGTGCTACGGCGTCTACGAGCTCGTACAGAAGGCGACCCAACTGTTCTCGGGGTAGATGTTCGGACGTCCCAAGGTCTGACAGAAGCCGACAAGCCTGGCGCCGCAATCCTGTGGCATCACCTGCCGTCGTACCCGCGAGTCACTGATCAGACTGGTGGATCCCGCACCCGAAGCACGAGGGGGACCACTCATGAACGGCTCACGGATCGCCGCCGTCGGCCATTACCAGCCCGCCAAGGTACTCACCAACGAGGACCTGGCGGGCCTGGTCGACACCAGCGACGAATGGATCAGGAGCCGTGTGGGCATCCGGACCCGCCATGTCGCCGGTCCCGACGAACCCGTCGACGAGCTGGCCGCGCACGCCGCCGCCAAGGCGCTCGCCGCGGCCGGTCTGACCGCCGGCGACATCGACCTCGTGCTCGTCGCCACCTCCACGGCGGTCGACCGCTCCCCGAACATGGCCGCCCGGGTCGCCGCCCGCCTCGGCATCCCCTCGCCGGCCGCGATGGACGTCAACGTCGTCTGCGCCGGGTTCACCCACGCCCTCGCCACCGCCGACCACACCGTGCGCGCCGGTGCGGCGACCCGGGCGCTCGTCATCGGCGCCGACAAGATGACCGACGTGACGGACTGGACCGACCGCACCACCTGTGTCCTCGTCGGGGACGGCGCCGGGGCCGCCGTGGTCGAGGCCTGCCCCGCGGGCGAGGAGCCCGGCATCGGGCCGGTGCTGTGGGGCTCGGTGCCCGAGATGGGGAACGCGGTGCGCATCGAGGGCACCCCCTCGCGGTTCGCGCAGGAGGGCCAGAGCGTCTACCGCTGGGCCACCACCCAGCTCCCGCCGATCGCCCGGAAGGCCTGCGAGCGCGCCGGCCTCGCGCCCGAGGACCTCGCCGGGGTCGTCCTGCACCAGGCCAACCTGCGCATCATCGAGCCGCTCGCCCTGAAGATCGGCGCGGTCAACGCCGTCGTCGCGCGCGATGTCGTCGACTCGGGGAACACCTCCGCCGCCAGCATCCCGCTCGCCTTCTCCAAGCTCGTCGAGCGCGGGGAGATCTCCACCGGGGACCCCGTCCTGCTGTTCGGCTTCGGCGGCAACCTCTCGTACGCCGGGCAGGTCGTCCGCTGTCCGTGAGGCGGCCCGCACCGCCCGCCCGGTCCCCGGCTGCCCGGGTGTGACAAGCCCAACTCCCGTGTCTGCGGCGCGTTTGTGCGCCGTAGACTGTAGGCGAAAGACAATTGATAATCGACTTTCCTATCGCGGCGACAGCGCTGCCCAGGGAGGGACCGTGATGTTGTCGACAGGCCTGCCTCAGGGAGCGGTACCCAAGCTCGAGCGGCCCGGCCCGCTTCGTGACCGTGTCTACGAGGCGCTGCTCGAACTCATCACCACCCGGGCCCTGAAGCCGGGACAGCACCTCGTCGAGAGCGAACTCGCCGGTCACCTCGGGGTGTCCCGGCAGCCCGTGCGGGAGGCGCTCCAACGGCTGAGCACCGAGGGCTGGGTCGATCTGCGGCCCGCCCAGGGCGCGTTCGTGCACGAGCCGACCGAGGCGGAGGCCGACCAGCTCCTCACGGTCCGTACGCTCCTGGAGGCCGAGGCCGCCCGGCTCGCCGCGGCCAACGCGGGCACGGCCGCCATCAGCGCGCTGGAGGCCCTGTGCGCCGAGGGCGAGCGGGCGGTCGCCGCCGACGACGTCGACGCCGCGGTCGCGATGAACGCGCGGCTGCACGCCAAGGTCATGGAACTCGCCGGCAACACGGTCCTCGCCGAGCTCGCCGCACAGGTCGACCGCCGGGTCCGCTGGTACTACACGCCGGTGGCCCGGCAGCGCGGGCGGCAGTCCTGGATCGAACACCGCGAGCTGATCGCCGCGATAGCGCAGGGCGACGGACAGCGGGCCACCGCGGTCATGCGGGCGCACACCGAGCACACGCGGCAGATGTACCACGACCGCGAGAAGTAGTCAGCCGGCCGGCGCAGTCCCCACCGCGGGGCCGGGGCGGGAGGGCGACCGGCGGGCCTCCGTGCCGAGCATCACCACCAACACCGCCACCAGCGCGAGCAGTTCGGCGACCGCCGAGACCCCGGTGCCGAGCAGCGCGGTGGCCGCCGCGACGGGCACCGCGACCGCGCGGAACGTCACCGGCCCCAGCCGCAGCACCGAGCGGAACGCCACGTCCCCGGCGAGGAACAGCGCGACCCCGCCCGCGAGCGCCAGCGCCGGACCGGTGCCCGAGTGCTCGGTGAGATGGCCGAGCGTCTTCTTCACCCCGGTCGCGCAGTAGGCGATGCCCAGCAGCATGGGCAGGAAGGCGTAGTAGTACGCGTTCATCGCCAGGCGCCAGCGCCGGTCCGGCGGCGTCGCCGTGAACGCGGCCTCCGCCGCGTGCTCGTCGCGGATGAAGTACGTCCACCACAGGGCCCCGGCCAGCGCCAGCGAGAGGAACGCGCCGACGAACAGGTCCGCGGTGAGCGGCCGGCTCCCGATCCCGGTGCCGATCGCGATGACGGACTCGCCGAACGCGACGATGAGCAGCAGCCCGTGCCGCTCGACGAAGTGGGCCGGGTCGAGTGCGCCGAGCTGTGAGCGCAGCACCGCGGCGTCGCGCCCGCCCCGGCGCCGGGGCCCGTGTTCGGCGAAGAACGGGGTGACGAACTGCAGGACCAGCGCCAGCAGCCACAGCCCGTCGGCGCGCAGGCCGTCGAACAGCCCCGCCGCGGTGACGGCCAGCGCGGCCAGCGAGTTCGGCACCGCGTACCAGATGACGTCGCGGCCGTGACTGCGGGTGTAGAGCGCGCTGTGCACGAGGACGACGGCCAGGAAGCCCAGCCCGAAGACCACGCCGCCGTCGTCGAAGGCGCGCGGGATGGCCAGAGCGCACACCAGGAACGCACCCATGCCCAGCATCAGCAGGATCCGCCGTGAAGGCCGGTCGGGCGGAACCTGGTTGGTGAGGTACGCGTAGGCGCCGTACATCCAGAACAGCACCACGAAGATCAGCGCGACGCGGGCCGCCGTCGCGAACGACAGGTCGGAGGCGAGCAGCACGGTGAGCTGGGTGAGGACGAAGACGAAGACGAGGTCGAAGAAGAGCTCCAGGCTGCTGACCCGCCGCCCGGCCTCGTCGCCCGCCGGGTGCCCGGCCTCGCGCGGGTACGGGGCCATGGACCCGTCACCCGGCGGGTCCGCCGTGCCTGGCGTCGCCGGATGCTCCGCCCCGGCCGCTGCCGGACGCCCGGCCTCGCGCGTGCCCGGGGTGGACCCGCCACCCGGCGAATCCGCCGTGCTCGGCGTCGCCGGATGCTCCGCCTCGGCCGGATGCCCGGCATCGCGTGCACGCGGGGCCGGGCATCCGCCGCCCGGCGGGTGCGCTGTGCCGGCCGGTATCCGTCGGGCCGCCGCGTCCGTGTCCCCGGACGGCGCCGGATCCGGCTCTCCGTGTGCCGACGGCCGCGCCGGTTCGTCCACCGACGTGCGCCCCGCCTCGTCCCCTGCTCTGCTCATGTGTCCCCCCTGACAGATGGCCTGTGGAGATCGTATGCGGCCGTACCGCCGGAGGGCCCGGTGCTTCGCCCGCCGGCCGCGTACGAGGACTTCGGCGCCTGCCGCGGTGACCGGGCGTCGATCGGCTCGGCCGGTCGTGAAGGTCCGGCGGTGTCCGGGCGGAGTGCGACCGGGCGACGCCCGGCGCCCCTTCCCGGCGAACCCGCCGCGCACCGGCCTGCTGCGCGGCGGCGTCAGGACCGTTGCGCAGCCGGTGCCGCCCAGGCGGAAGGACCGTGCCCGGCGCGGTGAACGACCACCCGGGCAGGCGGCGCACAGGGCCGGTCACGGAGCGGCGCATGCTCTCCTCGAACCAGTCGCCGTCCACCCGGTCGGGCTTGGCCGGGCCCCGTAGGCATCAAGGCGGCGAGGCGGTCCGAAACCCCGGAGTCCCGCGACACCACGAGTGACCGGTACCCTCGCGGCGCCCGGGTCTGTCGAGCAGGCCCCGAGGAGAGGGTCTCCGCAGCCGTGAACCTGACTGCCACGTTCAGTCTGACCGACCGCGAGTACCGCAGCTTGATACGTCACTCCCCGGCCATGCGCCATTTCGCCGCGGCCAGTCTGATCCTGGCCCTGATCGGTGCCCTGGTGCTCCTCTTCGGCGGTTCGATGGTGTTGCTGGTCTTCGGGCTCGGCATGCTGATTCTTCTCGAAAGCCTCGTCGTGTACCGCGCGGCACGCAAGTTCGCGGCCGGGCATCCCGGGCCGTGGACACTGGAGCTGACCGAAGAGGCGTACGTCCTGCGCACACCCTCCGACCGGTTCGTGGTGGCCTGGAGCGCCTTCCGGTCCGTCGGGGAGCGTGGTGGTTTCTGGTTCCTGGGGACAAGCGGGATAACGGCCGAGGCCGTTCCGAAGCGGGTTTTCGACAAGCACCAGCAGGCCGTCGTCACCGCCTTCCTGGCCCGGCGGCTGCCTCCGGCGAGACGACCCTGGTACCGGCTGTTCGCCTGACATGGCCTCACCGCCGGGAAGCCCGGTGGACCCCGGCGGTGCGTTCGGCAACGCCTGCGCGGGCCGGCCGTACGGCACTTCGGTACGGACCCGTGTCGTGCGGCACCCTCGGCGCGGTCCCGGTCCACGGGCCGCCCTCGTGCGGGCGGCCCGTGGACCGGGGACGCTCAGCCGACCGGCTGCGGCGCCGGTGCCGAGGTGTCCGCGGTGCTGCGGCCCGGCTGCCGCAGCAGCAGGGCGACCGCGGCCGCCACCATGGAGATGCCGCCGGCCAGCGCGTAGGCGCCGTTGTAGCCCCAGGCGGCGACCACCATCGAGCCGAGCCCGCCGCCGAACAGACCGCTGACCAGCTTTCCGCTGTACACCAGCCCGTAGTTGGTGGCGTTGTAGTTCTCGCCGAAGTAGTCCGGGGTCAGGGCGGCGAACATCGGGTAGAAGGCCCCGCCGCCGAACCCGGAGAGGAAGGCGAAGAACAGGAACAGCGCCTCGCTGTGGATGTCACCGGCCCAGATCACGCCGAACTGGGCGAGTCCGAGCACCACGATGACGAAGACCAGGGTCCGCTTGCGGCCCCAGGTGTCGGACAGCCAGCCCACCACGCCCCGGCCCACGCCGTTGACGACCGCCATCACGCCCATCGACGAGGCCGCCACCAGCGGGCCGAAGCCCACCTCCTTGGCGAAGTCGACCTGGAAGGAGATCCCGAAGATCGACACACCGGCGGTCATCACCAGCGCGATCCACATCAGCGGGAGCACACCGGTCCTGATGGCCTCCTTGGGGGTGTACTGCTTCACCGCCGGCGGGTTCTTCGACAGGCTCGCGGCCCCCTTGCCGGAACCGGCGTGGGTCAGCGGATCGACGTCCGCGGGCCACCAGTTCTTCGGCGGGTCCTTGAAGAAGAACGCGGCGGTCAGCACCACGACCATCACGTAGGCGCCGATGAGGTCCAGCACGCGGTGGTAGTTCGCCGTGTCGAAGGCGTAGTTGAAGATGAAGATGAACGGCAGGGAGCCGTAGGCGAATCCGCCGTTGACGAATCCCGTGCGTGCGCCACGGCGTTCGGGGAACCACTTCCCGACCATGTTGATGCAGGTCGCGTACACCAGCCCGGACCCGATACCGCCGATGACACCGAAGCCCAGGATCGCCAGCGCGACATCGCTCAGATGCGACAGGGCGAGGAAGCCGGCCGCGCACATGACCGAGCCCGTGTACATGGCTCCGCGGGCCGTCAGGACGCCCCTCTCCCGCAGCCAGCCGGCCGGGAAGGCGATGCCGGCCTGGAAGAACACCCAGATGCTCAGGATCCAGAAGGTGTTGCTCTGCGTCCAGCCGTGGGCGTGCGACAGGGTGTCCTCGGCCGAGCCGTACGCGTACTCGAAGACACTGATGGCCATCATGGCGGCCCAGGGCAGGTACACCATGAACGAGCGCGAGTGGCCGAGGATGTCCCGGTCGCTCTCGCCGACCCGGTAGACCCGGCCCCGGGCGTCCGTGATCTCCCGGTACGCGCGCCCCCGGGCGCCGCCTTCCTCCGGCGAGTCCTTCGCCGCGATCGGTTCCGCCGTCATGACGCCATCTCCTCGCCGAGCGGGTGTGGATTGGGAACGATGCCGCGGGCCCGGGGCCTGCCCGGTGCCCGGAGGAACAGGGCCAGTACGGCGGACGCCAGACCGACGGACCCGGCGAGCACGAAGGCGCCGTGGTAGTCCCACGCGCCGACGACGACCGCGCCCATGCCGGAGCCCACGAGGCCCGAGATCAGCTTCGAGCTGTAGACCATCCCGTAGTTGGACGCGTTGTGGTTCTCGCCGAAGTAGTCCGCCGTCATGGCCGCGAACAGCGGGAAGATCGCGCCGCCGCCGAAGCCGGAGACCATGGAGCAGAACAGGAAGAACGGCATGCTGCCCATCTGGCCCGAGACCAGCACGCCGAACTGGGCCGAACCCAGCACCAGACACACGATGATCAGCGTGTGACGCCGTCCGACGCGGTCGGAGATCCAGCCGATGACCCCGCGCCCGGTGCCGTTGACGACGGCCTTCAGCGACATCGCCGTGGCCACGACCCCGCCCGCGAAGCCCATGTCCTTGCCGAACGGGACCTGGAAGGCGATGCCGAAGATGTTGATCCCGGCCGTGCACAGCAGACAGAACCACATCATCCACAGAACGGGGGTACGGGCGGCCTCCCTCGGGGTGTACTGCTTCACGGCCGGCGGGTTCTTCGCCAGCGCCCGCCGGGTCTTCGGGTCGTCCGGCACCTTCAGCGGGTCCACGTCCGGCGGCCACCAGCCCTTCGGCGGGTCCTTGAAGAACCAGCCGGCCGCCGCGACCAGCGCGCAGCAGACCAGGCCGACACCCACCAGGACGCCCCGGTAGTTGCCCAGGTCCATGTACGAGGTGAACAGGAAGACGAAGGGCACGGACCCGTAGGCGAAACCGCCGTTGACGAAGCCCGTCTTGCCGCCCTTGCGCTCCGGGTACCACTTGCCGACCATGTTCACGCAGGTCGCGTAGACGAGACCCGCTCCGATGCCGCTGCACATGCCGAAGCCGAGATAGGCGACCGTCACGTGCGGGGCGAACGCCAGGGCCACATAGCCGAGCAGGGTGCCGAGCGCGCCCAGCAGCATCGCCGTACGGGCGGGGAGCCTGCCGCTCTCGCGCAGTTGCCCGGCAGGGAAGGCCACGGCCGCCTGGAAGAACACCCAGACGCCCATCAGCCAGAAGATGTGTCCGCTGCTCCACAGATGAGCTTCGTGGAGCGTGTCCTCCGCCGACGTGAACGCGTACTCGGCGGAGCTGATGCCCAGCATGCCCGCCCAGGGCAGGAAGACCATCCAGGCGCGTCTGCGGCCCATGATGTCGATGTCTCTCTCACCGACGCGGTACACGCGTCCGTGCCGGTCCCTCACCTCTCGATGAGGCACCGGAGTCGAGTAGCCGGTGGTTGTCATGTCGATCGAGATCCCCTTGCGTCGAAAGATCCGGTCAGCGCCCCCTGCCACATGCCTTTCGTGCGCCCACGGGTCCCGGGGGCCGGCCGACGCGCACCGTCGGCCGGCCCCGCGCGTCCTCAGGTCATGAACGGCCCCCCAACAGTCCTGCCGCGCGCGCCCAGCGGTACTTCGCGCCGAGGACGGCCACCGGCATCTCGGTGGTGTACGGGTAGGCCACGACCCCCCGCTCGTACAGGTACCGGCACGCCTCCTCGACCTCGACGTCTCCCGCGAGCGAGGCCACCACGGGCTTCTCGACGCCGCGTTCGCGGAACTCGGCCACCACGCGCGCGGTGAGCTCGGCGAAGACCATGGGAGGGGTCACGATCGTGTGCCAGTAGCCGAGGACGAGCGCGTGGACGCGCGGGTCCTCCAGACCGAGCCGGATCGTCGCCTCGTACGTCGACGGCGGCTCGCCGCCCGTGATGTCCACGGGGTTGCCCGCGGCCCCGAAGGGCGGGATGAACTCCCGGAAGGCCGCGTCGAGATCCGGGGGGATCTCCATCAGGGACAGGCCGTTGTCGGTCACCGCGTCGGACAGCAGGACGCCGCTGCCGCCCGCGCCGGTGATGATCACGACGTTGTCGCCCCGGGGAGCGGGCAGCACCGGCAGGGCGCGCGCGTACTCCAGCATGTCGTTCAGGCCGGGGGCCCTGATGACCCCGGCCTGCCGGAGGATGTCGTCGTACACGGCGTCGTCGCCCGCGAGGGCTCCGGTGTGCGAGCCCGCCGCCCGCGCGCCGGCGGCGGTACGGCCGGCCTTGAGGACGACGACGGGCTTCTTCGGGACGGTGGCGCGGGCCGCCTCGACGAAGGCGCGGCCGTCCTTCAGGTCCTCCAGGTGCATCGCGACGCACCGGGTGTGCGGGTCCTCCCCGAACCAGGTGAGCAGGTCGTCCTCGTCCAGGTCCGCCTTGTTGCCGAGCCCGACGATCGCCGAGACACCCGTGTTCGTGGTCCGCGCGAAGCCCAGGACGGCCATGCCGATCCCGCCGGACTGCGAGGAGAGCGCGACACCGCCCTTCACGTCGTACGGGGTGCAGAACGTGGCGCACACGTCCTGCCAGGTCGAGTAGTAGCCGTAGATGTTCGGGCCGAGCAGCCGGATGCCGTGGCGCTCGCCGATGGCCGTGATCTCGTCCTGGAGCGCCTGTTCGCCGGTCTCCGCGAACCCGGAGGGGATCAGGACGGCGTTGGGGATGTTCTTGCGTCCCGCCTCCTCCAGGACCCGTGGCACCGCCCGGGCGGGGACGGCGAAGACCGCGACGTCCACCTCGCCGGGGATGTCCGCGACACTCGCGTAGGCCTTACGGCCCTGGATGTCGTCGGCCCTGGGGTTGACCGGGTGGATCTCGCCCGCGAAGCCCCCGTCCACGAGGTTGCGCAGCACCGCGTGACCGATCTTGCCCGGGACGTCGGAGGCGCCGATCACGGCGATCGACCTCGGCCGCATCAGCCGGTCCATGGAGGCGAGGATCTCCTCACGGGTGTACCGGCGTCGTGCGGCCGGGGCGCCCGCGCCGAGGATCACGCGGATGTCCGCCGCGATCGCGCCTTCTGGGGACGCGATCACCGGGTTGAGGTCCACCTCGGCGATCTCGGGGAAGTCGGTGACGAGTTCGGAGACCCGGCGGATCCGGTCGGCCAGGGCCGCCCGGTCCACCGCGGGAGCGCCGCGCACCCCGCGCAGGACCTGCGCGGAGCGGATCGAGTCGAGCATCGACTCCGCCTCGTCCGCGTCCACGGGCGCGAGCCGGAAGGTGACGTCCCGCAGCACCTCGACCAGCACACCGCCGAGCCCGAAGGCGACGACCTTCCCGAACGTCGGGTCGGTCACCGCGCCGACGATGACCTCCTGCCCCGGCGGGATCAGCTCCTGCACCTGGACACCGTCGATCCGGGCGCGGACGTCGTACGCACGGGCGTTCCCGACGATCGCGCGGAACGCCTCCCGTACGTCCGCTTCCCCCTCGACACCGACCAGTACCCCGCCCGCGTCGGTCTTGTGCAGGATGTCGGGAGAGACGATCTTCATCACCACGGGTCCGCCGAAGCGTTCCGCGTGGGCCACCGCCTCGTCCTCGTCGAGGGCCAGCCCCTCGCCGGGTACGGCGATCCCGTAGGCGTCGGCGACCTGCTTGCCCTCCGGCGCCGTCAGCGCGGTGCGCCCCTGGCGCCGGACGCCGTCGAGGAGCGCCCGTACCCTCGCCACCCGGTCCCGGTCCGCCATCTCAGATCACCCCGCCCGACTTGAGAAGCCTCAATTCCTCGTCACCGAGGCCGAGTTCGCCGATGTAGATCTCCTCGTTGTGCTCACCGAGCAGCGGGGAGGCGGTGATGTCGACGGGGGAGTCGGAGAGTTTCAGCGGGCTGCCGACGGTGACGTACGAGCCGCGCTCGGGATGCGGCACCTCGACGACCATGTCGTTGGCCGCGAGCGAGGCGTCCTCGATGATCTCCTTGGTGGACAGGATCGGTCCGCACGGGATGCTCTCGGCGTTGAGCTGCTCCAGCACCTGCCACTTGGGCAGGGTCGTGGTCCATTCCTCGATGAGCTGGAACATCTTGGCGAGCCTCGGCAGCCGGGCCCCCGGGGTGGACCAGCCGGGGTCGTCGGCCAGTTCGGGGCGGCCGATCAGCCGGGTGATCGGCTTCCAGCCGGCGGGCTGGACGATGACGTACACGTAGTCGTTGGGGCCGCCGGGCGCGCACTTGACAGCCCAGCCGGGCTGGCCGCCGCCGGAGGCGTTGCCCGAGCGCGGGACCTCGTCGCCGAAGTCGTCGTTGGGGTACTCGGCGAGCGGCCCGTGGGCCAGCCGCTGCTGGTCGCGCAACTTGACCCGGCACAGGTTGAGGACGGCGTGCTGCATGGCCACGTTGACGCGCTGGCCGCGTCCGGTGCGGGTGCGCTGGAGGAGCGCGGCGAGGACGGCGGCGACGGCGTGGACGCCGGTGCCCGAGTCGCCGATCTGGGCGCCGGTGGCCATCGGCGGGCCGTCCTCGAACCCGGTGGTGGCCATGGAGCCGCCCATGGCCTGCGCGACCACCTCGTACGCCTTGAAGTCGGTGTAGGGACCGTCCCCGAAGCCCTTGATGGAGGCGTAGACGATCCGCGGGTTGATCTCGCGTATGCGGTCCCAGGTGAAGCCCATGCGGTCGATCGCGCCGGGCCCGAAGTTCTCCACCATGACGTCGGAGCGGCGGATCAGCTCGGTCAGGAGCTGTTTGCCGCGCTCGGTCTTGGTGTTGAGGGTGATGCTGCGCTTGTTGCTGTTGAGCATGGTGAAGTAGAGGGAATCGGCGTCCGGGATGTCCCGCAGCTGGGTGCGGGTGATGTCACCGGCCGGCGCCTCGAGCTTGACCACGTCGGCGCCGAGCCATGCCATCAACTGGGTCGCCGAGGGACCGGACTGAACGTGCGTCATGTCCAGGACCCGGATGCCTTCGAGAGCCTTGGTCGTCACAGGTCACCTCACTTGTCCGTTGCCTTGAGCCGCCCCGGTGGAGCCGGCGGTGGGTCAGGTTCGGTACATTGCATACAGTCGACGAATACTGTATGAAGATGGTTATCCCGCATCCGACGGGTGATGTCCAGGGGGCGTGCACCACTTTCAGGACAGGAGCCGGAACGTGGATCTGTACGAACATCAGGCGCGCCAACTCTTCGAGGAACACGGCATCTTGGTGCCGCGCGCCGAAGTCGCCGACTCGCCGGGCCGGGCGCGCGACATCGCCCGCAGGCTCGGCGGCCGGGTCGTCGTCAAGGCCCAGGTGAGGACGGGCGGGCGCGGCAAGGCGGGCGGAGTGCGGCTCGCCGCGGACCCTGCCGCCGCCGAACGCACGGCACGCGAGATCCTCGGCATGACCATCAAGGGCCATCCGGTCCGTTCGGTGATGCTCGCCCAACCCGTCGACATCGAGGCCGAGTTCTACGTCTCGTACGTCCTCGACCGCGCCGCCGGACGCTTCCTCGCGATCGCCTCCGCCGAGGGCGGCACCGAGATCGAGGAGGTCGCCGCGGCCCGGCCGGAGGCGGTGACGCGCGTCCCCGTGGACCCGGCGGAGGGCGTCACCCCGAAGAAGGCGGCCGAGATCGTCCGGGCGGCCGGACTGCCGCCGCGCACCGCCGACGTCCTCGTGCGGCTCTGGCAGGTGCTCACGCGCGAGGACGCCCTCCTCGTCGAGGTGAACCCCCTCGTCCGCACCGCCCGGGGGCAGATCCTGGCCCTGGACGGGAAGGTCACCCTCGACGACAACGCCCGCTTCCGCCGAGCCCGTTGGGCCGGACAAGAGGTCTCGCCCGACGACCCGCAGGAGGCCACGGCCGCGGCCAAGGGCCTCAACTACGTGAAGCTGGACGGCGAGGTCGGGGTCATCGGCAACGGCGCGGGCCTCGTGATGTCGACGCTCGACGTCGTCGCCGGCAGCGGCGCCCGCCCCGCCGACTTCCTCGACATCGGCGGCGGAGCCTCCGCCCGGATCATGTCCGACGCGCTGTCCGTCGTCCTGTCCGACCCCGGCGTGAAGTCCGTCCTCGTCAACGTCTTCGGCGGCATCACCGCCTGCGACGCGGTCGCCGACGGCATCGTGCGGGCCCTGGACGCCGTACGGCCGACCAGACCGATCGTGGTCCGGCTCGACGGCAACAACGCGGCCCGGGGCCGCGCCGTCCTCGACGAGAGGGCGCACCCCCTGGTGCACCAGGCGGCCACCATGGACGCCGCCGCGCGCCTCGCCGCCCGACTGGCTCACATCAGCTGAAGGAGCGGGACATGGCCGTCTTTCTCACCAAGGAGTCCAAGGTCCTCGTCCAGGGCATGACCGGCGCCGAGGGCATGCGGCACACCCGGCGCATGCTCGCCGCCGGCACCGATGTCGTCGGCGGTGTCAATCCGCGCAAGGCAGGCCTGGCCGTGGAGTTCGACGTCCCGGGTGCCGAGGGCCGGGGCAGCATCCCGAGGACCGTCCCCGTCTTCGGGTCGGTGCGCGAGGGGATCGAGGCGACGGGAGCCGACGTGAGCGTCGTGTTCGTGCCGCCCCCCTTCGCCCGCGCGGCCGTGCTGGAGGCCGCCGACGCCCGGATCGCGCTCGCCGTCGTCATCACCGAGGGCATCCCCGTCCACGACTCCGTCGCCTTCCACGCGTACGCCGCCGACCGGGGTACCCGCGTCATCGGCCCGAACTGCCCCGGCCTGATCTCCCCGGGACAGGCGAACGCGGGCATCATCCCCGCCGACATCACCGGCCCCGGACCGATCGGCCTGGTGTCCAAGTCCGGCACCCTCACCTACCAGCTCATGCACGAACTGCGGGACATCGGCTTCTCGACCTGCGTGGGCATCGGCGGGGACCCCGTCGTCGGCACCTCGCACATCGACGCCCTGGCCGCCTTCCAGGAGGACCCCGACACCGAGCTGATCGTTCTCGTCGGGGAGATCGGCGGCGACGCCGAGGAGCGGGCGGCCGCGTACATACGCGATCACGTCACCAAGCCGGTCGTCGGCTACATCGCCGGATTCACCGCCCCCGAGGGCCGCACGATGGGGCACGCCGGTGCCATCGTCTCCGGCTCCTCGGGCACCGCCCGGGCCAAGAAGGAGGCCCTGGAGGCGGCCGGGGTGCGGGTCGGCGAGACCCCGACCGACACGGCACGACTGGTCGTGGCGCGGCTGGCGGAGCGGGCGGCCCCGGGCGAGGCGCGGCCGGGTGATGTCACCCATAGTTGATGTGAGGTGACTTTCGGAAGCCGTCGGACCTCCCTACGTTCCTCGTACACGCGACGACTGTTCGCGCCGGCCCGTGCGGCCTGCCGTCCGGCAGGATCCGGGCTCCCCGCCCCCGACCGTGCACCGAGAGCGGAGACACGCATGACACCCCCCAGCCCCAGCCCCACCCCCGGCGCCCCGGCACCCCGCCACGGCCCCCTCGCTCCCGCCCCCCTCGTCCTCAAGTCCGGCACGTCCTGGACCGACGCCTGGCGGCGGTCCCTCGCCGTCGCCCCCGAGGCGTTCCGCGACGACCGGGTGCTCAACCTCTGGAACTCCGGCTGGCAGGCGGACGGGCGGCCCCTGCCCGCCACCAGCCCCGTCGACGGCAGCCCCGTCGCGGGCCCGCCCCGGCTCGACGGCGCCACCGCCGAGGCGGCCGTCCGCGCCTCGCTCGACCGGCACCGGGCCTGGCGCCACGTCCCCCTCCCCGAACGACGGGCCCGCGTGGCGGCGGCCCTCGACGCCCTCACCGAACACCGGGACCTGCTCGCCCTCCTGCTGGTCTGGGAGATCGGCAAGCCCTGGCGGCTGGCCCGGGCCGACGTGGACCGCGCGATCGACGGCGTGCGCTGGTACGTCGACGGCATCGAACCCATGCTGGAGGGCCGGACCCCGCTCGACGGGCCCGTCTCCAACATCGCCAGCTGGAACTACCCGATGAGCGTCCTCGTCCACGCGATGCTGGTGCAGGCACTCGCGGGCAACGCGGTCATCGCCAAGGCCCCGACCGACGGCGGTGTCGTCTGCCTCACCCTGGCCTCGGCGCTCGCCGCGCGCGAAGGCATCCCCCTCACCCTGGTCAGCGGCAGCGGAGGCGAGCTGTCGCAGGCGCTCGTGCGCGCGCCCGAGATCGGCTGCGTCTCCTTCGTCGGGGGCCGGGACACCGGCGCCGCCGTGGCCACCGCGGTCGCCGACCTCGGCAAGCGCCATGTCCTCGAACAGGAGGGGCTCAACACCTGGGGCGTCTGGAACCACACGGACTGGGACGCGCTGACGGCGGTGATCCCCAAGCTCTTCGACTACGGCAAGCAGCGCTGCACCGCCTACCCGCGCTTCGTCGTCCAGCGCGCGCTGTTCGACGACTTCCTCGCCGCGTACCTGCCGGCCGTCCGCACCCTGCGCACCGGCCATCCGCTCGCCGTCGAGCACCCCGACGACCCCTACCCGTCGCTGGACTTCGGCCCGGTCATCAATGCCGCCAAGGCCAAGGAACTGCGGGACCAGGTGGCCGAGGCCATCGACCGGGGCGCCGTCCCGCTGTACCGCGGCAAGCCCTCCGACGCCCGCTTCCTGCCCGGCCAGGACACGACGGCGTACGTCCAGCCCGTCACGCTCCTGAGCCCGCCCCCCTCCTCACCGCTGCACCACGCGGAACCCTTCGGCCCGGTCGACACCATCGTCCTGGTCGACACCGAGGCCGAACTGCTCGCCGCGATGAACGCGTCGAACGGCGCGCTCGTCGCCACGCTGTCCACGGACGACGAGGAGACGTACACCCGGCTGGCCCCGCAGATCCGGGCGTTCAAGGTCGGCCACGGAAGGCCCCGCTCCCGCGGTGACCGCGACGAACTCTTCGGCGGCTTCGGAGCGTCGTGGCGCGGCGCGTTCGTGGGCGGGGAACTCCTGGTACGAGCGGTGACACGGGGCCCGGCGGGGGAGCGGTTGCCGGGGAACTTCCCGGACTACCACCTGATGCCCTGAGCCGGGCCGCCCGGTGAGGCCCCCGGAGGGAGGCGAGGCCCCCGGAGGGAAAGGGGACGGCGGCCATGACCGGGCGCCGCCCCCGCGGGCCGGGCCGGCCGCGCGCCGGTCCGGCGTCCGGTCCGGCGTCCGGCGGGGCGTCCACCGTCCGGGAGCCGGCGGGCCGCCTGCCGCCCGGAAGCCGGCCGGTCACCCGATGCCCTGCCGGTCCGGCCGCAGGGCGAAGGCCCGGTCCGAGGCCTCCGGCACCGAGCGCTCCACCGCCTCGACGAGAAGGGTCCGGTGCCGGAGCAACGGCTCGTGACGGTCCGCGGGAGCGATCGCGGCGAGATCGTCGAGCCCCGCGACGAGCCGCCGGGTGACCTGAGGGGTGCCCACCGCGCAGCCGCGGATCTCCGCGAACCCGAGATCGACCAGCTCCGTCCACCCCGGTACGGGCTGCACCAGCCGCACGTTGCCGCGCCGGTCGCGATGGAGCGCCGCGTCGAGGGGCCGGCCGGCGACGGCGGCCAGGAACTGCACGATGCGGTCGATCGCCTGCACGGCCGTGGTCGGGTCGTTGATCGCGGCCGACAGCGCCCGCAGTCCGATGTCGGACAGCTGGCGCAGCCCGAACGCGAAGTCCTGGTGGAAGGTCCGCTCCACCCCGACGGACACGGTGCGGCTCAGCGAACGCCCCGCCGGCGCGGGACCTCCGTGCACGGCGAACAGCGGCGTGCCCGGTACGACGAAGTCCCCGATCCGCGGGATCAGCCTCAGTACCACGCCTTCCTGCCGGGCCGCCCGCACCAGCCGGGCGATGTTCACGTCCTGCAGGACACCGGCCCGCCCGTGGTGGGCGACCCGGGCGGTCTCGGGCCCGAGCGCCTCCTCCTCGCCGGTCGAGCGGCCCACGGGCATGCGCGCGACGACCTTGAACGCCTCGCGGGTGATGCGGTCGATGACATGGCTGATGCGCATGAGCCGCAGGGTCTGGTTCACGTACAGCACGAAGAGCAGGAGGCTCAGCCCCAGCATCGTGAGCGTCAGAACCGACTGGACCAGCGGGATCGAGGTCACGTACCGCGCCTCGGCCTGCCCCTCGTACGAGGTCAGCACGAGGAGCGACAGCAGGAACGTGGAGAGGAACACGGCGAAGGTGGCCTTGGTGATCCGGCTCCGTACGAAGATCCGCACCACCCGCGGACTGAACTGCCCGCTCGCCATCTGCACGGCGACCAGCGAGATGCTGAAGACCACGCCGATGAAGGTCATCATCGCCGAGCTGACCACGGTCACCACGGCCTTCGCGTCGTCGGCCAGCCGCAGCAGGTCGTCGAGGGTGTCGTAGTCGCGGGCGTCGTGCAGCGCGTCGACGATCGCGGTGTCGATCCCGGTCGCCACCGCCCACACCACGAAGACCAGCACCATGGCCGCGGTGGGCGCGAACCAGAACGTGTCCCGCAGATGCTCCCGCCACGGCGACAGCGCCCGTGGCCGCCGCCCTTCCCGCAGACCACCGGTAGTCATCCAGTCACCCATGGTGAGACTGTAGGCGCACCCCGACCGCGCTCCGCGGACCCGCTCCGGGGCCCGGATATGCAGGTGAAAGGCACTCCGAAACCTTGGTATTGTTGTCCATGTCGCCGCGGGGAACACCCCCGGCCAGGCGGCAGACACCTTGTCCGGGTGGCGGAATGGCAGACGCGCTAGCTTGAGGTGCTAGTGCCCTTTATCGGGCGTGGGGGTTCAAGTCCCCCCTCGGACACAACACTCGCTGTAGCGATACGCAGATGAGGGCCGCGACCATTTGGTCGCGGCCCTCATCTGCGTATGCGTGACCGATCGTGACCCCGAGAGCCTCGGGGGGCGGGCTCTCCTTCCACGTGCTACTGCGCGGTGGCCGTCTTTGCTCACACGTGACGTCTTCCATGCCTCTCTCGGAGCGAAGAGCGAGATGGCGAAGGGCGTGACCACCCTGGCCAGGCTCACGCGCGATCTGAACGAGGAGTGGCAGACGGAGGCGACGTTCGCGGGCGAGGTCTCCGACGCCTTCGACTTGCCGGACGTGCTGCCGGCCGCTGCGGCGAAGAAGGGCTGAGCACGTCGTGGTCGACCTCAATACGTCCGTCACCGACCAGCACGGCCGCCGCAGTTTCACCCTCGACCCGGCCGGCCGCGTCACCGGCGTCCAGGCGGCGGACTGGGCGGAAACCTACGCCTACGACGAAGCGGGCAACCAGGCTCGCGCGTCCTGTCCGGACCGGCATCCCGGTGGCCGGTCCCGGGGCCCGCGCAGCTGCACGGGCACACGCCTGACCCGTGCCGGCGGCACCCGTTACGCGTACGACGAGGCCGGGCGCACCACCATGCGTCAGAAGACGCGTCTGTCCCGCAAGCCCGACACGTGGTGCTACACCTGGGACGCCGAGGACCGTCTCACGTCGGTCACCACACCGGACGGCACCGTGGCGCCATGTGTGCGACCCACTCGGCCGCCGCACAGCCGAGCAGCGCCTCACAGCTGATGGAACCGTGGCGGAGGAAACCCGTTTCACCTGCTCGCAGCGATGATCGGCGGCTCCGACAAGGACGCCCGGAATTTCGTGACCATGCACAGTTACGCCAACTCACCTGTCATGCGCCGGATCGAGCTGCAGGTGCGCAACGCCGTCCGTGACACCGGCGAGACGATCCAGTACAGCGTGGAACCGATCTACGCGGACGAGCATGCCAAGATTCCCCTCGGGGTGACCATCGAGGCCCATGGCAACAAGGGATTCCAGATGTACCCGCACGGAAGCACCGGGGGCGGAACCGACGTATTCACGATCTGGAACCGCAAGCGCTGAGCAGAAGGCGACGAGAGGGGGAAAGCCGAATAAGTCCGGACCTGAGTCGGCTCGCCGAGCTCCTGCGCGGGCCCGCGGCGCTGGAGCGCTCCTGGGACCGGGAGGTCGTCGAAGCCGAGCTGCGCACGGCGCTCCCCACGGACTACCGGGAGCTCGTCGAAGCCTACGGCGGCGGACTCCTGGACGAGTACCTGCTCCTGCTGGAGCCGGGCTGTCCCAATGACGTCTACGACCTGGTCGAGATCAGCGCCGAACGCGAAGAAGCGAACGATTCCCTGTGGCAGTTCGAGGACAGGCCGGCGGAAATGGAATCCGGGGGCAACCGCCTGATCTGCTGGGCGACCACGGACAACGGCGAGTACCTGTACTGGCTCGTCCAGCCGGCCGACAACCCCGACTCGTGGCCTACCTTGATCAACAGCGAGTCGGGAGAGGACTGGGAGCGCTACGACATGACCGTGACCCAGTTCCTCACCGCAGTGCTCACCGGTGAGATCCGGTCGGAGATTCTGTGGGACCGGTTTCCGCTGCCCACGCATGAATTCCGCCCTGCGCGGGAGATGTGACGAACTCCGGCCACGTACGTGCCTGTTCACCTGCACGGTGGGTCGCTCGCGGTCCGACTGCCGGTGATCCCTTTCCCGTCAAGCGGTGTGCCGGGCCGACTCGTCCTCGCCCCGGACGACGGGCTCTCGAGAGACGGGCTCGGCGGACCGGCCGGTGCTGGGCAGGCGTGTCGTCAAGGGCTGTGTCTCGGTACTGACTTCCCGTCCTCCCCTCACGCGTCAAGGGTGAACAAGCGCCCGATCAACGCCGGGTACGGCAAGCCCGCTTCGGCAAGAATCTTCTTGAGGGCATCCGGCGGACCTGCCTCGAGTGGTGTCGGGGCACCGACGCAGCCGGGCACCACGGAGAGGTCGCCGCCGCTGAACCGGGATTCCGGTGTGGCCGGAGGACGGATCTCGTAGGCGCGCCGGACACGAGCCGGGGGATTCAGCAGGACCAGGTGGGGGGGCGTCCCAGGCGACGAACGCCCAGCGGTTCCTGCTGCGGGCCTGGACGAGTACTCCGTTCAGGTGGTGCCGCCCGAGTAGTTCGGCGGCTCTGGCCGCGACCGGGACCGGATTGCCGAAGGGGCCCGTGATCTCCCAGAGCCCGTCCTCATTCGTGGCTGACCAGCCTGCCGCGGTGAACTCCTCGATCACCTCCGTGTGGGGATCGTCCTCCTGGGCCAGGGCGATGAGCCGCCCCACCTCGCTCCAGGGCGCGACGCGGGCGAGCGCCTGGTCCGGCGGGAACATCAGGCCCTCCGCCTCAACAGGCTCGGCACGCGCGATCATCGCCTTGCTGTTGTGCCAGGAGCGGGCAGCCAGTACATCGTGCTCACTGCCGCCGGTGAAGGTGGCGTCCTGGACGAGCAGCGTCATCACTACGACCGCCGTCGCGTCCAGTCGACGCCGGGTCTCCTAACGGGTGGCGGTCATTACGTCCGCCAGCCATTCGCGCTCGGCCGGACACGGGACACCAAGGGCAGCTTGCGCAGCCGTCTCCAGGTCCGTGAAGGACATGATGTCCCGCGCTGCGAGAGACAGCAGCGGGGCGAAGAGGTCTTCGACCGCGGGAGGGCAAACATGCCGGCCGGGCCTGAGCGCGCCGTCCCGGACATCCACGGTGCCGAGAATCATGGCGGGTCCCCCGTGCTGATCCCAAAAGCCCCACCGGCAGGGCGAGTACGACTCGCTCAGGTGCTCCTCGTCGGCGGCTCGTGCGAGTTCCAGTTCCGCTACGCAGAAACGACGCATCCGATCGACACCATGGGCCGGCCATGCCGGATCTGGCCCTGCATGGTGCTGGAGCGCGGTCAGTAGCACCTCGCTGCGGCGGACCGACTGGCGGCACGCGGCGATGTCCCATGCGTGCTGTCCGGCGTGGGCCGTGATCGCCGCGTACATTGAGTGGTAACGGATGTAGCGGGTCACCGTGGACACTCCGGGAACCAACCGGTTCACCGCTCGCATCACCGGACCCTCCACCGCGAGGGATAGCGTCCGGACCGCATGCCCAGCCCTTCCAACGCCCACGCCGGCCCGTGGATGTTCGCTGTCACTTGCCATCCCTCGTCGGCCCTCGGGGCATCGCATCAGCCTCGACTACGCGATCCGGTCCCGGCTCAGGATAGGTCCTGGCTTCGGCCGGGAGGCCGGAACCGTCGACCGGATTCTGGGAGTTGCCACGATGCGTCCGATCCCGTTTCAAGGCCGTCGGGGACCTGGCTTCCGGTGAATTCCGGGCCAAGTGCGATGCTGGCGCAGGCTGCCGATGTGCCAACCCCAGGAGCCAGCGATGAAAGACAGAGCAGCAGCAGACTCCGCTATGCCGTCCTGATCGTCGCGTTCATCCTCAGGCTTGCCCTCACCTAATGATCCTCTGGCCGCAGCCAGACCCCTCACGTGGCGGTTCGCGATCTTCTCAACACGCCTTGGGTGTGACTGCCTACGGCACGCGGGCAACGTAATCGACGGTGACGCGTGCTGGCCTCTTCGATTGGTCCCGCCTGATCGAGGGGTGATCGGGCACGGTTTCTCCGGCTCACGTTTCCCGTGCGAGCCGTGAGACACAGGCAGGGTGTCTGCATGGCAGTGGATACGACGGGCTACCTCAGGGCGTTGGGCGTCGAGTGGGGAGCCTTCTTCCGGGTGGCGGTGGGGAGGATTTGAGTGCCGCTCGGATGGAGGCTGGGGCATACGCTGTTGGGCGCCGGGGTCAGAGAACTCGTTGGTGCTGACACAACTCCTATAGATGATGTCGCACGGCAGATTTGTCGTTCTTCATCGTCCGGAATTCGAGGGGCCCGGGCCTGTGGCCACGGGGGCTCTGTGGGGCACCGATTGTGTACCTCACGGGAGTCGTTGCTGTACCTATGGCTCGTCTACCTCCATCGGGGACCTGGTGGAGGACGGACTCGGTGGCCGAAGCGCGCTTCAAGGCGCGGATGGAGGGCCAGGGCTATGTGATGCAGGGCGAGGAGCGTGGATGCGGTGATTTGGTAAACATGCAGGTCAGATGAGGTTGGCCCGAGTTGGGGCCGACCCCGTTGGCGTACTGGTGGCTGGATCCGTGCTGGATCTTCTGACGTTCTGTCATCTGTTTTTCTTCGTACGCTGGCTGGATCGGGGCTGGATGGTGCTGAACGGGTAGTCAGTGTGGCTGGCCGGTTTCCAACTGGTCGGCGTCGCGGAGTGCCAAGGTCGCTGCGGGCTGGTCGCTGCCGGGGTGGGCTCCGTGGCACGGCGCTGCCGGGGTGCGCCCATGCGGGCCGACAGTGCGGCGGTCGTGTGCCGTGTGCGGCAGCCACGGGCGCCAGCGCCCGATTCGCGGGAGTGCGCAGGTTCGAACCCTCGGCGGGGGACCCGGGACGTGGGAACGGGAAGGCGCACAAGCCAAACGGGCGGAGCTGGTATCGAGGCGATCGTCCGGTTGAAGCCATAGGTGGCCAAGCCGAAGTACGAACGCCCCCACCATTGGGGGAAGAAGGCCCGGGAGCTGCTGGCGGGCTTGGCTTGCCGTTACCCGACCCCCTTCGCCCACTGGCGGTTTGGTCTCAAGTCGCATTGAACAAGGACAACTGCTCCTGCTCGTCCTGCGGCTCCGGTTCCTTCGCCAGCCCCGGGGCCGCCCCCGCGTCCGGGTCGGCATCGGCCGTAGCATCGGCCGAGGGCGTCTCGTCCTCTTCCGCACGCGTCGGCAGGACATACTCCTGCGCGAGACCGGCGAGATGCAGTGGCAGCGGCAGGCTTAGTGCGTCCGGTACATCGGGGGCCTGGCGCAGCTGATGCGCGGCGAGGGCCAGGGCCTCGGGAGAATCACCGTCCTCGGTGTGGCAGCCGAGGACGGTGAGCTCCACAAGGCCTGGGTTCCACGCGGCCTTGTCGGTGTCGACCGTCAGCTTCCCCTTGGTGTTCACCCGGGGGGAGAGCTTGTCGGCGGCCACCGACAGTTTGAAAGTCCGCGCTTTCGGTGTGGTGGACCAGAAGACGCGGGCCGTCTCTGGGCCGGTATTCGGGTTCGTCCACAGATGGGCCGCAAGGCCGTTCGCTCCGTCCGGGTTCACTCCCCACCACTGTGCCGTTTCCCGTCCGCGTGACGTGCGCACCCGCACCAGGCGCAGGTCCGGATCGAGACGGCGTGCGGGAGCGTGACCGTCACGGAACTTGTCGGCCACCACCTTGCTGTCCTGCAGCCAGGTCCAGTGCGAGCGCATGTTTTGCCCGTGGGCCAGCAGCATCGTCGGCGTACCGCGCAGAGAGCGGCGCACTCGCTGGATCCACTCCTCGGCGGCCCGGCGCTGCTCGGCCATGTCCGCCCACCACGACGGGCGGGAGACGGGACCGTCGCCGCCGCGCGGAGCGGGCAACGTGGCCGTGGCCGGTACTTCTGCGCGCTCGGTCAGCCGCAGCAGCATCACCGGATACGGCACCCAGGCCCGTGCCTCGTCGTCCCAGCCCTCCACCCGTGCCAGGCCCTGTCCGGACGCCTCCGGGGTGACGAGCACCGCGACCGGCACGTGCCCGGCCCAGCGCGTACGGCTGCGGCGGTTCTTGCGGACCATCCATACGGCCGCGTACCGCATCCCCGAGGGAAGCCGCTCGCCGAGACTGTGCTCGGGGTGGATCCGTACGCCGAGCTGCCGCAGACCGTCGTCCCAGGCCTTGGCTGCGCGGAAGTCCTTGTTCTTCTCGCTGTTGTAGCCCTTGGCCTTTTTCGGGACGGCCATGAACTGGGTGAGGGCACCGGCGTCCGCGCAACCGAGCCGTAGAGCGAACTTGGCGTCGTGGTCTGGGGAGGTGAAGTCCTTGGCCCGGTCGATCTCCACCAGTGCGAGGGACGGAAGGGAAACGGGCCCGTCCTCTGAGACGAAATCTGCCATCTCCCGGCGCCGGGCACCGAGTGCGGCGGTCACCACCTCCCGTGAGTGTCGGGATCCTTCGGGCAGCGTCAGGTCGTGGCCCAGCGAGCGGGTGAGCTTGCGGCAATGCAGCCGTACCGTCAGCTCCGGAGTCTGCCACTCCAGCATGACCGTGCCGTCGAAGGCGCCAGCGTCCTCCGGCGCACCTCCGTCTCCCTTGAGGTCCAGATGGGCGATCAGGGCCGCCACCGCGGTGTCTCGCATGTCGGGCGTCTGCCAGAACACCCCGGCCTCCAGGAGCGGCAGTTCACCGGGGTCTGCGTCCGGGGCCAGGCAGCGCAGCGCGAAGGCGGCACCCTGTCGGCGGGCCTCCGTCCGCTGCCGTTCCTCCACGGCCTTCTTCGCCGCCTCGGACGGCTCACGGCGCGGGTTGGCGGGAGTGCTCCCCGACAGACGGGTGCGCACCAGCGCGGGCGCCGGACGCAACTGCTCCGGCAGTGCCTCTTCGGCCCATTCGACGATCCTCGAACGCTGGTCGGGCATCAGACCGGTGCCCACCTCGTGCGACCCCATCGCGGTGCTGTGCACGACGGCGGCCCGCATCCCGTCCTCCAGCCACTCGGCCGGGGCGGTGAGAACGGACTCGGCGTCGGGGAACGACTCGGTCAGCGACATGCTCCGTAGCATCCCGGCGGGGCCGCCGCCCACCCAGTCGTGGCCGCCCTTGTTCCACCCGAGGCGAGCCAGCGCGAACCGGTCACTCGCCGGTGCTCCGGGCAGCCACGGCACACGGGGCCGCAGCAGCACCGTGCTCCTGCGGCCGTATGGCAGATACAGCCGCCCCGACTTGACGCCCACGCGGGTGGCGTACCGCCGGATGTGGGTGTGCAGGTGGAAGCGGGGCAGCGGGTCGAACGGCACCGTCTGGAGGGTGATGTTCAGGACGATGGAGAACCACTCCGTGCCCCGGCTGCCCTCGTGCCTCAGCGCCTGCGACACCAGCTCGGCGCCCTGGTCGCGGGGCCCGCGTGGCATGGCGCGGAAGCGCAGCCGACCCGCACCGAAGTCGTACGGCTCCAGTTTGCCGAGGAGCCGCCGGGCCAGCCAGTCCGTCGTCAGCTGGAACTGGCGCGGATCCGGGGCGGCCGTGCCGCCGGGGGTGGTCGGGCAGCGCAGCAGTTCCACCTCCACACCCTCCTGCCACTCGGGAGGGTCCTCGAACAGGGCGTCCCTGGTCTCGTTCAGCAGCGACCGGTACTCGCGCTCCGGACGGAGATCCTTCAGCCAGGCTCCGACGAGAGCCCGGAAAGCCGTGTCGGGCAGCGGATCTGGGATGTCCTCCGGGGCGTACAGCCAGAAGTCCGGGCCCTCGCCCCGGTAACGGGACGGGCGCGGGCGCACCAGTACATCGGGTGCGAGGGCCTGGATCACCTGATCCATGCGGAAGGTGGGAACCGTCTCCAGCGGTTTGTCGCGGCCCGCGCCGCACAGCGCGAGCAGCGGGCCGCGCCACTGTTCGGGAAAGGGCAGAGCCCGGTACCGCCCCGTCACCGAGGTGTCGCGGGAGACGGGCAGCGAGGAGGCGGTCCGGATGGAGTCGTAGCGCTGAGCCATGAGGGTGTCCCTTCGTTCAGGAGGTGTGGTGGGTGATGTCCCGAAACGCCTTGTAGAGGGGCGCGTACAGGAGGCGGGCGACCGCGGGATCGCCGGGATCGGGGCAGTCGGGCGGCACGGTGCCTTCCGCGAAGTACGGGGCCAGGACGTCCCGCAGGCCGGTCAGCAGACCGTCTTCCTGGGGGAGCGGGGACGCCGCTGATCCGGGGGACAGCAGCCTGGCGGTGCGCGGAGCGAAACGGGCGTCGACGAAGACCACCCGGGCCGGCACACCACCGCGGACCAGCCGGCCGATCACCTGCCAGATCGTCACCAACTGGTCCCAGGTGAACGACCGCTTTTCGGGGTCGGACAGCCGCGAGTAGATGTAGCGGCGGGACAGCAGCCTGCGCCACTCGCCGCGCGCCACATGACGGAACGCGAGTCCCGCCTCGTCGAGACTGTCCGCGGCGACCGCCAGCTTGCTGAACGTGCCCTGTGCCAGGCCGGGTTCGTCGCGGGCGAAACGGGTGGCCCAGTCATTGATCGCGAACACGGCGAGAGCCAGGTCGTCCGGGCGCGGATGCGGCCGGGCCAGGAAGAGGGCCGTGCCGAAGGCCGCGTTGCGCTGGGCGTTGAGGATGTTGTGGCCGCGCTCGACCGCCATGAGCGGGGCGATGAGGAGTTCCGCGCTGCAGTCCTCGGCGAAGGAGGCCAGATCACCCCGGCGCAGCGCGGTGGCGCGGTCGGATCCGGAGGACGTCGGCCCTGCCCCGCGTACCGCCTGATCCAGATCGGCGTCATCGGCGGCCAGCACCCGGACGCGGCCGTGCCAGCGTTCCATGCTGTGCAGGACGTCCGCGACGGCGTTCGCCTCCTTGTAACTGCCGACCAGCAGGACCGCCCGCCGCCGGCGGTCGTCGGCGATCTTCGCCAGTTCCTGCTCAAGGGGGCTCGGGGCGCCGCCGCGGCCCGGGGATCCGAGCCTGCTCGCAAGCGCCCGCGCCGCAGCCGGCCGGGTCTTCGGCTCGGTGCCCGACAGGCTCAACGGGCGGCCCTCGTCGTCGTAGAGGAAGTGCGTGGTGAAGACCGACTCGCTCACGGCCTCCAGCGAGCGCGGAGACGGCTTGAGTACGGCGCCGACCGGTGCGAGTACATGGGCGCGGGTGGACGACCCGGCCCAGCTCGTTCCGGACATCAGCACCACATGCGGGCCCCGGCGCCCGGCGCCCGGGTCGGCTCCCACCTCGTGCAGCGAGAGAAGAAGTTCACGGCCGACGCCCGCACAGCGGAAGAAGCGCAGGGTGCCGCTGTGCCGTCCGTCGACGTCCCTTTCCCGGTCGTCGGGCAGATATTGGAAACCGAGGACGTTGCCCATCGGGGCCTCCGGGACCAGCGGCGCGTAGTCCAGGGGAGGGCGACGGGAGAGCTCGTTGCCCGTCGAGTCCAGGTGCAGGGCGGCCTCCACCTGCGGCCACAGGAAGACCAGCCGGTCCAGGCGGTGGTTCAGGGCGCTGAGCAGCAGCATGAACTCCAGTCGTCGGGCGGTGAGATCGAGCCAGGTCTCGTCCTTTGCCCGGGAGGCGGCGGGGCTGTCGGCGAGCAGCGGGCGCAGTACGGCGAGGGCGCGGGCGCGGGTGTCAGAGGAGGACAGAGTGGCCAGCAGATCCTGTACCAGTCGCACCAAATCGTCCGTCGTGTTTCCGTAGGGCCCGAGGCCGCCCAGGGGATCGTCACGGAACGTGTCGAAGAGGTCCGTCAGCTCTGTGCGGCGGGCGTCGGAACCGGGGCCCGACGGCTCCGGCTCTGCGGCGTCGTCCTCGTATGCCTCGTACAGCTCCGCTTCGTCCGCCACGCCGTCTGGGGATCCCGGGGTGCGCTCCGGGGCGAACCAGTCGCCCAGCAGTTTCTCCTGCAGGGTCCAGGGGCTGAAGTACTCCATGTCGGCCCACTCGCGCAGCTCCTCGTCGGAGATCAGCAGCTTGTACAGCCGGTCGGTGGCGGCGTGCACCACCGTCAGCGAGGCGGACCAGCGCTCGATCTCCTGGTCAGTGAGCGGTAGCCGGCCCTGCCGGGACAGTTCCTCGATCCGGTGCGTCTGGAGTTGGTCCAGCCAGGACTCGGGGCCGGGCGAGACCAGCGTCGCTGACGGGGCGAAGATCTCGTCCAGCTTCATCTGCACCGAGTCGGCTTCGTCGACGATGATGATGTCGCTGCGCAGACAGGCCAGTTCGAGGTGGCGCAGCCGTTCGTCGCCCAGGTGCCGCGGAACGGATGTCTGCACCAGGCTCGCCGGGTTGGCCACCCAGATCTGCGCGTCGACGAGTTCGCGCGCCGAGCGGTGACGCGGGCAGGCGTACCACAGGGGGCACCCGTGGGGAGTGCCCTTGACCTCCGGCGGGTGCGGCTGGGCGGCTCGCTCCGGCCGGGCCGGACGACCCGGCCGGTACGGCTCGGGCAGGGGGACGGTGTCCAGCTCCTCCTTTCCGGCCCGGCGTCTCTCCGGATACAGCGAGGTGCAGGGCGCGTCCGCGAACCGCAGGGGCTCGGCCGCCTCGGTGCCGCGCAGCGCGTTCACCACGCACACCGTGCTCAGGTCGTCGAAGCCCGGCAGGTCATGGTCGAGGAGATTGTCCAAGCCCCGGGAAGCCAGCCTGCGGTGCAGTCGTTGCACATGCGTCTCACGCGTGGTCAGCCCCAGGACGGGGGTCGCGGCGAGACCGAGGTCGCGGAGCAGCGCGCTGAGCCGCAGCTGCTCCGCCACATCGCCGACGACGATCGTCGTCCGCAACTTCGGCTCCTGACGGGCGCCCCAGACGGCGATCAGTGTCATCAGCGTGGACTTGCCCGCCCCGACCATGCCCGCGAGGTGTAGCAGGCCGTCCAGACGCAGGTCGCCGTCCTCGGAGAAACCGAGCCGGTCGGCGTCGCGCGGCGCGATGTGGAGTTCGGACAGCCGCTCCTCCCAGTGCCCCGGGCTCTCGACGTTCTCCTGCCGCTCGATCCGGTCCATCCAGCGTGCGGTCTCGACGAGGTCCGCCCGCCTCAGAGTGATCGGCTCACCGCGCCCCGGACGCCCGCCTTCCGGGGCGTGTCCCGGCACCGGATCGGGCTGCAGGCGCTCCGGCAGCATGACCGAGGTGGGTCGTCGCCGGTCGACGAAGGTGGCCCGGCCGACGGGTGCGATCGGCAACGCCTTGCGGGCCAGCGGGGGAAGGGCGGCGAGCGCGGTGTCGTACACCGCGATCCGGTCGCAGGCGACGGTGGGTTCGCTGCGCCGCGCGGGTGCGTCGTCGGCCGGGACGTCATAGGCGCGCAGCCGCTCGGGCAGGGCGGCGTACGTCTCCAGAGCGTGGTGCCAGGTGCGGCCCCGGCGCAGCGTCCACAGCAGATGGCGGCCGGCGGTGATCATCGCCTCGTGCTCCGGGGTCACCGCGATGCCGCGTGCCCGTGCGAAGGGATAGCCGCCGAACAGGACGTACGCGCCCCGGGCGGGCTCCAGAGGGGAGAGGCGTTCCAGCAGCCGCAGGGCCAGCTCGACCTGGCACAGCAAGGCGGGTTTCACCCCGGACAGTTCGGCGGGCACCTCGCTCCACAACCGGGAGAGCTCTTGGCTGACAGGCTTGTGCCAGCCGTCGCGGTCACGCATCGCGGTCCTCCTGCGCGCGGCCGGTCCCGGTCCGCTTCATACGGGCCCGGGCTCGGGCGACCAGTTCGGTGTCGGTGAGCAGCGGCAGATCCCTGGCCGCCGCGGGGCGATTGCGCTCGTAGGAGGCGACATAGCCGGGCCGATCGTCGGCCCGGGCCCGGGGTACCACCCAGAACGCCTCGTCGTACCGGGGCTCCGGAGGCACGGGCCGTGCAGCCCGGCCGAGGAAGGCAGGGTGGGCCCAGTCCTTCACATCGACTGCCCACACCCAGCCGTCGGCGAAGGTGATGTGCACGTCGTACGTGTCGTACGCCGGCCACATCCGCACACGCAGTCCGAGAGCCGTGAGCCGCGCCTCCAGCTCCACCTCAGCCCGTCCAGGGCCAGTCACGAACTGACGCAGTGGCCGCTCCAGCTGGAGCAGCCCGCCGGCCTCCTCCCTCTGGATACGGCGTCCCACCGGGGGCGGCCCGAGACGGCGGCAGCGGTCGCGCTCGCACCACCAGCCGCTGCCGTGCAGCAGCGGGGTCAGCAGGGTCAGGCAGCGGCCGCAGAGCGCGTAGGCGTCGCCCCGCAGATAGCTGTCAGGAACGGGCTGGTAAATGCGGCGCAGCAGCTCCTTTACCGGGTCGAGGACGTGATCCACCGACACCGCGAACTCTTCGGCGGCGGTGAGCACCGGCCGGGTGACCAGCAGCCGCCGGAACTCGGTGTACGCCTCCTCCTCCCCGTATTCGCGGCACAGACGCAGCGCGGCCCGGATGATTTCCCGGTCGCGCAGGACGAGGGCGCTGTCCCTCGTCTGTTCCGCCCATTCGTGGCACAGCTCGGTCGGCCGTGAGGAGTCCGGGTCCAGCAGCAGGTCGCCGGGGCCCACGGCGTCGGGCGGGAGATCGACCGGCCAGTCGGCCACGGGGCGTTCCCGGCACCACGACAGAAGGTCGGGGAGGCTCGCCGGGGGCTCGGCACTCCGTTCCAGGCAGGCGAGGACGGTCCGGTCCAGGGCGCGCTGGACCTCGGCCGGGTACGGCAGAGTGAAGGAGTCCAGTCCGGTCTCGGAGTCCAGCGCCGTGAGTGCCGAGGCCAGTGTGCGCATCAGCGGGATGCCGTCGTGGGCGGACCAGTCGGCGGCGTGGACGGGCAAGCCGTCCTCGTTCGCGGGTACGGCGTTCACCGAGTCTCCAGGTGGGACCGGCCGGTGGCGCAGTGCCCGAGCATCTCGCAGCCCGCGCAGTGACCCCCCGGCTTCGGGGCGTATGTTTCGTCGACGGCCCAGGGACCCGCCAGGTCCGCGATGATGCGGCGGGCCTCGGCCTGCGTCTCCGGCTCGCCGGGGTCGATCTCCTCGCAGCCCGAGCTGCCCTCGTACAGCATCTCCAGTTCGATCAGCGACCGGCGCGGTTCGCCACCCGGCACGCCCGCCGCCATCAGCAGGACCGCGAAGGGCAGTTGCGGGTAGGTCTCCATCAGCTCCCGCCCCTCCCAGGGGCGCCGGGAGGCCGTCTTCGTCTCGTGCCAGATCCATCCGCCGGAGCGGGTGTACAGGAGGTCGGGGTCGGCAATGAGGAGCACGTCGAGCTCGGGGTCGTACGCGGTCAGGCGCGGCTGCACCCGTACCTGCTCGTCGGGCGGGAGTCCGTCGAGGGGGCAGTCGAGCAGGTGCTGGGCGAGCATGGTGAGGGCAGGGGGCTGTTCGGCCTCGGAGAGCCCCGGGAGAGTGGCGGGGAGGGTGGCGCCATGGCAACTCCCTTGTCGGTGCTGTTCGTTGAGCCAGCCATCGACTGCCCGCCCTCTTCGGACGGGTTCGCTCTCGGGCTCGCCGGACCGGAGGTGAAGTACTCGGGTGAGGTGGAATTGGGCAGGACAGCGGGAGTGCACGCGCAGGTCGGTGGCGGAGACCGAGCGGCGTTTGCGGGGCAGGCGCGGACCGGGTACGCCGATCAGGCCGTTCACACGCGGCGGTTGTTCACAACCCGTCAGTCCTTCGCACCGCTCGCACCCGGAGCCGGGGTTGAGCCGGCCGGCCTCGGTCACGCGGGCCAGGACGGGCTTGGCGTGCAGGGTGAACTCATGGGCCGTCCGGTCGGTGTCCCAGTCCGCGAGGACGGTGTGTCGGCCGTCCCCGCAGCCGACGCCAATCACCCTGACCTGCCGTGGAGGAACGGTGCTGCCCGCCACGGGGCGGTGGATGTCACCGAAGGTGGCCCGCGTGGGGACCCCGGTGGCGGTGACGGCGGCGGCTTCGGCGATCTCCGCGAGCGGGCGGTCCTCCTTGACCGTGTTCACGGAGAGGAGCCACAGCTCGCGCTCCGAGCCGTCCGCGGATGCGTACCGCCGCCCCCAGGCGGTACGTTCGTACCGCGTCGCCCCTCGCTCGTCCGGCGCAGCGACCGGCGACTGGGCGATCGCGGTCCACTGCGCGCGCACGGGGGTCGTTGCGGGGCGCCCGAGCGCGCGGCGGTCAGTTTCGGACGCCTCGCGCACGGCCAGGTAGTTGCTTACTGCCATCTCGGCCCAACTGGCGTGACCCGGATGACATTTCGTGCTGCGATGGAGCCGCCGCAGTGCGACCTGCGGATCCATTCCCTCGTATTCGATGAGGTCCAGGGTGCGCATCACCGGCCCGAGCGCGAAGTCCTCAAGGGGCTTTCCGCGCGGTCGTTCCGGTGCCTGCACCACGAGCGGCCTGGCCCGCAGGGCGTTTCCCCGGGGGCAGTCCTGCGGATCCTCGCGGAGCAGAGGCAGCGAAGTCCGGATGAGCCGGGTGTCGCCGACCGTGCCGGGCGGAGGCTGATGAAGCGTCACGCTGTCTCCCTCACGGCGGGGCTGGAGAAGGGAACCCATGTCCTCAGAGAAGCGCATGACTGTGAACTAAGTCAAGCGATCCACTTTGTTTGACTTGTGAACCGCTATCCTGTGCCTGACATGGTGCTGCGGTGAACCGGAGGTACAGGTGGAAACCGGTGAAGTCCTCGACGGACGCTTCCGGATCGCAGAAGCGCTCGATCAGGGCGGCATGGGAAGCATCTGGACAGCGACGGAGACCGCCACCGGACGGCTGGTCGCGGTCAAGGCGCTGCGCCTCGACGCCTACACCCAGGGCCGGTTCAGCCCGGCCGAACGGACTCGGCGCCGGGTGGAACTGATGAAGCGGTTCGAGCGCGAGGGGGCGATCCTCGAAGAACTGGACCATCCCGCCATCCCGCGCCTGCTGCACCGCGGCTACCACCACGAGGAGCCGTACCTCGTCATGGAGTACGTCGCCGGGGTCAGCCTGCGTGAACTCCTCGACCTGCGCCGCCCGTTCCCCTTCGGCGCGGCCGTCGCGATCGCCGTCCAGATAGCCGAGGCCCTCGGCCACGCCCATACGAACGGCGTGGTGCACCGGGACCTCAAGCCCGGCAACGTGGTGATCGCCGCCGCGGACGGGGCGGTGAAGCTGCTCGACTTCGGCATCGCCCACCTGACCGACCCCGACGCCACGCGCTACACCGCGCTGGGCGCCACTCCGGGCAGCGCCGGTTACATGGCGCCGGAGCAGCTCCGTGGCCAGCAGGACATCTCCGCCGCGGTGGACCTCTACGCGCTCGGCTCCGTGCTGTTCGAGCTGTTCACCGGTGAGAAGCCGTTCGAGGACAAGCCGGACCGGAACAAGGACACGCAGCACCTCGAAGACCTTCCTCCCCGGGTCCGCGACATCAACATCGGGATCCCGGAGGACCTCGACGAACTCGTGTGGGACCTGCTCGGCAAGACGCCCGTCGACCGCCCGGCTGGCATCGGCGAAGCCCTCGCCGTGCTGCGCGCGCACCTCCCCGCGCCCGGCGACCCCGGCCCCGACCCCGAGCTGCATCCCGATCCCACGGCCCGTTACCGGCTGCGCGGGGGACCGATCGCCGAGGACGCCGGCCGCGTGCGCGCGAGAAGCTCCCTGCGTGGCCGGAGCCGTCGCGCTTCTTGGCTGGGACGGGGCGAGTTCGCCGACCGGATCGCCCTGGCCAGGGCCGAACTCGACTCCACAGGACCCGCTGCCGAGTGCGCGCAGCTCGCATCGGCGCTCGTCCGCGCCGTGTCCGCGTGGGGACCTAGGGAACCCGCCGTTGTGGAAGCGCAGTTGGTGTGCGCGGACGCGGCGCGCCTCGACGGCGACACCGGGCGGGCGAGGAGGCTGTATGAGGAGGTGGCGGTGGCGCTCGGAGACAGCACGGATCCTCGCCTCTCAGTACTGGTGCTGGAAGCCCGGATCGGCCTCTCGGAATGCAAGGTGCCCGAGGGCGATCTTCGGGGCGCACTCGGTGACTGGCACGAGGCGGCCACAGAGACGCTGCGGCTCGCCTCTCCGCCCGCCCGCCTGGTCGCTCGTTGCCGTGAGGTAGCCCTCGAACTGGGCGAGCGGGGCTACGGGGCCGAGGTCTCCTCCCTCGACCGCCGTCTGGCCGCCCTGTAGGGGTGCCGGCAGCGACCGGCGGCGGATCGGGCACTCGGATCAAACGCGCGGCAACTGGCCGTGGGACAGAAGATCTCCGAGCGACTGGACGAGTTCGCCCCCCACCCGGCGGAGCCCTTGGAGCTCCCTTTCGAACGTCGTGATCCTGCGGTAGATCTCGCCGTACTGCCGTTGCTCCTCCAGGGAGAACCGGGGCACCCGCAGCCGCCGTACATCGACTCGGGACGTCGTGGACGCGTGCGTGCCCGCCCGGCGGGCATTGTCGGGAGCCCGCAGGCAGCCTGCCAGGAACCAGGGATCGAGGACCGAGGGGTCCACGCGCAACGCACAGAGCTGCGGCCCGAGAATCGAAGGTGCCTCGGTGTCCACATGGACGTCGAAATCGCGGGCCAGCATGGACACGACGACATCCTGTGAGGCCGTGACGGTCAGCGCGCCGGTCTTTTCCCCCTCCGTCACCGCCCGTGCCGGAAGCCACAGCTCCGGGCCCCCGGGCAGGCGGAGACCGGTCAGCACCCGCGCGCCGTCCGCCGGGCGCGCACCCCGCTCCACCTCGGTTTCGGGCAGGGCCTGCCCGCCCCGGATCTCCAGCGCACCGGCGCGCTCCAGGTCGGCGACTGTGATGAGCGGGGCGACGTCACCGGCCTCGACCGGCTCAAGTGCCGACAGAACACCAGCCGCATCGCGGAGCTCGCCCGCATGGGTGTCGAACCGGGCCCACGACCGCCGCAGTCCGATCAGGTCTGCGGCACGGCCGCGCGGAATGTGCCGTGCCGGAGTGAGGTCCACCTCTTCGTCCAGCAGGTCGATGACCGGAACCGTCACCTTTCCCGGTCCGCCCGCCCCCTGAAGGGCCTTCACTACCTGCTCCGTGATCTGGACCCAGTCGACGCCCCCGGCACCCATGGCGCCAGGACCGCTCTGCCGGGCCGCGGTATCCACCAAGGTGATCTCGGCCGGGGATGTCCCCGGCTCCTCACCGGTGCCGCCTGCCCGCAGGACCCACACATGAAGGCCGACCCCGTGCGGAGGCGCGGCGCCGGGCGGCAGGGCGATCACGGTACGCAGTACACCTGCGCGCAGCAGACCCGCCCGGATACGCCGGCCGGCCCGCCGCGCAGCGACCGCGGGCGGCAGCACCATCACCGCGACACCTCCCGGCGCCAGAGCGGCGGCGATGTGCTGGACCCAGGCGAGCTCCGACTCCGTGCGGGGCGGCTGACCGAAGGCCCAGCGGGCGTCCGTCGCGAGCTCTGCATGCCCCCAGTCACGCTCGTTCGCGGGCGGGTTACACAGGACCACGTCGGCCCGTACATCCGCATGGGCATCGGCGCGCAGGGTGTCCGCGGCCAGGACTGTGATCTCCGGTGGCGCTGCCCCTGTGTAGCCAGCGACGGCCAGCTGTGCCCGCGTCAAGGACGCGAGCACCGGGTCCCTGTCCTGTCCCCGCAGCTCGGCCAGTCCTGAGCCGCCTTCTGAGTCGTCCCATCGCCGTCCCGCCGACAGAAGCAGGGTTCCGGTGCCGCATGCGGGGTCGAGAACCGTGCGGACCGCCCCGTCGTGGACGACCGCAGCGATGTCCGTCATGAGCTCGGCGAGGGGACCCGGAGTGACCGCGATCTGCCGTACGTGGGTGCGCAGCCACCGCTCCAGCAGGAACCCGAAGGTCTCCGCCGGGCCCTTCGTTCCGGCCAACTCGAGCGTCCGTTTCAGAAGACCGGACTGCCGCTCGTCGAGCACCCCTGCCGCGGCCGGAGGACCGTCGACCAGCCTTCCGGGTTCCCCGCAGAGCCGCAGGCCGACCTGCGCGACGAGAAAACCCATCGCATCTCGGTCTCCCAGGGCCTCGTACTCCGGCCAGAGCCGCTCCAAAGGCTCGACGGCCGTCTTGATCTTGCCTTCCCTGTGCAGCCACGCCTCGATCTCGGCGAGCGAAAACAGAGGGCTCGCATCGGTGCCACCGATCGGTGCGGGGAAGGTCTCGTGGCGTCGCCGCCAGTTGCTGACGGCGGCACGTCCCACGCCCGCGATCCGCGCGACCTCTGCGAGGGGCACGGAGACTGTGGGGGATTCTGCGGGCTCGGGCATCGGACTCTCCGGGGGGGTGGTACAGACCTGCGGTGCGTGACGGTGCGGCGGCTTACGGTACCGGGCATGCAGCGCACACGGGCATGTGTCTCTTGACTCAGTTTATGAACGCATCGTTCAGAGTCGAGATCTTCCGGTTACTCCCGTGCGCACCTTTGATCGTGGAAAATGGGCAGCCGGTCGGGGACACCCAGGGGGAGAAGCGCGCGTGCACGCTCAGGAGACCACGTTCAAAGAGCTCGTCCAGGGCGAGAAGCAGTACCAGGTGCCGCTCTACCAGCGCACCTACAGCTGGCAGCGTGAGCAGCTGCAGCAACTCTGGGACGACGTGCAGGAGCTGGTCGAGGAGCAGTTGGAAGGGCGGGCCCCTGCGGCGCACTTCCTCGGCTCGGTCGTACTGGCGCCGGGCCGGATCACCGCAGGCGGCATGCAGCGCTGGCTCGTCGTCGACGGCCAGCAGCGGCTCACCACACTCATGCTCGCCTTCACCGCGCTGCGCGACCGCCACCGAGAACGCGGCGGCGCAGAACAGAAGGCCGACCGTATCCATGACCTCGTGCTCGTCAACAAATACCGAAGCGGCGACGACCACTACCGGCTCCTGCCGACACAGGCGGACCGGGACGCCTTCACCGCCTGCGTCGAGAGCTCACCTAAGGCGGGCGGTCCCGGCAACGTGGGTGCCGCCTACCGGTTCTTCCTCGCCGCGCTGACCGAGGGTGAGGAGAGCGGCGGTGAGGTGTGGACCGACGCGGTGGAGGCCGTACTGAGCGGTCTGCTGTCGATCGTCGAGATCACCGCGGCCGAGGGCGACAACGTCTACCGGATCTTCGAGTCGATCAACAACACCGGTGTCGGACTCAGCCAGAGCGACCTGCTGCGCAACTACCTCTTCATGTGTCTGCCGACCCGCGGCGAGTCGGTCTACCGCAACCGCTGGCTGCCCATGCAGGAACTGCTCGGCCCGGCCAACCTCGAGCTCCTGGTCTGGCTCGACCTGGTCGTGGCCGGCAACAGCCGGGCCAAACAGAGCGAGATCTACCGCGACCAGAAGAAGCGCCTGGAACCCCTGAGCGCGGACGAAGCGGCACTCGAAGCCGAGATCGAGTCCCTCTCCCGGCGGGCCGAACGCCTGATGCGGATCCTGGAGCCCGAACGGGAGGCTGATCCGGAGTTGTGCGAGGTGCTGGAAAGACTGTCCCGCTGGGGCGGCCAGACCCACTACCCGCTGGCGCTTCAGCTGCTCGACCGAGTGGACGGTGGACAGGCCACACCCCATCAGGCCGCCCGGGCACTGGCGTACGCCGAGAGCTACATGGTGCGACGGCTCTTCGCGGGCTACTCCACCACAGGCAGCAACCGGGTCTTCATGGAGATGCCCAGGGAACTGGAGAAGGACGAGGACCCGGCGGAGGCCGTACGCCGCATCCTGTCGAAGAACAAGGCGGGCGCGCGTGTCTGGCCCGACGACGACGCCGTCCGCGAAGCGATCCGCACCCGGCCCTTCTACAAGGCGGGCCGAGGCAATCAGCGGTTCCAGGTACTGCGCAGACTGGAGGAGAGCTACGGGGGGAGCGAGCCGGTCGACTACGCCAAAGCGCGTCTCACCGTCGAGCACGTACTGCCGCAGAACCCCGCCCAGCAGTGGTTCGACCTGCTCGCCGAAGAGGCCGAGGACGGACAGGGCCCGGACGAGCTCCATGCCCTGCTCGTCCACACACTGGGCAATCTGACTCTCTCCGCAGACAACGCCAAGCTCTCGAACCATCCGTTCCGTCGCAAGCAGGAGATCCTGGACTCCAGTGCCCTGCGCATGAACCAGGAGATCGCCGGGCGGGAGCGGTGGGGGAGGGCGGAGATCCTCGACCGCGCCGCCGGCCTGGCCGACCGGGCGGTGCGGCTGTGGCCCGGCCCCGTCGCCGGAACGGTCCCCGGGGACGACGAGTGGTCCGGCTGGAAGGAGCTGCGCGCCGCGCTCCTTGCCATGCCGGCGGGTACGTGGACGACGTACGGCGATGTCGCGGCGCTCATCGGCACCCATGCCGTCCCGGTGGGCCAACACCTGGCGTCCAAGGCCGGCTTGCACGGCGCCTACCGGGTGCTGACGGCGGACGGCCGCGTCTCGGCGGGCTTCCGGTGGCCCGACGGTCAGGAGTCCGGGGATGCGCGAACCCGCCTGGAGGCGGAGGGCGTTCCCTTCGACGACGCGGGCCGGGCCCGCCGCTCCCACCGGCTGACGACGGCCGACCTGGCGGCCCTGCTGGGCAAGGAAACCGCCGAGGAGGCCGTGCCATCCCCACAGACCGAAGACGAGCAGCAGTCGGCGGCCGACCGGTTCGAAGCGCAACTGCGTGACAACCAGACCAAGGAAACCGCCGAAGGCGTTCTGGGCGCGCTCCGCTTCTGGGATCAACAGGGCGGCCACCTCGCCTACGGCCGGGCGAGCGAGACCAGCTGCTTCCCCATGGCGCGGTTCGGCGGCACGCTCGACACCCGAGCGCTGTGGCCACTGGGGATCTACCCGGTCTCCGGGACGGTCGAAGTCGTCTTCCAGTATCTGAAGCGGCGCCCCCCGTTCGACGACGAGCCGCTGCGGCGCGAGTTGATGACCCGGCTGAACGGCATCGAGGGCATCGACCTGGCAGAGGCCAAGCTCGATCTGCGTCCGTCCTTCCCCGTGGAGGTCTTCGCCGTGCACAGCAAGGAGATCTGCGCGGTGCTGGAGTGGTTCGCGCACACGGCCGCCCTCGCGGAGGCCCGCCGCATGCTGGACGAGGACTCCGGCACTCTCTGACGCCCCGCATCCATCGCGCGCGTGAGGCTCAGGGGACTCCCCGGGGCCTCACGCAGGTCAGACTCGCTCGGCGCTACGGGCGCGGGCCGGTGACCGGGGCCAGGAACGGACTCGGCTCGCCGTGCCAGGACACTCGAAGTGCCTCCCGCGCCCGCGTGCACGCCACGAACAGCAGGCTCAACTCGCTGTTCAGGTCCTCTTGGTGCTGCTGCGCGTCGACCTCCACCGGAGTGACCGCGGCCTTCATCGGCACCGTGCCGTCGTTCACCCCGGCCACTGCCACGCAGCGGAACTCCAGCCCCTTCATCCGGTGCATGGTCCCGATCCGCACCCCTGGTCCGCTACGACCGGCGCCCAGCACACATGCCGCGATCCCGGCCCGCTCCAGGGCCCCCGCGATGTCCCGGCCGAACTGGACGAACCGCACCGCTATACCGATGTGTTCCGCCTCCACCCCCGAGGCGATCCACTTCTCCACCCGGGACACCAGTGCCGCGGTCTCCTCGGTCTTGGCCGCGTGCGCGGACGTCTCGGGCCGTTCGCCGTGCATCGTGGAGCGGTAACCGGCCAGGGATTCCTTCGCCCCGTCCATGTCGTCCGGCTCCTCACCCGTCAGCAGCGAGGCGGACCAGGCGAGGATCTCCTGTGTGGTGCGGTAGTTGACCCGCAGCCGGTGCGAACGCCCGACCACCTGGATGCCGAGCGAGCGCAGCGAGACCCGGTTGCCGTAGATGCGCTGATAGGTGTCCCCGGCGAGGAACAGGTCGTCGGGGCCGGGTGACACCAGGGACCGGAGGAACCGCCACTGCGCCGGGTGCAGGTCCTGCGCCTCGTCGACCACCACATGTCGGAACGTCCGCTCCTCGCGCCCGCCCATGACCCGCGCCGCCTCCGCACACACCTGGAGGAACGTCCACTCGCCTGCCTGCCGCAGCTGCTCCTCGAACGCGGCGACCGCCCGCCACACTTTGAGTCGCTTCAGCGGCCCCAGCGCGCTGCCCCGGCCGGTCCGCGGCGCCTTCAGGTACTCCTCCGGCGTGGTGAGGGCCTGGGCGAGGACGACGCCCCGCCACTCCTGGTCCAGGAAGACATCCGTGAAGTCGGCCTCCACCCTGCGGGCGATCCGCGCCCATCGGGCCGTGATCTCCTTCTGGTCGAAGACCAGCTTCAGCGGGGCGCCGCCACGCTCTGCGCGTACAGTCTCGTTGGCCAGCGCGTCGACGTTCACCACCCGGATCTTCGCGCGCACCGCCGGGTCCGTGACCAGCAGTGCCAGGCAGCGCTCCAGCTCCGCGGCGAGGTCCTTGGTGTACGTGGTGAGCAGCACGCACCCGTCGGGCGCGTCGGCGGGCAGCCGCCGCGCCAGGTGGTACGCCCGGTGCAGGGCGACCACCGTCTTGCCGGTGCCCGGCCCGCCCGTGACGCGCGCCGGTCCGGCGTAGCTGTCCTGGTACGCGACCCGGTACTGGCTCGGGTGCAGGAAGACACGCCAGGCGTCGAAGGGCCGCGCCAGGATCTCCTGCAGCTCCTCGGTCCCGGAGACCAGGGCGACCCGGCCGCGCGAACGGGCCATGGCGGCGGCGAGTTCGTCTCTCTCGGATGCGTCGGCCGACCGTGGTGCGGCCCGGGCGTACGCCTGGACGATCTCCCGGTCGATCTCGGCCGGTTCCATCCCGGTGGCGAGCCCCAGGAGCACGTCGTACTGCTGCTCGGGCAGCACCTTGTGCAAGGCCTCCAGGTGCGTCTCGTCCGGGACGAGACGGATGATCGGCAGGATCTCCTCGTCCACTCCCAGGCTGCGCAGCACCTTGTCCGGGTACTCCGAGGCCGGGAAGAGCCGAGAGGGCTCCTCGGCCGCCCGCGCCCGGAGCCCGGCCGTTGCCCGCTCCAGGCCGACGTCGTTGCGGATCTCGATGCCCTGCGTCGCCTCGTTCACCGACGCGCGGTGCTTGGCGGCCCAGTCGTTGGCCTTGTCGTGGGGGAGCACCTTGAGCAGCAGGTAGCTGTCGCCCGACTCCGCCTTGAGGACGACGCCCCGCCAGAAGTCGTTGATCCGGATGGTCCGCAGCCGCGGATCCTTCTGGTGCGTGAGCTTCTCTAGGTGCAGTCCGGCGTGTGTGGCCGTCGCGAACTTCTCGAACACCTCGAAGACGCGTTTCTGGACGGGTTTCTCCAGCGCGGCGAACTCCATCAAGAAGTCCCGGTGCATACCCAGCGTCGCCATCCCCGTCCCCCTCCGGCTGTTCCTCCCAGGAACTACGATCACTCTACTGAGCGTCACCGGCTGGGGAGAGAGATCGTGCACGCCATCCGTCAGGGAACTGTGCTCGGCGACCGTTACGAACTGGACCGGCCACTCGGACGCGGAAGCATGGGACAGGTCTGGCATGGACGTGACCTGCATCTGGGCCGTCCGGTCGCCGTCAAGACGGTCGTGGCGGAACTGCTCTCGGAGGCGGGGAACCGTGACCGGGCGCGGCGTCGGTTCGTACGGGAGGCGAAGGCCGCGGCGAGGCTCGACAGCGCCAACATCGCCACCGTCTACGACGCGGCTGTCACCGGCGACACCCACTGGCTCGTGATGCAGCTCGTTGACGGAGCGACGCTCGGCATGGTCCTCGGCGAGCAGGAGCAACTCGAAGTGGCCTCCGCGACGGCCGTCGCCGCCCAGATCTGCTCCGGCCTCGCCGCCGCGCACGCCGCTGGTCTTGTCCACCGCGACCTGAAGCCCGAGAACGTAATGGTCCGCCGCGACGGCGTGGTGAAGATCCTTGACTTCGGCCTGGTGAAGCTGATGGCGGACGACGGTCCGAGGCTGACCGCGACCGGTGAGCAGCCCGGCAACCTCCTCTACGCATCGCCCGAGCTGTTGTCCGGGGATCCGGACCTCGACGGACGCAGTGACCTGTACAGCGTCGGCTGCCTGCTGCACCACATGCTCGCCGGAGCCCCGCCCTTCCCCCGCGACCGGCCGATGGCCGTCCTGCGCGGGCACCTGCACGACACACCGCCCGGCCTCGCCGAAGCAGGCGTGCTGGTACCGGACGCTCTCCAGGACTTGGTCCTTGCCCTGCTGGCCAAGGACCGTGAGGACCGGCCCGCCTCGGCCGCCGAGGTGTACGGCGCGCTCGGGCCGTGGCTGCCCGGCGCCCGGCCGGGACCCGACACCCTGCGCGGCTTCGGCCCCGAGGACCCGCGCCGTCCGTTCGTGCTCCCGCAGGGCCCGTACCCGGTGTGACGGCCCGGTCACCGGCGGGGTGAGAATATGCCGTACGGGTGACCGCGCAAGCCGAGCAGGGGGCCGAGTACGGCGTGACACGACGGATCAAGGACCATTACGAGTTGACGGACCGCCTCGGCCGCGGAGGCATGGGCGAGGTGTGGGTGGCCCAGGACCTACGGCTGGACCGACCCGTGGCGGTCAAGTTCTTGTCGGCGGGCGGTCGCGGCTCCGATCTCGACCGCATGGAGCAGCGGTTTATGCGTGAGGCCCGGCTCACCGCCCGGATCGGGCACCGGAGTGTGCCGGTTGTCCACGAGTGGGGCCGGCTCGACGAGGACGACGGCGACGGGCTCTACCTCGTCATGGAACTCGTGCACGGCGACACTCTCTCCCGGCTCCTCAAACAGAACGGCCCCTTTTCCGTTCCTCTCGCCGCCGTGGTCGCCGTACAGACGGCCGACGCCCTGGCGCACGCCCACCGCATCGGCGTCGTGCACCGGGACCTGAAGCCGTCCAATTTGATGCTCACGCCGGACGGCACGGTGAAGGTGCTCGACTTCGGCATCGCGGCGGTCATGGAGCCCGATCCCGACGAGCCCCGGCTCACCCGTACCCAGGAAGTGCTCGGCACGCCGGGGTTCATCTCGCCGGAACAGGCGGACGGCGGGCGCGCGACGGAGCGGAGCGACCTGTACGCCCTGGGTTGTGTGCTGTACGAGATCCTGGCGGGCCGCCCGCCCTTCAGTGCGGGGACGGCCGTGGCGCTCCTCTACCGGCACGCGTACGAGGAGCCGCCCCCACTAGGGGATCTCAGGAACGATGTACCCGCGGACTTCACCTCCCTCGTCATGCGTCTGCTGGCCAAGTCCCCCGACGACAGACCCTCGGTGGAGGAGGTCCACGGCACGGCGCGTGCCTGGCTCGCCCAGCCGTCGGACCGGGCCGTCCCCCGGCGACCGCCCGCCGGATCCGGCGCCGTGAGGTCCGCTTCCACTTCCGTGTCCTCTTCCGCCTCCGCCGGCCCTGCCCCATCCCGGCGGCCGGTCCCCGTCCCCCGCCCGGCACCCTCCGGACCCTCGGCCGCGCCCGCCGCCGTGCCCCAGGAGGTCTTGGACCAGGCCGCCCGTGGCGACTACGTGGGGGCCGCCGCCGTGCTGGAGCGGCGAGTGCGCGAGGCAGGCCGTCCGCTCGACGACACCGAGTCCGTGCCGGCGCGGCTCACCCTGTGCGACCTCCTGCTGAAGGCCGAGGAGTTCAATCGTGCCTACGACGGCTACTTCGCACTCGGCGGCGCGCTCCGGCGCCGTCGACCGGCGACCGACCGGGATGTGCTCGCCTGCCGGTCCGGCGCGGCCACGTGTCTGGCCGAGCTGGGGCGCACCAACGAGGCGCTGCACGAGTTCGAGGGCCTCCTGCCCGTGCAACAGCATGTTTTCGGCGCCACTGACAGAAGCGTGTTCGATACCAGGTTCCGGATCGGCTCGCTCGTGGCCCGGACGGGGAAGCTGCGTGAGGCACGTGACCAGCTCACCGCCCTGGGGCAGGAGCAGCAGCGAATTCTCCCGGTCAACGATGAACGGCACGCGCGGACGGATAGCCTGATTGCCCGCCTTGACCGAATGCTGGCAAAGTCTTGAGAGTGTGCGTGAACTCTGTTCACAGAGTCGCTGCTGGTGTTAGCTTACTGCCGGGGACCAGGTGGACACCCCGTCTTGCGTAGGATTCAGGCCGTATGCCAGGCCACAGGGGAGGCGGATCACCGATGACGCAGACAGCTCACCGGGAGCGGAGCGCGGCAGCTCCGGAGGAGCGACTGCCCGGGGACGGTGAGCTCGTCGAAGTGCGAGGCCAGAGCTGGGTCGTCGCCCGCGTGGAGCCCGCTCCGCCCACCAGCGGTCGCGCCGCCACGCTCGTCCACCTCCAATCCGTCGCCGACGGCCGGTTCGGCGACACCCTCTCTGTCATATGGGAGGTCGAACCCGGCAGGCGCATCCTCGACCGCGGCTCCCTGCCCGACGCGTCGACCGGCCAGTACGACCCGCCGCCCCGCCTCGCCGCGTTCCTCGACGCTGTCCGCTGGTCGGCCGTCGCCTCCGCCGACGTCAAGACCCTCCAAGCGCCGTTCCGCTCCGGTGTCGCCGTCGAGCCCTACCAGCTCGAACCCGTCTCGCGAGCCGTCGGCGCCCCCCGCGTCAACCTCCTGCTCGCCGACGACGTGGGCCTCGGCAAGACCATCGAGGCCGGTCTCGTCGTCCAGGAGCTACTGCTGCGCGGCCGGGCCCGCCGCGTCATGGTGATCTGCCCGGCGGGCCTCACTTTGAAGTGGCGTGACGAGCTCGCTGAGAAGTTCGGCCTGGACTTCACCATCGTCGACGCCGAGCACTGCGCCCGGCTGCGCCGCACCCACGGCACCGCGGCCAACCCGTTCCGCGTCCACCCGCTCACCATCGTCTCCCTGCCGTGGCTGCGTGGCACCAAGGCGCAGCGCCTCCTCGACGAGGTCGTCCCGCCCCGCCAGGAGACGAACGACGACGGGACCGAGCGCCGCTTCTTCGACCTGCTCGTCCTCGACGAGGCCCACCATGTGGCGCCCGCCGCACCCAAGCAGGTGTACGCCGTCGATTCCCAGCAGACCAAGCTGATCCGGCGCCTCGTCCCGCACTTCGAGCACCGGCTCTTCCTCTCCGCCACCCCGCACAACGGCTACCCCGAGTCATACACCGCGCTGCTGGAGCTCATCGATAACCAGAAGTTCGCCCGCGGCGTGGACCCCGACGAGCAGGCCCGCAAGGAGACCGTCGTCCGCCGCCTGAAGTCCACCATTACCAACCCCGACGGTTCCCCCCGCTTCCGCACCCGCCGAGACCCCCGCGAACTTCCCGTGGAGTACACCGATACCGAGCGCGAGATCCACGGTGTGCTGAGCAGCTTCTCCGACCTGCGCCGCAAGCGGATGACCCCGAAGGCCCGCGGCGGCCGCCGCGCCGCTGACCTCGTCACCCTCCTGCTGAAGAAGCGGCTGTTCTCCTCCCCGGCCGCCTTCCTGCACACCGTGCAGGTCTACCTCTCCCACCTGGACGACACCCGGACCCGTTCCCGCTCGGCCGCCGCCGAAGTCCCAGAGTGGCTGGAGGACTTCCCCGACCTCGTCGCCGAACTCGACGACCTGGGCCTCGCGGAGGCCGAGGACGACGCCCTCACCCGTTCCACCAGCCTCACCCCGCAGGAGGACAGCGAGGAGCTCACCCTGCTCCAGCAGATGGAGCGCTGGGCGCTGACCCACGAGGCCGCCGCCGACTCCAAGGCCGACGTGCTCATCAGGGAACTGAAGGCAATCTGCCGCCCCGACGGCCAGTTCTGGACCAACGAACGCGTCATCATCTTCACCGAGTACCGCGACACCCAGAAGTGGCTGTTCAACCTGCTCCAGCAGGAGGAACTCACCGACGGCGGCCGCGTCGCCATCCTGCACGGTGGCCTCAACACCGACGACCGCGAGCAGATCCGCCTCGGCTTCCAGGCTCACCCCGCCAGCGACGAGGGCAAGGTCCGCATCCTGCTGGCCACCGACGCCGCCAGCGAGGGCATCGACCTCCAGAACCATTGCCACCGCCTGTTCAACTACGACATCCCCTTCAATCCCAACAAGCTCGAACAGCGCATCGGCCGCATCGACCGCTGGGGCCAGAAGAAGGACCCGGAGATCACCCACTTCATCGGCGCCGGCTGGGAGAAGGCCGCGGCCGGCTCCTACGAGGCCGACCTGGAATTCCTCTCCCGCATCGCCCGCAAGATCGCTCGCACCGAAGCCGACCTGGGCTCCGTCAACGCTGTCATCGCCGACGCCGTACAGCGCCGCATGACGGGCGACACCACCCCCGTCGACATCGACAACGCCAAGCCGAAGCAGATCGTCGGCCGCCGCACCGGCGGCACCGTGGCCTCCGAGCAGAACGTCACGGCCCAGGCCAAGCGCCTCGCAGAGCAGTACCAGGAGACCGTCGACACCCTCGGCCTCACCCCCGCCAACATCAAACGGGTCGTCGACACCGCGCTCGCCCTGGACCACCAGCAGCCCCTCACCCCGTACTACAGCGAGGACTTGGAAGGGCTGTGGACGGTCCCGCCGCTCTCCGGCACCTGGGAGCGCGCCACCCGGGGCCTCGCACACAAGCTCCGTCCCGCCGAGCAGCGCCCCGTCACCTTCCACCCGGGGGTTGCCGCCCTCGGCCGCGACGACGTGGTCCTCACCCACCTCAAGCACCCGCTCGTCGCCCTCTCCACCCGCCTGCTCACCGCCGCCGTGTGGAACGCCGACACCGTCGGCCTGCACCGCGTCACCGCCGTCGTCACCGACGATCCTGCCGTGGAGACCGCACTCGTCTCCGCCTACGCCCGGTACGTCCTCGTCGGTGCCGACGGCACCCGCCTGCACGAGGAGATCCTGTACGCGGGCGGCTGGTTCGGCGACACCGGCCGCTTCCGCCGCTGGGAGTCCGTACGCACCCAGGGAGCCGTCCTCGCCCGCGCCCTCACCGACGGAGCCGAGGCAGCCCCCGACCTGCGGCACGCCTTCACCGAGGCCTGGCCCCGGCTGGAGAAGCCCCTCTACGATTCCCTCGCCGCCCGCGCCCGGGAACGCGGCGCCTCCCTCGAATCGGCGCTGGCCGCCCGCCGCGCCGAGGAGGAGAACCGCATCCAGGCCACCCTGGCCCGCTTCGAGGCCACCCTGCGCGCCAAGCTCAAGGAAGAGGGCGACGACGCCAACGAGCAGATCGCCCTCTTCGGCACTCGCGAGGTGACCACTGCCGAGCAGCGCCAGTACCGCGAGGACCGAGAGCGCTGGCAGGCCCGTATCGAGGGGCTCGCAGCCGAGCGGGAGCGTGAACTCGCCGCGATCGCCGCGCGCTACCGCGAGCCGCGTTCCCACCTTTTCCCCGTCGCCGTCGTCCTCGTGATCCCAGCAAAGGAAGCCAGCCGATGAGCCGCCCTGCCGCCTTCTCCTCCCGCGGTACTTCCCGCGGAGTTGCCGCCGCCAAGGCCAAGGCCCTCGACGGCCGGGGCCAGCACCAGGAATGGCTGGACCTCACCGAGGTCTCCGGTCCCTTCCTGACGATGCCCGTCCTGCTTCAGGCATGGCCCCAGCTCGACGCCCTCGACAAGGACCAGCGCACCCGGCTGCGCGCCCGCCACGCCGACTGGCAGGCCGACACCACCGCCGGCCGCGATGAGTGGACCGCCTACATCCTGCGCTCCCTGCTGGAGTGGGGGGACGCCCTCACCCTGCGCCAGGGGCAGGACGACGACCTCGCCTTGGACCCCCTCACCCTCGACGTTCCGGAGCACGGCGCCCGCGTCCGCGCCGACTTCGCCCTCACCGAGCCCGGCACGGACCTCGCCGCCGAACCGGACACCGAGTCCGCCGCCAAGCGCGTACGCCTGCTCGGCAGCACCGTCCCCAGCGGCACCGCACCCACCGCCCGGCCCAACTGGGGCGACGACTGGGCCGCCAGCCCCGCCGACCGCCTCGCCCGGTTGCTGCGCCACCACGACGTACCCCTCGGCCTGGTCACCGACGGCCGCTGGTGGTGCCTGGTCTGGGCACCTGTCGGCGGCGTCACGACCACCGCTGTCTTCGACGCCATCGACTGGAACGCGGCCGCCGAACGCAACATCGTCCGCGCATTCGTCTCCCTGCTCCGCCGTCGCCGGTTCTTCGAGTACGACGAGTCCGAGACCCTCGTCGGGCTGCTCAAGAAGAGCCTCGACGCGGGCGACGAGGTCACCGAAGCACTTGGCATCCAGGTGCGGCAGGCGGTTGAGCTGTTGGTGGACGCCATCGGCCGTGCCGACGCCCGCGCCATGGAACACGGCGCCCCCGGCTTGCGCGCGAGTGGCGTCGAGGCGAGCGAGGTCTACCGGGGCGCGGTCGCGGTGATGATGCGCGTCGTCTTCCTCCTCTTCGCGGAGGAGCGCGGCCTGCTGCCGGCCGACAACGAGGTCTACGCCCGGTCGTACTCGGCCCGCTTCCTGCGCGCGGAGCTGAAGTCCCGCGCCGACGCGGAGGGCGAGGCCTCGCTGGAGCACACGACCGCCGCCTGGCACCGCCTGATCGCGTTGTTCCACGCCGTGCACGGCGGCGTCAGCCACCCGGAGCTCGAACTCCCCGCGTACGACGGCTCGATCTTCGACCCTGACAAGTACCCCTGGCTGGAGCAGAGCTCCCCGCTCCTGCCGATCGACGACCGCACCGTGCTGCACATGCTCCAGTCCGTGCAGGAGGTCCGCGTCGGCACGGGCCGCCAGAAGGAGACCCGCACGCTCAGCTTCCGCGCCCTCGGCGTGGAAGAGATCGGCTACGTGTACGAGGGCCTGCTCTCGTTCGACGGCCAGCGCGCCGTCGAGACGACGGTGGGCCTCATCGGCCCGGACGGCGTGGAACACGAGGTGCCGCTGCGGGACCTGGAATCCCTGGCGGCCTCGTCGAGGGACGTGAAGACCCTCGCGAAGAAGATCTACGAGACATGGAAGGACCCCAAGCCGCCGGCTAGCGCGGCGAGGCTGGAGAAGCTGCTGGCCCCGTCGAAGGACGAGGCCACCATCCTGGAGACCCGCCGCCTGCTGAATCACGCCTGCCGTGATGCCGCCCTGACCGAGCGCCTGCTGCCGTTCTTCGGCATCCTCCGCCGGGACCTGCGAGGCCTGCCGGTGGTGATCCCAGCGGGCACCCTGTTCGTGACCGAGTCCTCGCTGCGGAAAAACACCGGCACCCACTACACCCCGCGCCGCCTCGCCGAAGAGGTTGTCCTGCACGCGCTGGAGCCGCTGGTGTACGAGCCGGGGGCGCTTCAGACGGCGGACATGGGTGCGTGGGTGCCGAAGACTGCCGAGCAGATTCTTGAGCTGAAGGTCGCTGACGTCGCGATGGGGTCTGCGGCGTTCCTGGTGGCCGCTTGCCGATACTTGGCGGATCGGCTGATCGAGGCGTGGGAGCGGGAAGGCCGCGAGGAGGCTGTCAAGTACCGCGCGGGGCGCGCTGTTGACGCGGTCACGGCGGCGGACGCGGAGTCCGACCCAGTTGTGATTGAGGCCCGGCGCCAGGTGATTGAGCACTGCCTATATGGAGTGGACATCAACCCCATGGCAGTGGAGATGGCCAAGCTGTCGCTATGGCTGGTCTCCATGGACCCAACACGCCCGTTCACGTTCCTGGACGACCGGCTGGTGGCGGGGGACTCGCTGTTGGGAGTCACCTCACTGGACCAGCTAAAGGCTGTCCACCTGGACGTCGCGAAAGGCGATTTGCTCGGTGCGGAGGCGGACACAGAGAGTCTCGTTGCCGAGGTCGTTGCTGAGCGCCATGTCATTACGGAGATAAAGGGTGATGGTATTGAGGCCTTGGGCCAGAAGCGCGAACACCTGCAGGCGGTAAGGCAGAAGATGGCTCGGTTGAGGTTGGTGGGCGACCTGATTGCGGGAGCGGCGCTCGCCACGTGTGCGTCGGGACGCGTGCCCTGGTACGAGGAGGAGGGCGGCGAGCGGGTCCGTGACCTGTTCCCGTCGGCGGCGCGGGCGGCGCGGGAGATCGCGCGCAACTTCGTGGCGGATGACTCGATCTCGGTGGCGGAGGCCAGAGAACAGGCGCGGACGTGGCTGGCGAGCGAACTGCCAGAAGGGAGCTTGGAGCGGATGCCGATGCATTGGCCTCTCGAGTTTCCGGAAGTTTTTGTGGAGCGAGGTGGGTTTGATGCGATTGTGGGGAATCCGCCATTCTTGGGAGGGCAGAAACTCACGGGTGCAATGGGAGAAGCGTACCGCGAGTACATGGTGGATTACCTTGCCAGTAGTAAGCGGGGAAGCGCGGACTTGGTGGCATATTTTGAATTGCGTGCGCACTGTCTCCTGAATGGGAATGGGCAGACAGGTCTGATTGCCACGAACACGCTGGCGCAGGGTGATACGCGCGAAGTCGGATTGGATCAGCTTGAAGCGGCAGGAGTAGTCATCCGGCGGGCCATTAAAAGTTCTCCGTGGCCTTCGCGTTCAGCTGTTTTGGAATATTGCGCGGTATGGACGAGTAAGGGAGGTGTCGGTAAGGATGCGCGGCATGTCCTGGATGAAGTCGCCGTGCCGAACGGAATCTCAACATCACTGAACCCGGGAACGCGAGAGCTGTCATGGGTGGCCGCACTTGATGCCAATAGCGGTACGTCATTTATTGGCTCTTATGTGTTGGGCATGGGATTCACATTGACGGAGGCGCAGGCGCGCAGCTGGATTGCTGAGGATGCGCGAAACGGTGAAATCTTGTTCCCTTATTTGAATGGCGAAGATATTAATCGGCATCCTGGGCACGGGACGGAAAGATGGATCATCGACTTCCATGATTGGCCGCTGGAGCGTGCGGAGCAATACGAGAGGGCGATGGCTAAAGTAGTTCGTGATGTGAAGCCTGAAAGGGCTAAAAGTAACGACAAGAGTCGGCGTGAGATTTGGTGGCGGTTCACTCGACCTGCTCCCGACATGCGGGCTGCCATTGCGTCCATGGAACAGTGTATCGTCATAACGCGAGTGAGTAAGGTAGTCATGCCGGTCATAGTGCCCACTCGCCAAGTCTTTAGCGAGCAGGTTGTCGTCTTCGCCTCTTGCGATCCTGCCTTGCTCGCTATCCTCAGTAGCGCTTCTCACTATTGGTGGGCTATCGATCACTCTTCGACATTGGAAACCCGCATCCGCTACACCCCTACTGACGTCTTCGAAACACTAGTACGCCCCTCCTTTACGGATCGTCTCTGTGCTGCCGGTGCCCGCCTCGACGAGCGCCGCCGCGCACTCATGCTGTGCCGCAACACTGGCCTTACCGCCACTTACAACCTCGTCCACGACCCCGCTTGCCAGGACGACGACATCATCGAACTCCGCCGCATCCATGAAGAGATTGACAAGGCCACCGTCGAGGCCTACGGCTGGCGCGACCTACTGGACGAAACCGGCCAGGCCTCACCCGCCGACCCTGCCCACGAGAAATTCCCGCTCGACCACGGCTTCCACGAGACAGATCAGGGCACCCGCTACACCATCGGTCTACTCGCCCGAACCGAGATCATCGATCGGCTCCGCCAGCTGAACCACCAGAAATACGCCGATGAGGTCTTTCTCGGCCTGCACAAGAAGCCGAAGAAGTACCCCGACATGCCGCCCCCCTCCGCAGAAGCCCGCCGAAAGAAAGCGCAGCAAAAGCCCACCGCTGCCGGTTTCGATGACGGCGGGCTGTTCGCGCCCGATGATGCTCTTTTCTGAACAACTGGCGCCTGTGCGCGGTGTCTGCCAACGGTCGAACCACATCGATTCGTCCTAACGCAGATACCGCGTGCTCGATGCGCTGCACTGTGGGGGCCGTGGATATCAGCATGACTGCACCATCAGTATCACCGGGGAGAGAGGCGCTGGGGATGGGACGGAAGTGAACCAAGGAGGTCGGCTGGCTCTGACTTGCCGCCGTCTCAGATCGAAGTGACGCGCGCGTAGGTGGTGAACGCCGTCCACTGGGCGACAGAGAAGCTGAGTATCGGACCCGACTGGTCCTTCGAGTCACGGACGTGGACGGTGCCGAGTGCGACGGCTGCTTCGACGCAGTTCCCGCCCCCTGAGCCGCTGTAGCTACTCTTGTGCCACTTCAGCCCGACCGGTTCGCGTGCGTCCAGCTCTGCCGTCATGCTTCTCCCGCCAAACGCTCGATGAGACGCGCAGACTCTGTGACGTTCAGGGCCTGCGAGCGCAGCTTGCCATACCGAAGGCCGAAGGCGCTCACCTTTGCCCGCTCACTGACCACCACGCCAACCTCTTGTGACTCGACGTAGCCGTAGTGACGGTGCTCCAGAGTTTCGAGGTAGACGAACGCACCGTTGAGTGTTGAGCAGAAGCCCTGGTTCGCGGGCATGACCTGGATCTCTACGTTCGGCATGACCCCAGCTTGGAGAAGCTGGTCCAGCTGCGGCCGCATGACCTCACTGCTACCGACATGATTGGTGAGCGCGGTTTCACCAATGATGAAGGAGAGCTCAGCCGTCGGAGTGCGCGTCAGCAGCTTCTGCCGATTCAGGCGGGCCTCGGCGTGCTGATCGATTGTCTCGGCGCGCAGCTGCGGACAATGACGAGAGAACAGGGCTCGCGCGTATGCCTCGGTCTGCAACAACCCAGGAATCAGGAGCGGTTCACACTCGAACCGGCTGACCGCCTCCGTCTCGATGAGGGCGAAGTCCTGAAAAAGGACGGCAACTTGGCCAAGTCCACTTGCTCTTGCAACACCCTCAGCGCCCCACCGGCCGCCAACACCCCCTCCGCCACCTCCGTGAACTCCGCCTTCGCCGGCCGTCGCCCCTGCTCGATGGAGGCCACCTGCTCGTACGAGTGGCCGACAGCTGCGGCGAGTTCCATCTGCGTCAGTTTGGCCCGCCCGCGAAAGAGCTTGACCAGCTTCCCGTAGTCGACCCAGATAGCCGGGCGGTCGTCGTCCCGTTCGCGGCGTCTTGTACGGCTGTTGTTCGCCATGTGCGTCACGTCCCCACACTTCGCCGTGCCTTCGCGGGCCAACGCGGCTCCCCGCCACCGGTCACGGGTCGTGACCCGTACCAATCCGTACCCGACTCGTACAACGCTGCCGGGCACGACCGTCCGCCCTGGTCAGCGTACGTGCGTGACGGGACGGTTACGGTGTGAAGCCAGGAATTCATGCCTCAGCGTGTACACTTCAACCCCAGCTCCCGGCCCTGTCGTTGCGCATGCAGCTCAGTTCCACCCGGCGAGGAGCCCGGCTCGCCCGGCTGCTCGTCGTGCAGCAGCTCGACGACTGGGGGATCCCCCGCGACAGCCGTACGGCGTCCACCATGGCGGCCACCGCAGCCGAGTTCGCCGCCAACGCCGTCACCCACGGCCGCACGCCCGGACGGGACTTCGCGCTACGTCTGACGCTGACGCCGGAGTCGGTGCGCATCGAGGTCACAGACACCCGGCCGGACAGGCTCCCGCCGGCACCCGGAAAACTGCCTGAACTGCCGGGACCGGAGGCAAAGTCGGGCCGTGGGCTACTCCTCGTGGAAGCCCTCGCCGACCGCTGGGGCGCGGAGCCGCAGAGCCCCTACATCAAGATGGCGTGGGCCGAAGTCGATCGGACGCCCAGCCACCGCTGCCGGCTTCGATGTGACCTTCCCGGCAAGAGGAACTGCCCGCCGTGACCGCGTCGTTGGGCAACACGCCGCGTATTCTCTACGGTGGTAGCCCGGGGTTCCGCAGAAGCGAGGCTGTCCTGGTCCACGAAAGGGGGGTCTGATCTGCGGGAATGTGTGGCGGCATAGCGACGGGGCGTGTCGCTAGGCACTAACATAACTGCAGGTCAGTGGCCCTGGATCCGCCAAGTCCACTACTGGGGCGTTGTGTTGCAAGGCACTACGCTACCGGCCCGGGGCGCACCACGCGGCCTGCCTTTGCAAGCATTCACTGAAGTAAGATGCTTGCATGTCAGGGCAATTTTCCTCGTTGTCCCCGGCAAAAGTGAGGCGCTGGACCGATGCCGGCAACGCGCTGACCTGCGCGTGTCCCTAGTCCTAGTGACACGCCTCCATCTAGATCAACATTGCATTCGTGCAGGTCGGCGGGAATTTGCGTGGACTAGGGCGCCTACACTTCTGCGGAACTCAGGTAGTCCTCGGCTTTCCTGCCCTCTGTGCGACGCATGCCGGATATCGTTCAGGCATGACGTATGGGGGGACCGAGGGAACCGACGTGTCGTTTGGCGCGGGCGTGGCGCCCTGGACGCTGGCACCGTCTGTGACAGGGGATACCACGCATGATGCGGTGATCGTGGTGCCGGGGATCATGGGCAGCGCTCTGCGTGACACCACGACCGGGCGGTTGGTGTGGGGGCTGCGTGATCTTCGGTGGGTGGGCGCGGCCTGGTGCCACGAGGACGGGATGCAGCCACTGCACCTGGACGATGACGAACGATCCGGCCGGTACGGCCGGATCGAGGCCACCGAGTTGCTTCGCGCTCCGATCTGGGCGCCGTTCCTGAAGGGCATCGAGCCCTATGACGATCTTCTCGACGCCGTCCGTGAGGTGGCCCATCCCAAGGCCGTACTTGAGTTTCCGTACGACTGGCGGCTCCCTGTCGCCGTCAACGGAGCGCGGCTGGCAGAAGCCGCTCACGATCACCTGGCCCAGTGGCGCGCCAGTGAGGAGCACGCTCGGGCACGTCGCTCGCATCCGGACGAGCGCGAGGCCCGACTGGTGTTCGTCGCCCACTCGATGGGCGGCCTGGTCACCCGGGCCGCCTTCGCCTACGGCGCCTCCCAGGGCAGCGATCTGGCCTCCGAGACCAGGGCCGTGGTCACCCTCGGCACGCCGTTCCTCGGCTCGGCCACGGCGGCGGTCATCCTCAATGGCGACCGCTCCGGCCGACTGCCCGCCCGGCTGCGGCGCCGGATGCAGGCCCTGTCCGCGACACTGCCCGGCGTACACGACCTGCTCCCGGATTACCGCTGTGTCGATGCGGGTCTCGACGTCCACCGCCTCACCCCGGCCGACGTCGCAGCCCTGGGGGGAGACGCCGAACTCGCCCGCGAGGCCCAGGAATTCCAGCAGCGCATGCGGGAGAAGGGGCCTGAGCTGCCGGGCCACCGCGCTGTCGTCGGGGTCGCGCAGCCGACCGTACAGAGTCTGCGCCTCGACGGCGGTGTGGTGCACGAGCAGTACATTTCATTCGAGCGCAACGGCGATGGCGAGCTGGCACGTGACCGCAACGGTGTTCCTCGCCGTCGAGACCGTGCCGGTGACGGCACGGTCTACCGGGACGCCGCTTCTTTCGCTCCGCCCACGGGGGTGACCCCACTCCCGCTGCAACATGGTGCATTGGCCAAGGAGAGTGTCGCCATCGCCTATGTCAGGGCGGTGCTCACCGAGCATGACCAAGACCTCGGCCCCGCCCTGGGCGAGGGCGACATCGGTCTGGACGTCCCGGACTGCGTGGAGGCGGGCCGGCCCTGGCTGCTGCGTCTGCGGCCCGGGCCCGGTTTCGTCCTGGACACGTACGCCGGGATCACCTGCACCGTCCATGACGCCGAGACCGGCCAGCGGGTTGCTACCGGTCGGCTCGGCTGGCACGACGGTGGCATCGGCGCCTGGATCACACTTCCCGTACCGGGCCTCTATCGGATCAGGACCAGTACCGGCGGCAACGCGCCCGTCACTCAGCTCGTCCTGGTGCTCGACCCCGACGACGACTGAAGCGCAGCGCGTCATGACCATATCTGACAGCACCGACGGAAGACCTCTGCAGTTCTTCCCCATCGACATCGGCGTCTACCTCCACCACCCCGAGCTGGAGACGGATCCCGAGATCAAAGGCATCGAGGCGTTACTGAAGCCGTTCGGTGCCCAGACCGAACCCTGGCCGGTCTCCCCGGAGAACCGCGGGATCGCAGCTGTCACCGCCCGCCTGACGACATGGTCCGTTCCCCAGGACATCGGCGACACCGTTCTCTACTGGGTCGGTCACGGCGCCAGCGACGGGGGGCCCACAGCGCTACTGGCTCATGCCCACAGCCCCAGGCCGGTGACGCCCGACGGCATAGACCCCCCCACTCTGCTGCGGCACATCAAGGCCAGGCAGGGCAGGAACGGTGCTGGCTGGGCCATCGTCATCATCGATGCCTGCACCTCCGGGCGCTTCGTCGAACTGCTGACCAGCGAGGCCTATCGGGACGGGGATGTCCACAACTTCCTGCTGGTGGCGACGTCCAAGGACGGAAGTACCACACTCGGTGCGTTCCGTAGAGCTCTTGCCCTCGTCCTCACGGTGACCTTCCCGGCGCAGGTAACCATCGACCTGTGCGACCTCGCCAGGGAACTGAACCGCAACCTGCACGGCTGTCCCGTCCTGTCCAAGACGGATACGGGGCGCGCCTTGCTGTGGCGCACGTCGACCACCTTCGCGGCCCATACTCAGGCACCACTGGATGTGGTGGCCGAGATCGATGCCGTCATCGCGTCCCTGACCGTCGACGAACGGCGTCACTTCGTGCCCAAGGCCAGCGGCGCCGAACTCGGCGAGCAGCACTGGTATTTCAAAGGCCGCGTGGAGGAGCGTCGTGAAATTCTCTCCTGGCTCGACCATGCCACAGGGGGCATGCTCGTCGTCACCGGAGCGGCAGGATCGGGAAAGTCTGCCCTCCTCGGGCATGTCCTGGTGCACTCCCGGCGTGAACTCTCCGACGTTCTCATCCGCCGTCAGCACCTCGATCCCCTTCCCCTTGGCAGTCCCCGCCCCTACGAAGCGTTCGATCTGGTCCTGCATCTGACCGGCGCGACACCCAGGGAGGTCATGCTGCGGATCGCCGCGGCAGCCGGGCTCCCCGCCCCGCCCGAGGGGCCGATTGCCGAACAGTGCATGTGGCTGACCCAGCATTTCCGCGAGACGGACGAGGCCGAGGCGGAACGCGATTCTGAGGCCGATGGTTCCCCGTTCACCATCCTGGCGGATGCGCTCGACGAGGCCCACCTGCCCCTGACGATCGCCGAGCGGCTACTGAGCCCCCTGGCGGACCTCCCCGGCGTGCGGGTCGTCGTCGGCACCCGCGGCTCCACACTCGAAGGCCCCGACCTGCCCGAGCCAGCGGACCGAGACATCATGGACGCTCTGGGAGTCGACCGGGAGCGGAGCCGGACGGTCCTCCTCGTCGACCGTGACGAGGAGGCCATGACCCGCTACATCCAGCAACGCCTGGAGTTGGCGCGGATCCGGGGTGAACTGCAGGCGGAGCCCTCACAGATCGACTATCTGGCGAAAGCTCTTGGAGGCCTTGACCGGCAATTCCTCTATGCCCGCCTCGCGGTGCACGAGATCATCGCCAACCCGAGGCTTGCCGAAAACCCCGAACCGCTGCTCGAAGACGACCACCGTCGGCTCTTCGCGCGCGCCGTCGACCGGCTGGCCGAGCAGACCCCTGTCAACCACGCCTTGCTGGAGGCGCTCGCCCTGGCGCAGGGACACGGCCTGCCCCCGGCCGACGGTGTGTGGGCAGGCGTCGCCACAGCCCTCGCCAGCAACCCCGACCTGGAGGTCACCGACGCGGACATCGAGGAACTGACACGAACAGCGGCCCCCTACCTCATGCTCGACACGGAATTCGGGCAGAGCGTGTACCGACTGGCCCACCGGACCTTCGCCGAGCATTTCTCCTGGTCCGTTCCACTGCCCTCCTACGACCCGCGGCATTCCCGTATCACCGAGCACCTGGCGGGCATCCCGGACACACAGGCGGCGGACGGCCCACTTAATCCCTATCTCGCCGAATACCTGCCCGCTCACGCGGGCCTCGCAGGACCTGACGGGTGGCGGATACTCGCCGACCGCCCGCACCTGCTCGACTCGCTCAATCCCGCAGCGGTCACCACCAGCATCATGCTTAGGGCCCTCGGTCGGTTCGAGGTGCCTCCCGAGCTGGCGGGCTTCCTGTCGGCGAGTGAACACCTCAGCACGGCCGATCCCCGGGACCGGCGGGGGCTGCGAGAACTGGCCGGCATCCGTAGCACCGGGGAGTCCGTCGTGCCCCGCGGTGGTGGGATGTTCCACGATCCCCGCTCGGCATGGTCCGTCCGCTGGGGCCACCTCAAACGCCACGCGATCCATCTGCCCCTGACGGCACACACCGGCCGGGTACGGGCAGTGGCAGCCTTCGAGGGCTCCGGCGGGCGGGTGCAGTTGGCGACGGGTGGTGAGGACGGGGCGGTACGGATCTGGGATCCGGCAAAAGGGGAGGCGACAGGGGAGCCGCTGGTCGGTCACGATGGCGCTGTACACACGGTCGTGGCCTTCGAGGGCTCCGGCGGGCGGGTGCAGTTGGCGACGGGTGGTGAGGACAAGACGGTGCGGATCTGGGATCCGGTCAAGGGGGAGGCGACAGGAGAGCCGCTGGTCGGCCACAAGGGTTGGGTGTACTCGGTGGCGGCGTTCGACGGGCCCGATGGACAAGTGCTGTTGGCGTCGGGGGGGGAGGATGGGACGGTGCGCGTCTGGGACCCCGCGACCGGCGAGGAGTTGGCCAGAGGGGGCGAGATCGTGACCGTCCCGACCCGGGACCCGGACACCGGCAAGGAAGGTTCGGAGGACCTCGTCATCGGTCACACCGGCCCTGTGTACTCGGTGGTGGCGTTTGATGTGCTTGACGGGACCGAGTTATCAGAGGCGCTCGAGGGCCAGGTGCTGCTGGCGACCGGGGGCGAGGACGGGACGGTGCGGCTATGGGATCCAGCCACCTGCGAGGAGGTCTGGGACCCGCTTGTCGGCCATGACGATGACGACGCCGTCTATTCGCTAGCGGCGTTCGACGGGCCCGATGGACAAGTGCTGTTGGCGTCGGGGGGTGAGGACGAGTCGGTAAAGGTCTGGGACCCGGCCACTGGAGAGGTGACGGCAGAACTGACCGGACACACTAGCCCCGTGTTCGCCCTCGGGGCCTTCACTGGACCCGACGGCCTGCCTCTGCTTGCGGTCGGCAGTGGGGACCACAGCGTGCGGCTGTGGGATCCGGCCAACAGCCGCCAGACCGAGGGGAGTCTTACCGGTCACAAGGAATGGGTGCGGGCCGTCACGCCGGTCGCGTTGCCCGGTACGCGTGCACTGCTGGCCACCGGCAGCGACGACGGTACCTTGCGGATCTGGCCGTCATCCGGCGGAAGACCCGCAAACGCGCTGCTGCACGATGGCTTGGGGGCCATCTATGCGGTGACGGCCTTTGTCGGCGAAGAGGAGCAGACCCTGATTGCCGCCGTCGGCGAGGACTCGGTGACGCGCGTGTGGGACCCGGCCGACGGCGAGATGGCCGGAGAGTTGCAGACCGATCGTGATGGAGCCGACTACGCCGTTGCGGTAGTCACCACCCGTGAAGGGGACCTTCTTTTCGCCGCGGGCGGTGAGGACGGGGCTGTACGGCTGCAGGACTGGCGGACCGGTGCGATGGTCGGCGAGCTGGCTCATGTGGGCGCGGTCCGGGCGATGTCGCTGTTCACCGGGCTCGGTGGACAGACGCTCCTCGCCACAGCAGGCGAAGACGGGGTGGTGCGACTCTGGGATCCGCTGACCGAGGCGAGGGTGGGCGAATTGGAGACGGCTCACGCCGGAGGGGTGCGGTCGATGTCGGTGTTCACCGGGCTCGGTGGACAGACGCTCCTCGCCACGGCCGGAGAGGACGGGACGGTGGGGCTGAGGAACCTGATGAGTGGCCAGGACGTGGGTGAGCCGCTCCGTCATTGCGGCGGAGTGACTGCGGTGGCGGCATACCCCCTCTCCGACCGAGAAGCCATGCTCGTCACGGGTGGTGATGACGAAACCGTCCGGTTCTGGCACTGCGAGACGGGGATCGAGGCACTGAAGATCCCCCTGGGGCTTCACGTGTACGATGTCGCCTTCGTCGACAGAGACCTAGCCCTGGCTACAGCGGAAGGTCTGGTGCAGGTGAGCATCGAAGCGGCGTCCAACCTGGCCAACCAGTTCTGAGCCGTACTCGCCGCCATCCTGAACACCGTCACGCGGCCGTTACGCCAGGGCGGGACTATCGCGACAAGGCCGGTCGCGCCTCCGCCTGCCCCAGTGAACTCGTCGCGTACGCACCGTCGAACGGCGACGGAGGCATGACCGGAGACTGCCCGTCAACCCTGATGGCCGTCGAGCCCCCAGTCGAACCGCCAGCGTTCGAACGACGCGTGTTCCCGCCGGAAGTTGTCGAGCATGTCCCAGAGTTCGAGTTCCGGGCCCGCCGCGGGCCTGAAGTCCTCCCAGCTCACGACCTCTTCCGTCGTCAGCTCGCCCGTGGCGTATTGCCTGACGACCGAGGTCGCCTGTGGCGACGGGTGGAGCAGGTTCAGGGTCGTCTGGAGTCTCTCCGCCGCCCTGCGGGCCGGAGCCCGGAACCGCCCTCCGGGCCCCGACGCCCCGTCACCGTCCTTCGGGTCTTCCTCATCTTCGTCCCCGTACCCGTAACCGAACACCACGTGATCGGGCGCGACCAGCGAGGCATGGCTGTACGCCGAACCATTCGCGTCTTCTGCGCCCGCGGCGTCATAGCTGACCCTCATGATCTCCGTGAGGTCGGCCAGCGCCCTCCAGAGGTTCTCGATGTCGGCCGGGTACCGGAACAGCGAGCCCGTGAAGTACAGGTGGGCCTCGTGGCAGTCCCGCAGAGTGAGGGCGTGCAAGAGTTCATCGGCTGTCATCCGCTCCTGGGCGCACAAGGTGCGCAGGGCGGCTTCGGCGCCCGGGCGGTCCCGCACTGGGTATACCAGGGCGGCCACCGGGTCCTCGTGTTCGGCGCAGTACGTTTCGCGGCCGTAGCCGTCGAAGTCGTCGCACACATAGCAGAGTTTGTCCCTGTTGCCGCCCCGGACGGTCCACACCGAGCCGCTGCTCTCGTCGGCCGGCCGTGTCCACCCCTGCCGTTCCAGCCACGCGATGACGCCCCGCCCCGGGACCGCCATGAACTGCTTCGCCTGATCCTCGTCTCCACCCAAGCCCGGCACAACTTCCTCCACTCGATCGTGTGTCGAGATGCACTCTCAATGCCGCCTCGACACACGGGAGTTGAGCCCGCGGGAGCGATGCGACACGCACCAGGGTGGACTCTTGTGTGAACTAAGTCAAACGATTCAAGGTGTGTGGCGGGTGAGGCGAGTGCTGGGGGGTCGGCGTCGCCTGTTCGGCCGGGAAACGGCGACGTCAGTTCGCGGTGACGATGAGTTCGTCGAGCATCTGTTCCAGAGGCTGTTGTCATCGAATAAGCTCTTGATCGAGGCATCCTCATTGTGCTGGGGGTCCACGTCCGACCGCGACAGGCGGTACCTGGCATCTGCGCTGAGCTGAGTCAGGAACGCTCGTTGAGCTCGGCCGTTGCCCTCACGGAACGGGTGAAGAGCATTCAAGTCGCCCGTACAGGTCTGCCAGTCGAATGGCGAAGTCCTGCCGGGGGGATCTTGTGGCCGTCGGGAGGGGCCGAGCCGGTCGAACACCTCGTGTGCGTAAGGTGCCAGATTCTCGACGGGGCCGGTGGCCGAGGCGACGGCCGCTCGCCGTGCTGCTCTGGTGGCGTCCTCTCCCGGACTCGTCATGAACTTTCTCGCCTGATCCTCGATGGTGACCGACATGGCTTCCTCCGGCCCTTGTACTGTTCGAGTCGTCCCGATCAACACCGCGCGTACGCACGGGGGTTGTAGGGATTCGCGCGCCTGGCTGCCGGGAAGCGCACCGGCCGAGCCGACGCCGCGGCGATCCGCGCGCAACCCATGACCGATGACACCAGCGGGGGAGAAGAGATGTCCCGGTTCCGCAACTTACGCAGAGCCTGGTTCGACGAGATCGCGGAAGAGCTCGCATGGCTCCTGGAGGATCTGTCGCCCGCCGTGGCGGACGCTGTCCCGAAAGACCTGGGGCCGCGAGATCTCCTCTCCGCGACCGTGCTCGCTCGCGTGGCGCAGGCGGACGCGGAGTGCCAGGAGATCGCCTTCGTCGCCGGTGACCTGGTGCGCCTGGCGGGAGAGCAGGGGGTGCGCGCGCCCGAGCGGGTGGAAGAGGTCGAGGAGCTGTGGACCGCCCTGCGTGAGCCGACCGTGCCGCTCCTGCGCTCGTGGTGGCGGGAGCCGCTCGGCGAGGGGCTTCTCGCGCACTGGGCGGAGATCCGGGCCGAGGAGGTGGGCTGGACGCGCGTCCATCAGGATCTGCGGGAGCGCTGGTCGCTGGACAGCGACGGCATCTGGCGGCGCGGTCTGATGCCCGCCGAGGCGCCGGGCGGCGACTGGCGCGGCTTCTTCGACCATCTGGAGGCCGTCACCTCGGGTCAGGAAGCGGCGTACGCGCGGATGCTCGTCACCCGGTGGCCGTCGCTGGCCGAGGAGATCGAGGCGTTCGCCTCCGAGAAGGCCGACGAACTCGCTGCCGTACCCCATCTCGACCTGGTCCACCGGGAGCGGGCACTCGCGGACGCGTTGACCGTGGTCGCCGCAGGGAACCTGGAGCAAGGCGGCGGTGAACTCCCTGCCGACCTGCGTGCCGTCCTGCGGTCCATCCGGGACACCGGAAAGTTGTACCTAGCATGGCTCGACGGGGAGTTCACCCAACGGCTGACTCCGCTGGAGCGGGCGTACCTCGCCTTCGGTGCGGCGGATGCGGCGCGCTGCGAGGCGTATCTGCGGCAGTATGCGGAGATCTGGTGCGCCCCGGGGTCCGGGACCCTGCCGACCCCAGTCTTCACCGAGGAGGACTACGCCCCGCTGAAGCCGGCCGAGCGCCCCCGGGCCGTCGCGCCGGAGTGGATGGCGATGGTGGCCAAGGTGTACTCGGAGGACGCTCAGTTCGGCTGGACCGGCACGGTCGGGTCCCAGCCCTGGTGGCTTTATGTCGCCGAAAGTGGGCTCGAGTCGGCCGCCGCCATGAGGTTCAAGCACGACGGGCAGGTCCGGATCGGGCACCGGACGCTCGACGATCCGCACGACATGCTCGTCGGCCTCCCGCCGGACGACCCCCACGCCCGGAACCTGATCATGCGGTTCCGATACGACGTCGAGGACCCGCACGAGATGTGCGAGCTGCTGGTGCTGGCGCGGGCCGGGAGGGTCCGGCTCGGGTTCCTGGTACGGGACACGGGCGGCGGGTTCCGGGTGCTGCGGGTCGTCAGCGTGCCCATGCCCCCGGCTCTGCGCGAGGCCATGCGCGGCAAGGCGCTGCGGGCGCTGGACGCGATGACGGGGGCCGACCCGCGTAAGCTCGCGGTCCTCATCACGCCGGAGGCGGGCGGGCGTGCGGCCGGGGAGCGGGGGGAGTCGCCGGCCGAGGGCGTGGACGACGCATGGGGAGACGCCGTCGACGGTGGGCTGTTCCCCAGGGGGGACACCCTGTTCTGAGGGGGCCTTTCCCTGAATCAGTTGTGAACTGAGTCAATAAACGTCATGCTTCATCTCGGTGTCGCTCCGCACTGCGCGCGGTAGCCTCACCCAGTTGGCTCAGTCATGCCAGAAAGGGCCCGATCACCATGCCGTCCCAGCCCCCCGCCGCACCCGGCGTGCCGCATCCGCTGAACGAGGTGCCGCAGACCTTCCGCCCCGGCGACTCGTACGACGTACGCGACGGGCTGGTGACGTACATCCGGAGGGACCTCCTCGGCCCCTGGGACGGGGAGACCGAGGAACTGCCGCACCGGTCGGCGGGGCCGCGCGACCGGTACCTCGTGGGCATGCTCGGCCCCCGCCCGGACGGCGGTGACAACGCCCGTCAGATGGCCCGCAGCGCCGCGCAGACCGGCGACGACGAACCCGGCAGCGACGACGGGCAGGGCGCCGAGGGCGGCGAACTGCCTGAGCGCCTCACACCGCAGGCCGCCGGCCGTATCTGGGCCTCCTCCATGGGACTGTCCTTCGTGGTTCCGGCGTCGATCGGCACGCTCAGCGTCACTGCCGGCTGGGGGCGGTACTCCCTGACCGACAGGCTCATCGACACCAGCCCGAATCCGGTGCGCGTGTGGGGCCGCGAGCCCGTGAAGCACCATCCCATCGACATCGAGGTCACCCGGGTCGGCGACCAGCGCCGCGTCCTGGAGGGGGACGACACCCACGGCATCCACCTCGACGTGCAGGTCCGTGAACGCCCGGCCGGGGCGGCGGGCGAGGACCTGCGTATCGTGGAGGTCGCCCTCGTCAACAGACTCCCCGAGAGCACCGCCGACCGCAGGGACACCCAATGGCTGTTCCAGACCGGCCTTGAGGTCACCGCGTTCCCTGATGACCGGGCGGCCGTCTTCCTGCCCATCGACGACCCGCTGGACCCCAGGTCCGCCGGGGCCTCAGAGGAGCCGGAGGAGCGGCGGCTGCGGCTGCTCTACCGTGACAGCCTTCGCTACGCCGTCGGCCGCAACGTCGCCGTCACCGCCGCCGTACGCCACGATGAGCGGCGGGCCCACCGGCTGGTCACCACCTGGCTGCCCGAGTACGACGTGCGGGCCACCACCGCTCCCAAGGTCTCCGAACAGCCGCTGCTGGCCGGACTGGAACTCGGCATGGACGAACTGGCCGCCCTCGCCGTGCCAGGCCGCCGCGCGGAACTGAGCGCCGCCCTGGCCCCGCTCGCCGACGGCTACAGCACCTGGCTCCAGACACAGCGCGAGAAGGCGGCAACCCTCCCCGAAGATCTGCGCAAAGCCGCCGAGGCAGCCATCGACCAGGCCGAGGAGGTGTGTCACCGCATCGCCTTCGGCATCGACGTCCTGTCCACCGATGACGACGCGCTCGAAGCGTTCCGGTTCGCCAACCGGGCCATGGCCCTCCAGCGGCGCAACACTGCCATCGCTGCTCGGCGCGCCGGACACGAGGACGATCCCGCCTCCTACCAGCGAGCCCACCAGGAAGTGGACGAGAAGGGCAAGGAAGCGGCCGCCTGGCGGCCCTTCCAGCTCGCCTTCGTCCTTCTCAACCTCGCCTCGCTGAGCGCGCCAGGCCACCCGCACCGCGGCACCGGGCGCGAAGCTCTTGTCGACCTGCTGTTCTTCCCCACCGGTGGCGGCAAGACCGAGGCCTATCTGGGCCTCGCCGCGTACACGTTCGCCCTGCGCAGGCTCCAGGGCATCGTGGGCAGCGCAGCCGAGGCCCGCGACGGCAGCGCGGGAGTCGCCGTCCTCATGCGCTACACCCTGCGACTGCTGACGGCCCAGCAGTTCCAGCGGGCCGCCGCTCTGGTCAGCGCCTGCGAAGTGCTGCGCCGCGAGGAGTACGCGCGCGACCGGCGCTGGGGCACCACCCCGTTCCGTATCGGACTCTGGGTGGGAACCTCGGTATCGCCCAACTGGTTCGGCGAGGCCCAGGAGCAGATCGCGGGGGCCCGGGAGAGCGCCAGCGACAAGCACGCGCGGGTCATCCAGGTACTCAGCTGTCCCTGGTGCGGGCAGGGCCTGACCGCCCACTCCAACATGGACTACGACCCCGACCGGCGCCGCGTGCTGCTGTACTGCCCGCGCGGCGAGGGCGAGGACCGCTGCCCCTTCTCCCGGCTCGGCTCACCCGGCGAGGGCATCCCCGTGCTCACCGTCGACGAGGAGATCTACCGTCTCGCACCCGCCATGGTCATCGCCACCGTCGACAAGTTCGCCCAGCTGCCGTGGAACGGTTACGCCGGGCTGCTGTTCGGCCGGGTCACCGAGTGGTGCCCGCGCCACGGCTACCGCCACGACGACCTCGACGAGCGCACCGGCTGCCGCAGTCGCCACACCCGCAAGGGGACGCTGGACGCGGTGACCGCCCAGCCCGTCACCCGGCTGCGGCCCCCGGACTTGATCATCCAGGACGAGCTGCACCTGATCTCCGGCGCGCTCGGCACCACCGTCGGACTCTTCGAAGCCGCCATCGACCAGCTGTGCAGCTGGTCGTACACCGACGGCGGCGGCGTACGACACGAGGTCGGCCCGAAGATCGTCGCGTCCACGGCGACCACCAAGCGCGCCGCCGAGCAGGTGCGCGGCGTCTTCGCCCGTAAGGTCGCCGTCTTCCCACCGCAGGTCCTCGATGTCGGCGACACCTTCTTCTCCCGGCAGGTGGAGCTCGCCCGGGACAACCCCGGCCGCCGCTACCTCGGCGTGTGCGCGCACGGCACCCGGCTGAAGGCCGCCGAGATCCGGGTCGCCGAGATCCTGCTTCTCGCCGGACAGGAGCAGTTCGACACCTACGGGGTCGCCGCCGACCCGTACATGACGCTCGTCGGCTACTTCAACGCCACCCGCGAACTCGCCGGCATGCGCCGCTACCTCGACGACGACATCGCCACCCGCGTCCGCGCCAACGGCGGCCGCAAGGGGCACGACACGATCGCGGACCGCATCCCCACCAAATCCGGGATGCTCACCATCCAGGAACTGACCTCCCGCATCTCCTCGGCGGACATCAGCGCCACCCTCAAGCGGCTGGAGTCCCCTTTCGACCCGGAACGGGACACTTCGAAGCGCCGCAAGGCCTTTGCCGCCGAGTACGTGGCGGCCCGACGGGACAAGCGCGAGCCGCGGGCCCGTATGACGCCCGTGCAGGAGCGGGCGGTGGACGTCGTACTGGCCACCTCCATGCTCCAGGTTGGCGTCGACGTCTCCCGGTTCGGCCTGATGCTCGTCGTAGGCCAGCCCAAGAACACCGCCGAGTACATCCAGGCGTCCTCCCGAGTCGGCCGGGACGCGCGCCGCCCCGGACTTGTCGTCACCCTCTACAACTGGTCCCGCCCGCGAGACCTGGCGCACTTCGAGGACTTCGCGCACTACCACGCGACCTTCTACCGCCAGGTCGAAGCCCTGTCGGTCACGCCGTTCACGCGCCGCGCGCTCGACCGGGGCACGGCACCCACGTACATCGCGGCGCTGCGCCAGGCCGCGTACGAGCACTCCCGCAACACCGATGCCCAGCACGTGGACCTCTACGGTGAACTCGCCCAGCAGGTCGAACAACGGCTGCTGGAACGAGCGGACCGCGTCGGCGGGCAGCGCGCCCAGGACTATCTGACCGAACGTATTGAGGCCCTGAAGGACCGCTGGGAGGAACGGCGCGAAAGCGGCGGCGTCCTGGGCTACCGCAAGGAGAAGAAGAAGGACACCCTGGTCACCGGGCTTCTTCACCGGGCCGACGGCTCACGCTGGGACGAACTCACCGTGCCCATGTCCATGCGGGAGACCGAGAACGAACTCAACCTGCTGCTGCCGGGCGGCGGCAACTTCGTGGACCAGCCCACCAACGGTGGTCCCGCCTGGCACTTCGGGGCCGCCGGCGGCAAGGACCCCGAGGGCACGGGCGGCGACGGCGGCGCACAGGTCGACGCCGACGAGTACGGGGACGCCGCCGAGGCGGCAGGAAAGGGACGCCGATGAGCGGCAACTACTACCGGCGGGTGGGCGCGGCACGCCCCAGCCACCTCATGTACACGGCCGGGGTGGGTGCGCTCGTCGACCTGCCCAACTTCTCCGTCCTCGTCAAGGGACTCGAATCCTGGAGCCACACAGGGCTACTCCCGGACGACTACCTCATCGAGGAACCCCGGCTGCGCACCGCCGTCAACCGGGCCCTCCAGCTCTACGGACGGGCCCAGATCAGCGAGCTGCGCTCCGCCCCCTGGATGGAGGGCGCGGACGGCGCCCCCAAGGACTGGGCAGCGCAGGGCATCGGTGTCCCCGTCACGCCCTTCCCGCAGTGGCTGCGCTGCACCGCGTGCAACCTGCTCGCCCCCATCGACGCGGACGCCTTCACCTTCCTCAACAACAACCCGCGCACCCCGCACGAGGCGAAGTTCGCCCACAGCGACTGCAAGTTCGGCAGGCCGCTCGCCGTAACCGCACGCTTCACCCTGGTCTGCACGAACGGACACCTCGACGAGTTCCCATACGCGATGTTCGTGCACCGCGGCAACGTGTGCGCGAAGAGCCCCCGACCGCTGATGCGGATGAAGGACCACGGGGGCAACCAGGCGGCCAACGTCACCCTCGAATGCGTCGCCTGCGGGGAGAAGCGCAACATCCGCGACGCGATGGGGGAGCGGGGCCGCGCCGAGCTGCCCGCCTGCCGCGGCCGCCACCCGCACTTGTCCGCCTTCGAGAGTGACGGCTGCGACCGCGAGGCCACCCTGATGGTGGCGGGCGCCTCCAACCAGTGGTTCCCGATGACGCTCAGCGCGCTCGCCCTGCCACCGAGCAGGAACCAGGACCTGACCGAACTCGTCGAGGAACGCTGGGTGGAACTGCAGAACGTCACCTCCCGTCCCGTCTACGACGCCCTGTCCGCCATGCCGCAGTTCACCTACCTCAAGGAGTACGCCCCGGACGCGCTGATCGCCGCCGTCGAGGCCCGCAGGCAGGGCGCCACCGGACAGCAGAATCAGGCCACCGAGGTGACGGCCGACCTGCTCAGTCCCGAATGGGACGTCCTCGCCGCGCCGCACGTACCCGACCCCACCGACGACTTCGCGATGGAGAGCGTCACCGTCCCCACGACCCTTGACGGACTGTTCGCGGACGTCCGCCAGGTGCAGCGGCTTCGGGAGGCCCGCGCGCTGGTCGGCTTCACCCGCCTTGATGCCCCCGACCCCGAATCCGACGAGATCGCCACCCTCGTACGGCTCTCCCGCACCTCGCAGAACTGGGTGCCGGCCAGCGAGGTCCGCGGTGAGGGCATCTTCCTGCGGGTGCGCGAGGACCTGATGGCCGAGTGGGAGGACCGGATGCAGAAGTCGCCGCAGATGGCGGCGCACCGGGAAGCCTTCGGCCGGTTCCGCAGCAACCGGAAGTCGGACCGCATCACGGGCCCCTTCGACCCCATGCGCGGCTGGCCCGGCGAACGCTACATAGCTCTGCACACCCTGTCCCACCTGCTGATCCGCACCATCGCCCTCGAATGCGGCTACAGCTCGGCGAGCCTCGGCGAACGTATCTACGCCGGAGACGAGGAGAACACCCGTACCGGCATCCTCATCTACACCGCCGTCCCCGACTCCGAGGGCACCCTGGGCGGCCTCGTCTCGCTCACCGAGGACACCCACTTCGAACGGATCGTGCGCAGGGCCCTGGAGGACGCGGCCCGCTGCTCCTCCGACCCGCTGTGCGCCGAACGGCTGCCAAAGGACCCCGCGGACTACCTGCACGGCGCGGCCTGCCACGTCTGTCTCTTCGTCTCCGAGACGACCTGCGAACGCGGCAACCGCTTCCTGGACCGCCGTTTCCTCGTCCCACTCGGCGACGACACCGACCAGGTGCTGACACCGGTGAACCTGCGGCCGTGAGCCGCCGGGACTTCGAGGCGGCGGCAGAGCAGGCCGTCGTCCTGCTCGGGCCATCCCGGGCCAAGGATCTGGCGGGGGTGTTCGCTCGCGGCCGGGGCCTGGAGCATGCACTGATCCTGGTCCAGGCCCCGGCCGTCGGCGATGCGATCCGGGCGCTGTACGAGGCAGCCCAGAGCAATCACGTCCCGTCGGCCGAGGCCGCCGCCTACCTTCGCGGGTTCGTGGCGGGGTGGTCCCGGCGCAGGGACGAAGCCGAGGTGCGCACGGTGTGGAGCGGACCGGCCACACCGGGCGTGCCGGTCCGTGCGACCGCACGCGTGCTTACCGAAGTCGTCGGCGGGGCCCGCTCCGAACTCCTGGCCATGACCTACGCGGCCCGCCGCTACCCTCCGCTGATATCCGCCCTGCGTGAAGCCGTCGCGCGCGGCGTCGACGTGCATGTCGTTGTCGAGACCCAGGAAGGCGCGGCCGGACTGCTCGGCGGACCCGAGCCGGCCGCGGCATTCGCCTCGGTGCCCGGCCTGAGACTCTGGCACTGGGCCCCCGAGGCACGCGAGCACGAGCATGCCCGGCAGCACGCCAAACTGGCCGTCGCTGATCGCCGCATTCTGCTGGTGGGCAGCGCCAACCTCACGGAATCCGGGGTACGCAGGAATCTGGAAGCGGGAGTACTTGTTACCGGCGGCACCGCTCCCCAGAGGGCAGCCGAACACATCCGGGAATTGCAGCGTCGGGGAATTCTGACCCCACTGCCTTGAGCCGACCACCTTCCGCTGCGCAGTGGTTCCTTCGACGCGGATGACCCGGGTCGGTGCCGACGGGTGGGACTCTCCGTCCACTTGTTGGTCAGCCGGAGCTTGACCTGCGGGTGCCGAAAATCCTATCCATGGCCTGTGACTTGCAGAATGTCGCGAACGGCCGGTGATCGCCGGGTGGGTCGTGCCAGGCTGGTGGATCGTGCTGTTGCGACTGCCCTACCTGGCTGTGTCGAGCCTGTTCGCCTTCATGCGACTGCTGCCGATGAGCGCTGTGGACAAGGACATCGAGATATTGACGCTGTGCCACCAGTTGGCTGTCCTGCAGCGGCAGATCGACAGGCCATGCATCATCCCGAAAGACCGCGTGGTGTGGGAGCCGCCGTGGCATCTTGCTTCAAGGCGGAGCACACCCGAGTTGGACACCGGTGGCGTGACATCTGGGAAGCTGACGAACCCGGCGCCGCCGACGAACCTCTCACTTCCACTGCTCGGCAGGATCACGACGAGAAGGAGAGGATGGACGCCTTACTCCGTGAGCGCGAGGACCTTCAGCCCCCGTCGACCTCGCCGCCCCGCGAAGCCGTCGGTACCTATTGCATCGCCACAGTCTGTGGTTCCTCAGCTCGGCGAGGCATTCGCGGTCCCCGGAGTGCCACGCGTCATCGGTGCGGATCTCGGGGATCAGAGCGGCGAGCGGCTCGGGCGGCCAGGGGCACTGTTTTCAGGCAGGGGCATCCCCTCTCCTGCCGTCTCGATCGATAGAGGTTGACGGACGCGCTCTGTCGTCAACTGGTGCTGTGCCTTACCGTTTCCCCACATGGGGGACCACGGTGGGAAGTCTGAGGGAGAGTCACGCGTCGAGAACAATCTCAGTGGCAACGTGAACGGGCCCGTGGGGCAGTTCGGAAGCGTTCACATGCACTGGTCCGGCACGACACAGGACCCTGGCAAGCTGGCTCGCCACATGGCGAAAGTTATGCGGAAGGAAGCAGAGGTCAGGGAGGCCACAGAGGCTGAGGAGGCCCACGAGGCTGAGTTCGCGCATGGGGTGCGCCGGAATCTGCCTCGTTCTCGCTGTTGCCTCGTGCCTCACATTCGGGTTCCTCACCGACCGGTGGGTGGCACCGGTTGTACTCTCCATCGTCGGCGCGATTGTCCTGTTCCGTTGGGTCGCGCCCGCTGCATACCCAGAGGACGAAGAGCCCGACTTCGGGGGGGGGAGAGAGAGGCCCGGGAGAGGTGGGAGACCTGCGAAGTTTGGGAGTATTTGGAGGTTTGGGAGGAAGGCTAGGGATCGCTCCGCCTCTCCGAGCCCGTAGGCGCCACGTACCGCGAGGCGTTGACGCTGTGGTCGTCGAGTGCAGAGAAGTAGGGTGGCTGCGTCAGCTGCTCCGAAGGGGGTTCGATGGAAGCGGAGTTGGTGGCACTCGCTGCCGCAGGCGCTACGGTATTCGTTCAGCAGATGGCGGCGGACTCCTGGGAACAGGCCCGTGACCGTATGGTCTCATTCTTCTCACGTCACCGTAGTGGTGAGGAAGACCTGATCGAGGGTGAGCTAGAGACCTCGCGTGGAGAACTGGCGACGGCCATGCAGGCTGGCGACGAGCAGACCGCCTTGGATGTCGAGGCGGAGTGGCGTACGCGATTGCGGCGCACGTTGTTGGCTAACCGGGATGCCGCTTCCGAACTACGTTCAATTCTTGATGACTTGGCACCGCAAAGACACGATCAACAGGTCGCGGATGTCCGCAACACGATCAGCGGAGGCGTGCAGCACGGCCCAGTCATTCAGGCCGGCAACGTGGGCTCGCTGAGCTTCGGGACACCTTCCGGTCAGGGCTGAGTCCTGCGGAAGGTGCGATGGCCATGCGGGTAGCGGCCAGGGAGCACTGTTCTACGACAGCGGCATGGTGCCTCCATTGGTGATCATTCGAGCGCCAGGCGTATCTTTCGTCTCATGAGTGAACAGCCGTACGCACGCAATGAGTTGAGCGGCGACGTCGGGGGTCCCGTCGTGCAGTCCGGTGCCATTCACGGTGACGTTGTGTTCACCTCGCCCGCTGCGCCGATGGACCCGGAGGCGGCGGAGACGCAACGGCGTTGGAATGAACGCCAGCGGCGCATTCTCAATGAAGAGGCCGCCAAAGATGCAGCTGAGCAGCGCAGATTTGAAGATTACGTCAAGGTCATTCGCAGGAAGCGACGTTGGAACCTGTGGTTGCTGTCGGTTGAGAGCCTTGCCGTGACGCTGGGGCATCTGCGCGCTTTCCCCTCGGCTGCACTTGTTGGAGCCTTAAGCATTCTGCTGGGGCTGATCTCCCTGTCCGGCTGGGTCTACTGCTCCGTGCTCTTGTGGAGGGCTCGGACGGGGCGAACTATCCCGGTTCCCCGGCGCCGGTGGATGTGGTGAGCAGGTGGCGCCGCTTGTGCGCGGGGGAGTGCACGGCGCAGTGCATCGACGCTGTGGTCGTCGCACTTGATCGGCTTGTCCTCGCCGCGCTCGGACGCGGCGGGGTCCCATGTGTAACCCGGTAACTCGTCGACGACGTTGCGGGTGCCGAAAAATCATCCGCCCTGCTCACGCGGCATGTTGGTACTTGTGCAGGATGCCGCCGAGACGGTCGCGTCGCTGGACGTTGAGGTGGGTGAGCCGGTCACGACAGCGCCCCTATGCGGCCTGACCAGCGTGGATGAGGTTTCTAGCACCTATAGGGCGATGGGCGCACAGTACTGGTGTCGAACAGTCCGCCGGTCCGCCGATATCGGTCGTATGTTGGACGACATGACGCAACCGCGGTCCCACACGCGGCGAGGGCTACTCGAGCGTCCTGACGTCGTAGGCGGCGGGCGATACGGTGTCGCCCGCCGCCTGGCGGAAGGGATTCAGGTTCAGACGCTTGGGGAGTGACGTGGCGTCAGTTGGACGTGCTGCCCGAGACCCACTTGCTCCACGGCATGTTCCAGTCGCCGAAGCCGTTGTCCGGGGCCACCGTGGTCTTGTCCGCGGAGTTCTTGACGATCACGACGTCACCGGTCATCGAGTTGTCGAAGAACCAGGCCGCGGGCAGCTTGGGGTCGCCGGCGTTCCTGACGTCCTTCAGGCCGACGCAGCCGTGGCTGGTGTTGACCTTGCCGAAGACCGAGTCGCCGCCCCAGTAGTTGCCGTGGATGAACGTGCCCGAGGCGGTCAGGCGCATGGCGTGCGGTACGGCCTTGATGTCGTACGAGGGCTTGCCGTCCTTCTCCGTGAGGCCGACGGTCGCGCCGTTCATGTGGATCTGCCGGTACTTCTCGGAGATGACCATCCGGCCGTTGTACGTCGGGTGCTCGGCGCTGCCGGACGAGATCGGGATGGTCTTGATCGTCTTGCCGTCCCGTACGACGGTCATCTGCTTGGTCCTGGCGTCGACGGTGCTGATCTGGCTCCGGCCGATCTTGAACGTGGACGTCTTCTGGACGCCGTCGAGGTTCATCCTGACGGTGACGGTGGAGCCGGGCTTCCAGTAGTGCTCGGGGCGGAAGTCCAGGCGGCTGCTGTTGAGCCAATGGCCGACGACCTGCTCGCCGCTGCTGGTGCTGACCTGGATCTTCGACTCCACGGCGGCCTTGTCGCCGATCGCCTTGCCGAAGGTGAAGGACACCGGCATGCCCACACCGACGGTCGAGCCGTTCCCGGGGGAGAGGTGACCGAGGAAGTCGTTGGCCGGGGAGACCGTGGAGATCGTGGCGTTCGCGGTGGCGGAGCGGCCCTGTGCGTCCTCGGCCTCCGCGGCGACCAGATATCCGGTGGCCCGCTTCAGTGGGCCGTTCGGCTTCCAGGACGTGCCGTCCGCGGACAGGGTGCCCAGAACCTCGGTACCGGTCGCGGTGGCGGTCATGGTCACCTTGGTGAGCCTGCCGTTGCTGACGGTGACGTTCACGGGGGTGTTGACCCCGACGCCGTGGACTCCTTGCCCGGGCGTGATCTTTATTCGGGCGTCGGAAACGTCCTGGGCGCCCGCCTGAGGTGACTGTGACGGTGACGGTGTCTGTGTTTGTGTCTGTGCCTTCGTTTCCGGGTGGGTCCCGGTGTCGTTGGTGGCTGCGTAGCTGGTACCGCCCAGTGCTGTGAGTGCGAGTGCTCCGGCCGTAGCCATCAGTCCGGTGCGTCGCTTGCGTACGGTGATCAAACGCTTCTCCCATGCCGCTGGTCGTTGAATCCCCCGAGCCGATTACCGAAGGGGCAATCGGCCCCAAAGAAGCATTTTTACGGTTTAGTCCGGTTTGCGGGAGTGGTTTGTGGTGGGTTTCACGCGTGACGGCCTCATCTGTCGGTGATCTCGGAGAGCCATGCCGTGTCCTCCGGGCCGGGCGTTTCGAGACCGGGTGCGGGGAGGCGGCGGACCTCGCCCGTGCCCAGGATGATCGTGGCGCGTGGCTGCATCGGCCCGTGACCCCTGCGCGAGAGCAGGACGAGTTCCCAGACCGTCGCCGTCATGGCGTCGAGCCGGGCGGTGCAGTCGGCGCCGACGCGCCGCGGATCCCGGGTCCGGCCCAGGGACAGGTGCGGAGTGAAGGTCTTGACGGGTCCGCGGCAGAGGGGGAACCGCTGGTGCAGCGCGTGGTGCAGGTCCTCCCACGGTGCCCGGCCGGCCGCCGCCGGATCGAGCCACACGGTGGAGTGCGCCCTGTGCCGGAAGGTCCGCACTCCGTCCAGCCGGGCGGTGAAGACCGGCGTCCCGGCCGTTGCCGCGGCGAGCAGCGGGGCGGCCCGCTCGAAGTCGGCCTCGGGCACGAAGGGGAACAGCACATTGACGTGCGGCGGCCAGCGGTGGATCTGCGGGTCGTGATCCCGGCGGATGTCCTGGATCGGCGGCCACAGCTCCGCGGGCGGGATCCAGGCCACCGCGGTGCGGGCCGTCGGGGGCGAGCCGAGGGCGGCGACGCGTTCTTCCCGGCCGGAGTCCGGGTCTGCTCGTAGGTCCCGCGCCCCACCGGAGTCCGGGTCCGCTCGTGGGTCCCGTGTCCCACCGGAGTCCGGGTCCGCTCGTAGGTCCCGCGCCCCACCGGAGCCCGGGGCCGTTCGCGGCTCCCGTGCCCGGCCGAAGCCCGGGTCCGCTCGCGGCTCCCGTGTCCGGCCGGAGTGCGACGCGTCGACGGGGTCCACCCCTGCCGCCCGGTCCCGCGGGTCCTGGCGGCCCGGGTGGGCGGTCTCGTCGCCGGTTCGCATCACGCGTCCTCTCCCGCTGTCGCGCCGCCGCCTCCTCCTCCAGGGTGCCGCGCGGCCCGGCGTCCGGGCGTGTTTCCGTGACGTCAAACGTGATGTTGAATACGGAAACAATTTTGACATGAACACTTCCATCAAGTGGTTGTCCGTTGTACCAAATGAGGGCCAGCTTTCCCGCTCAGGGAGGTCCTGTGAGACGCGTCAAATTGAGATCCGCCCTTGTCGCCCTCGGTCTCGCGATGATGTTCGGCCTGGTGCTGACCGGTCCGGCGAACGCCGCCGGGCCGGCCTATGTCGCACTGGGTGACTCGTACTCGGCCGGCAACGGCGCAGGGAACTACGACAGTTCGAGCGGAGACTGCCACCGCAGCCTCAGCGCCTACCCCTACCTGTGGAAGAACGCCCACGCACCGTCCTCGTTCGCCGACACCTCCTGCTCCGGCGCGGTCACCACGGACGTGACGAACAACCAGCTCGCCCCGCTGAACTCCTCCACCGGCCTCGTCTCCCTCACCATCGGCGGCAACGACGCCGGCTTCTCGGACGTCATGACCACCTGCGTGACCGGCTCCGACACCGACTGCGTCAATCGCGTGAACACGGCCGAGAACTACGCCCGGAACACGCTCCCCGCCCGCCTGGACGCCACCTACGACGCCATCCGCGCCAAGGCGCCCAACGCCAAGGTGGTCGTTCTGGGCTACCCGCACATGTATACGCTCAACGTCTTCTGCGTCGGCCTCAGCGCCACCAAGCACAGCAAGATCGACGAGGCCTCGGACGTCATCGACGGCGTCATCGCCGCCCGTGCCGCCGCCCACGGCTTCGTCTTCGGAGACGTCCGCACCGCGTTCGGCGGCCATGAGCTGTGCTCCAGCGACGGCTGGCTGCACTCCCTGGTGGTCTCGCCGAGCTGGGAGTCGTACCACCCCACCGCCACCGGCCACGCCAGTGGCTACTACCCCGTCCTCAACGCCAACAGCTGACCCCCCGGGGCGAGCCGGCCCGGCTCGCCCCCTGACCTCCCCCGTCGAACGACGGCCGGACCTGGGCGGTGACGAGGTCGCACGAGGTCGCCGGAGAACCCGGGACCGGCTTCTCCTGAGCCGCGCCCGCCGGGCCGGTCACTGATACTGAGGAAATGGGCAAACTTGGGCGAAAAGTCCCGGCGAGCCGCCGGGGCGACCGTGTGCCGCCGAAGACCGGACCGCCGGAAGCCGGCCCGGAGGCCCATCGCCGATCCGTCGGCGCGCGTATGTGGTCGCGCCTGACTCCGCGCAGCGTCGCCGGTCAGGTCTTCCTGCTGCAACTGGTCGTCGTCCTGCTGCTCATCGCCACGGCCGTGGTGGTGCTCGTGATCCAGGACCGCAACCGCGCGATCCGGGAGGCCGGCGACCGGTCGCTGTCGGTGGCCGAGACGTTCGCGAACGCCCCGGGCACGGTGGCGGCGATGAAGAGCAAACACCCGACGGCGCTGCTCCAGCCCCATGCCGAGGTGGTGCGCAAGAAGACCGGCGTCGACTACGTCGTGGCGCTGAGCCCCTACGGCTTCCGGTGGACCCATCCGGACCCGTCGCAGATCGGGAAGCACGTCACCACCTCCTTCAGCGACGCGCTCGGAGGCCAGCCCCACCAGACCACGTTCGACAGCAGTCTGGGGAAGGCGGTCGACTCGACGGTGGCCGTCTTCGACGCCAAGGGGACCGTCGTCGGCCTCATCACCGTGGGGGTCACGGTGGACAAGGTGGCCGGTGTGGTGCAGCAGCAACTGCCGGTGATCTTCGCCGCCGGCGGTGTCGCGCTGCTGTTGGCCGCGGGCGGGTCGGCCCTGGTCAGCGGGCGTCTGCGGCGCCAGACCGGGGGCCTGGGACCGGTTGAGATGACCCGTATGTACGAGCACCACGACGCGGTGCTGCACGCGGTCCGTGAGGGCGTGATCATCCTGGACGGTGACGGAAGCCTGCTGCTGGTCAACGACGAGGCGCGCCGGCTGGTCGCGCTGCCGTCGGAGGCCGAGGGCAGGCCGGTCACCGAACTCGGACTGAGCCCGGCCCTGGCCGCACTGCTGGCATCGGGCCGGGCGGCCACGGACCAGGTCTTCCTGGCCGGAGACGTCCTGCTCGCGGTCAACGTACGGCCGGTGGGCCCGAACGGCGGCAGCGTGGCCACCCTGCGCGACACCACGGAGCTGCGCGCCCTCGCGGGCCGCGCGGACGTGGCGGGCGGACGCCTGCAGCTGCTCTACGAGGCCAGCACGCGGATCGGTACCACCCTCGACGTGACGCGCACCGCCGAGGAACTGGCCGAGGTGGCGGTCCCGCGCTTCGCCGACTTCGCCACGGTCGAGCTGGTGGAGTCCGTGCTGCAGGGCGGTGAACCGACGGGGGCGAGTACGGACATGCGTCGCGTCGCGACCGCGGGCATCCGGCAGGACGCGCCCCTTCGCCCCGCCGGGACGCTGATGCGCTACGTGTCCGGCAACCCCGTGGCCATCGGTATGACCACCGGCCGGTCGGTCCTCGTGGAGCACCTCGCCACGGCCGACGGATGGCGGGCCCAGGACCCGGAGAAGGCGCAGAAGATCACCGAATACGGTATCCACTCCATGATCTCGGTGCCGCTCAAGGCGCGGGGCCAATTGCTGGGGGTCGTGGAGTTCTGGCGGGCGGATCAGGCCCCCTTCGAGCCGGACGACCTGTCCCCCGCGGAGGAACTCGCCGCCCGGGCGGCCGTGTGCATCGACAACGCGCGCCGCTACACCCGGGAGCACATCACGGCCGTCACCCTCCAGCGCAGCCTGCTGCCCGGCGTCCTCCCCGAGCTGTCCGCGCTGGAGGTCGGGCACCGGTACCTGCCCGCCCAGGCGGGGGTGGGCGGCGACTGGTACGACGTCATCCCGCTGCCGGGCGCGCGGGTGGCCCTGGTGGTCGGTGACGTCGTCGGACACGGTCTGCACGCCGCCGCGACGATGGGCCGCCTGAGGACGGCGGTGCACAACTTCGCCGCCCTGGACCTGCCTCCGGACGAGATCCTCGGTCACCTGGACGACCTGATCACCCGGATCGACGAGGACGCGGCGGCCGAGGCCATCACCGGCGCCACCTGCCTGTACGCGGTCTACGATCCGGTCTCCGGGCGGTGTGTCCTCGCCCGGGCCGGCCATCCCGGTCCGGCGCTGGTCTCGCCGGACGGCTCCGTGACGTTCCCCGACATCCCCGTCGCCCCGCCCCTGGGCGTGGGGGCGGGTCTGCCGGTCGAGACGGCCGAACTCCGGCTGGCCGCCGACAGCCGTCTGGTCCTCTACACCGACGGACTGATCGAGGCCCGCGGCCGCGACATCGACGTGGGGCTCGGCATGCTGAAGCAGGCGCTCGTCGGGACGGACGGTGCCACTCCGGACGACACCTGCCGCACGGTGCTCGACGCGATGCTGCGCACCGGATCGAGCGACGACGTCGCCCTGCTCGTCGCCCGCACCCGGCTGCTCGACCCGGACCAGATCGAGGAGTGGGAGGTGCCCGCCGACCCCGCGGCCGTCCCCCGGATCCGCGCCGAGGCCACCCGCAGGCTGGAGGCCTGGGGGCTCGGCGAGGCCGCGTTCACGACCGAGCTGATCCTCAGCGAACTGGTGACGAACGCCATCCGGTACGGAGGGAGCCCCATCAGTCTGCGGCTGCTGCGCGACGGCGACAGCCTGATCTGCGAGGTGGGCGACGGCACCAGCACGTCCCCGCACCTGCGTCGCGCGACCTTCACCGACGAAGGGGGGCGCGGTCTGTTCCTCGTCGCGCAGATGTCCCGCCGCTGGGGGACCCGGTACACCGACCGAGGCAAGATCATCTGGGCTGAGCAGGCACTCGACGCCGGAGCCGCCGGTGATCTCGGCGCCCTCCTGATGGCGGACCTGTGACACGGGACGGAACCGGACCGCCGCGCACCGCGGGGCCCGGTGCCCCGGAGTGTTCAGGAGCCGGGGACGACCTTGAAGTACGGGATCTTGTCCGGGTCCTGGCCGAAGGCGCCCCCGAGATAGACGACCGACAGTTTGGCGAGCGTCCCGTCGTCGATCAGCTGCTTGATGACCCGGTCCAGCTCTTTCCTGTTGGGCGACCCCTTCGGATACAAGGCGCCGTAACCCTGGTCGGTCCGGTACTGGCCCACGAGACGCACCCTGCCCTCCCGCTTCTGGGGGTACGCCAGCAGGATCGTCGTGTCGTGGACGACCGCGTCGATCCGGCCCTTCTCCAGCGCGGTGACCATGTCCGGGTCGTTGGGGAAGGCGGTGACGGGCTTGGTCGGCTTGAGGCGGTTCTTCACGAACGCCTCGCCCGTGGTGCCCTCCGCCACGCCGATGCGGACGTCACTGATGTTGTCCTGGTCGATCTTCTCGCCGTCCCTGATCAGCACGCCCAGGGTCGAGGCGAGGTAGGGCGGGGAGAACTCGGCGACCTTGCTCCGTTCCGGGGTGATCGTGATCTGTGCCAGGGCCAGGTCGAAGTTCTTGGTCTTTCCGGAGACGACCTCCGGGAAGGGGGCGTTCTCCACCTTCACCCGGTCGAGTCCGGACCGGTAGGCGATGTTGGCGGCCATGCAGTATTCGTAGCCGCTCTTGATGCCGGCCGGGTCGCTGCCGCTGTTCCACCAGCCGGGCGCGGGCAGGGTCGTCTTGACCGTGAGGGCGCCCGCCGTCATGGGGGACAGGTGGAACTCCCCGTGACGTCCCGAGATCGGACAGTCGCCGTACTGCTGGGTCTTCGGGGACTTCGACCCGCCCTCGTCGCAAGCCGATGTCGCGACCATGAGCGCCACGCCGACAGTCAGAGAGACGATCGCTGCCGCGGCGCGCATCATTGCACCTCCGGTAGGGGCATACTCCTTGAGCCACCATAAATCACCCCGAACCGTACGACTGCCGGAGCCACGTGGGAGAAGTGTGCCGTTTCGGCGCCACCGTCGCCCCGGCCGCACGGCCGGTGGGGTGCGCGGAGGGCCGGGGCCGTGTGTCTCGTCCTACGGCGGAGCGGGCGCGGAGGGCCGGCCGGTGCCGGGCAGGCGAAATCCCTTCAGGGCGAGGGCGTTGACGGCGACGATGAAGCTGGAGCCGGACATGGACAGCGCGGCGATCTCCGGGCGCAGCACGAAACCGAAGGCCGGCTCGAACACGCCGGCGGCGATCGGCAGCGCCAGCGCGTTGTAGCCGATGGCCCAGCCGAGGTTCTGGTGCATCTTGCGCAGGGTGCCGCGCCCGATGCGCAGGGCGGTGGGCACGTCCAGCGGATCGGAGCGCATCAGGACCAGGTCCGCGGTCTCGATGGCGACGTCGGTGCCCGCGCCGATCGCGATACCGAGGTCGGCCTGCGCGAGCGCGGGGGCGTCGTTCACGCCGTCGCCCACCATGGCGACCTTGCGGCCGCCGGCCTGCAGTCCGGCCACCTCGGCGGCCTTGTCGCCCGGCAGGACCTCGGCGATCACGGTGTCGATGCCCAGCTGCCCGGCGATCCGCTCGGCGGTCGCCCGGTTGTCGCCGGTGAGCATGACGACCTCGACACCGAGCGCGTGCAGTTCGCGGACCGCGGCCCCCGACGTCTCCCTCGGCGCGTCGGCGATGCCGATGAGTCCGGCCGCGCGACCGTCGACCGCCGCGATCACGACCGTACGACCCGTGGTGGCCAGTCTCTCCCGGTCCCGGGTCAGCTCCGCGAGGTCGATGCCCTCGCGCTCTGCCAGCCGGAGGTTGCCGACCGCGACCCGGTGGCCCGACACCCGGGCGATCGCGCCATGACCGGGCACGTTCTCGAAACCCACCGCCCGCTCGGCGGCGATCCCCCTGGCCCCGGCGTACCGTACGACCGCCTCCGCCAGCGGGTGTTCGGACTCCCGTTCCACCGCGGCGACCAGCCGCAGGAGTTCCTCCTCGGTCGTACGGGCGTCCGTGAGGACGTCGGTGACCTCCGGCTCGCCCCTGGTGAGCGTGCCCGTCTTGTCCATGACGACGGTGTCGACACGGGCCGACGTCTCCAGGCCCAGGGCGTTCTTGAACAGCACGCCCCGCTTCGCACCGAGTCCGGTTCCCACCATGATCGCGGTGGGAGTGGCCAGCCCGAGCGCGTCCGGACAGGTGATCACGACGACGGTGATCGCGAACAGCATGGCTTCGCTCGGCGGGCGCCCGGCGAGCAGCCACACGGTCAGCGTCACGGCGCCGCCGACCAGGGCGACGAGGACCAGCCAGAACGCGGCGCGATCGGCCAGCCGCTGCCCGGGGGCCTTGGAGTTCTGTGCCTGCTGGACGAGTTCCACGATCTGGGCGAGCGCGGTGTCGGAGCCGACCTTCGTCGCCCGCACCCGCAGCGTGCCGTTCGCGTTGACGGTGGCGCCGACGACCGGTGAGCCCGGTTCCTTGTGCACGGGCAGGCTCTCGCCCGTGACCATCGACTCGTCGATCTCACTGGTGCCCTCCTCGACCGTACCGTCCACGGCGATCTTGGCGCCGGGGCGGATCAGCAGCAGGTCACCGACCACGATCTCGGCGGTGGGCACCTCGACGGGGTCGCCGTCGCGCAGGACGAGCGCCTTGGGCGGGGCGAGGTCGAGCAGGGTGCGGATGGCGTCGTTGGCGCCGCCCCGGGCCCGCATCTCGAACCAGTGGCCCAGCAGGACGAAGGAGGCCAGCACGGTGACCGCCTCGTAGAAGACGTCGCCGCCGCCGGTGAGGGTGACGATCAGCGAGTACAGCCACCCCGAGCCCACCGCGACCGCCACCAGCACCATCATGTCGAGGGTGCGGGCGCGCAGGGCCCGCCGGGCACCGTCGAAGAAGATCGTGCAGGAGTAGAGGATCACCGGCAGGCTCAGCAGCAGCGCCCACGCGTCCTCGCGCAGCCCGAAGGGGACGGGCAGGTCCAGGTGGAAGACGTTCCTGCCGATCGGCGACCACATCACGACGGGGACCGAGAAGAGCGCGGCGACGAGGAAGCGGTTGCGCATGTCGGCGACCATGGCGGCCATCGACATGCCCTCTTGCCCACCGTGCCCCGTCATCTCGTCCGGAGAAGCCGCCGGTGCGGGTCCGGGCGTCGGTGCCGGTGAGGGGGCCGATGCCGGTGCTGGGGCAGGTGTCGGTGCTGGGGCAGGTGTGGATGCTGGTCCGGGTCCGGGTCCGGGTGCTGGTCCGGATGCGGCCGGTGTCGCGGGTGGCCCGGGTTCGGCCATCGGGTCGCAGAGGTGCGCCGGGACGGACCGGCCCGCACAGTGACAGCCGCACTCCCTCACCCAGTGCCGCAGCTCGGTCAGGGAGGTGCGACGCGGGTCGTAGACCACCGTCGCCGTCTGGGCCACCGGGTTGGTCTCGACGTCGAGAACCCCCGGCCGCCGTCCGAGGACCGCGGTGACGGTGCTCTGCTGAGAGGCCCAGCGCAGCCCCCGGACGTCCAGCACGACGGTGCTGCGGTCCTTCGGCGCCTCCGTGCGGCGGCCGCGCTCGGTGTCGTGGTCGTACACGGCACCACTGTGACGCAGCGGCCGACGATCCCGCGCCGCTCCGGGGCGGACACCGTTCCTTCCCACCGGATGACGCAGTGGCACAGTGGACCTGGCGTCCGCTGGCCGTGGGGTGTGTCGGACACGGCGTCCGTCGGCCGTGGGGTGCCGGACACGGCGTCCGTCGGCCGTGGGGTGCCGGACACGGCGTCCGCCGGTCGCGGGGTGTGCGGCCTTTCGCGGGGGCGGCGAGGCGCGGGCTATCGCATATCGCATACATGGATCGGGTAGAGGTCTCTCCGTCACCGATCCGAGTGAGGTAGCCCTTCATGTCGACTTCAGCATCCCGTCGTCCGGCCCGGTCCGCCGACCCTCTCCCGGTCGGCGGGACGGTCATCGACCGGCTCGTGGCGGCCAACCGCGCGTATGCCGCCGGGTTCGTGGATCCGGGCAAGGACGCCCGTCCGGTTCAGCGGGTCGCCGTCGTGGCCTGCATGGACGCCCGGATCGACCTCCATGCCGCGCTCGGCCTCCAGTTGGGGGACTGTCACACCGTGCGCAACGCGGGCGGTGTCGTCACGGACGACACCATCCGGTCCCTGACGATCAGTCAGCGCGCGCTGGGAACGCGCAGCGTCATACTCATCCACCACACGGGCTGCGGTCTGCAGAGCATCACCGAGGAGTTCCGGCACGAGCTGGAGATGGAGGTCGGGCAGCGGCCGGCCTGGGCGGTCGAGGCGTTCCGTGACGTCGACCAGGACGTACGGCAGTCGATGCAGCGGGTGCGTACGTCACCGTTCCTGCCGTACACCGACGACGTCCGCGGCTTCGTCTTCGACGTCACGACCGGGCTGCTGCGGGAGATCGACCCGCGGGACTGAGCCGTTCTGTCCCGTTCTCGTGCCGCAGGGCGGTGGAGCCGCCGCCCTGCGGCACGAGGGCGGTCCTCCGGGGCGGTTCCCGCCTCCGGATTCGTCTCGGCATCCGTCTGGTGCGTCTCGCGAGGACGCTGCATACTGTATGCAGTCTTCGGGAGTCGCTCGCGAGGAGGGGGCACCTCGTGTCCTACCGCACCACCACTCTCTCCACCGTCCTGGCCGAAGTCGTCGCGCCCGCCGCCGAACGGACGGCCCGGGAGGACAGGTTCCCCCGAGAGGCCGTGGCGGCGTTGGGCCGCGCGGGGGTGCTCGGGCTCACCGTCGCCCGGGAGTCCGGCGGTGGCGGGCTCGGGCTCCCGGAGGCCGTCGACGTGGTCGCGAGGATCGCGCGCGTCTGCCCGGCGACCGCCGCCGTGCTCACCTCCCACTTCGCGGCGGTCGCCGCCGTCGAACTGTGCGGTGGCTCCTGGGTGCGCGAGGAGATCGTCGCCGGGCGGCACCTCGTCGGCCTCGCCCTCTTCGAGGACGGATGCGGCGGGCGCGGGGAGGAGGGCGCGTACGAGGGGTCCTGCTCGGTCGCCACCCGTTTCGCCGACGTGGTCGCCCTGCGGGGCCGCAAGCGGCAGGTGGTCGCCGCGGGGGAGGCCGACAGCTACCTCTGGTCCTCCCGGCCGCTCGCCGGGCCGGACGGTCTGACCTTGTGGGTCGTTCCGGCGCAGGTCTCGGACCTCTTCGTCCCCGCCCGGCCGGGCGGGGGAGGGCCCAGGGGCAGCGGGACCTCCACCCTGTACGCGGATCCGGTGCTCGTTCCCGCCGACGTGATGCTCGGACGGGACGGCGGCGGCCGCGACATCCTGCTGCGCGGTGTGCGGCCGTGGCTGCCGGGACCGAGGGCTGCCGCCGACGGCGCACTCCCCGGACCCGGCGGGCGGTGTGCGCGATGAGGTCCGTACGGCGGGCCCCCCGGTCAGTCCTGGTTCGTCCCGGCGGCCAGCTGCTTGCGGTAGAAGCCGGTGGTGCGCTCGGTGTGCTTGCGCATGACCTCGCCGGCGCGGTCGGAGTCGCCCTTGGCGATGGCCCTGATGAGCTGGGCGTGTTCGTTCCAGGCTTCCTTGCCGCGGGGCCGCGCGATCGGCGTGTAGTACCAGCGCACCTTCTGGCCGACACCCGCGATCAGTTCGGCCAGTACGGCGTTGTCGGCGATGGACGTGATGAAGGCGTGCAGCGCGGTGTTCGCCGCGACCAGCCGCTCGATGTCGCTCGCGGCGAGGGCGTCGACGCCCTCCTGGTGCAGCTCCCAGAGTCTCTCGACGTCCTCGGGCTTCGCGTGCTGGGCGGCGAGTTGGGCCGAGTAGGTCTCGAGGACCGCGCGGACGCCCAGGAGCTGGGCGGCCTCCTCCTCGGTGGGGGAGTGGACGAAGGCCCCCTGGGCGGGGCGCAGATCGACCCAGCCGTCGGTCTGGAGCCGTTGCAGTGCCTCGCGTACCGGCTGGCGGCTGACCCCGAGGTGTTCGGCGAGTTCGGCCTCGACGAGGTGCTGGCCGGGCTTGAGGGAGCCGCTGACGATCAGCTCGGTCAGGGCGTCGTACACCGCCTGCCGAAGTGGCGCCGGGCGGGTGACGCGCCGGGTCGCGGCGGCCGTGAGTGCCTCACGCATGGGAGCCCCGTTCCGCCACCGGGCCCCGTGGGGCCGACGGCTCTGCCGAGAGGTGGCCGCCGAGAGGGTCGCCGACGGCCGCGTCAGCATACAGGTTTTCGTATGCAGGATGGTGGGTCGCCGGGAGGCGATCCCAGGTCGGCCGGGGTGCCGCCGGAGCGCGGACCGCTCGACTCCCGCCCCCGTGGTCAACCCGCTCCCGCCCCCGTGGTCGGCCGGCCCTCGCCCCTGTGGCCAATTCCCGTCCGGGAGAAGCGAGTTGATTCGGATTAAGTTCTGTATACAGAAGCCTGTATGGGGTAGTGTCTCGGTCTCCCGCAAGCATCGCCGGGGACCCGTGCAAGGGAAGGCGGAGCGATCATGACGGCCAGCGTGAGTGACGTGACGGTCGAGAGCGTGGTGCGGAGGGTGGCGGCCGTCCACCGGGATCAGCGCGGTGCGCTCCTGCCCGTACTGCACGCCGTACAGGCGAAGTTGGGATGTGTTCCGCAGGAGGCGATCGCCGTGCTCGCCGACGAGTTCAACCTCTCCAGGGCGGACGTCCATGGAGTGGTGACCTTCTACCACGACTTCCGCCGGGAACCGGCCGGCCGCGTCGTCGTACGCATCTGCCGGGCCGAGGCCTGCCAGGCGCTCGGCGCCGACGGCCTGGTGGCCCGGGCCCGCGAGGCCGGACCGGCACTCGGGGAGACCAGCGCCGACGGGGCCCTCACCGTCGAGCAGGTCTTCTGCCTCGGCAACTGCGCCCTGGGCCCGTCGGTGGAGGTGAACGGGCGGCTGTACGGACGCGTCGGCCCGGCCCGGCTGGGCTCGATCCTCGACGGGGAGGTCCCGTCGTGACCGGCGGGCCCGACGACGACCGGACCGAGGGCACGGCGCACCCCGCCGCCACCGTCTACGTCCCCCGCGACTCGGCCGCCCGGTCCGTCGGAGCGGACGACGTCGCGGACGCCCTGCGAAGGGCTGCCGTACGAGGCGGCTTCCCCCTCGACGTCGTACGCAACGGATCACGGGGCATGCTCTGGCTGGAACCCCTCGTCGAGGTGGTGACCCCGCACGGCCGCGTCGGCTACGGCCCCGTGGCCCCGTCCGACGTCGAGGACCTGCTCGCCTCCGGCATGCTCGACGGCGCCGAACACCCCCTGCGGATCGGCGTGGTGGACCGGCACCCCTGGCTGGCCCGGCAGAACCGGGTCACCTTCGCCCGGGTCGGCGTCACCGACCCGCTGTCCACGGACGACTACGTGGCCCACGGCGGCCTCGTGGGACTGCGCGCCGCACTGGAGCGCCGGCCCGCGGACGTGGTCGCCGAGGTCACCGCGTCCGGCCTGCGCGGCCGGGGCGGCGCCGGATTCCCGGCCGGCGTCAAATGGAAGACCGTCCTGGAGTGCGCGGACGAGCTCAAGTTCGTCTGCTGCAACGCCGACGAGGGCGACAGCGGCACCTTCGCCGACCGCATGGTCATGGAGGGCGACCCGTTCCTGCTCATCGAGGGCATGACCATCGCCGCGCACGCGGTCGGCGCGAGCGAGGGCTACCTCTACATCCGCTCGGAGTACCCGGACGCGGTCGCCACCATGCGGGCCGCGATCGGCGTCGCCCGCGAACACGGCTGGCTCGGCGAGGACGTCCTCGGATCCGGCCTCGACTTCGACCTGCACGTCCGGGTCGGAGGCGGCGCGTACATCTGCGGCGAGGAGACCTCCATGCTGGAGAGCCTGGAGGGCAAGCGCGGCACGGTCCGCGCCAAACCGCCGATCCCGGCGGTCGAGGGCCTGTTCGGCAGACCCACCGTGGTGAACAACGTGCTCACCCTCGCGACGGTCCCCGTCGTGCTCGCCTCCGGCGCGCGGGCCTACGCGGACCTCGGTGTCGAACGCTCGCGCGGCACCCAGGTCTTCCAGCTCGGCGGCAACATCGCGCGCGGCGGCATCGTCGAGACCGCGTTCGGCGTCACCCTGCGCGAACTGGTCGAGGACTACGGCGGCGGCACCCTCTCCGGCCGCCCGGTGCGCACGGTGCAGGTCGGCGGGCCGCTCGGCGCCTATCTGCCCACGTCGATGTTCGATCTGCCGATGGACTACGAGGCCTTCGCGCAGGCCGGCGCGATGGTCGGCCACGGAGGCGTCGTCGTCTTCGACGACACCGTCGACATGGCCGCCCGGGCCCGCTTCGCGATGGAGTTCTGCGCCGCCGAGTCCTGCGGCAAGTGCACCCCGTGCAGGGTCGGTTCGGTACGCGGCGTCGAGGTCATCGACAGGATCGTGGCCGGTCGGCAACGGGACGAGAACCTGGCGCTCCTGGAGGACCTGTGCGACCTGATGACCGACGGTTCACTGTGCGCGATGGGCGGGCTCACACCGATGCCCGTACGCAGCGCCCTCACCCACTTCCCTGACGACTTCCTCGCCCGTGGCTCCGACCCGGAGGCCAACTCCCGGCAGAACGGCGGCGCGAGGAGGGAGGGCACACCATGACACTGCTCAAGGAACCCGACTTCGGCACCCCGGAACGGCCCGGCGAGGCCACGGTGTCGTTGGAGGTCGACGGGCTGGCGGTGACCGTTCCCGAGGGCACCTCGGTGATGCGCGCCGCCGCGCTCGCCGGCGTCGACATACCGAAGTTGTGCGCTACCGACAGTCTGGAACCCTTCGGCTCCTGCCGGTTGTGCGTGGTGGAGATCGACGGCCGGCGCGGCACCCCCGCCTCCTGCACCACACCGGTGGCGGACGGGATGAAGGTCAGGACGCAGACACCGAAGGTGGAGAAGCTCCGCCAGGGCGTCATGGAGCTGTACATCTCCGACCACCCGCTCGACTGTCTCACCTGCCCGGCCAACGGCGACTGCGAACTCCAGGACATGGCGGGCGTGGTGGGCCTGCGGCAGGTGCGCTACGGCTACGAGGGCGAGAACCACCTCGACGTCGAGAAGGACACCTCCAACCCGTACTTCGACTTCGACCCGGCCAAGTGCATCGCCTGCTCCCGCTGTGTGCGCGCCTGCGGCGAGGTCCAGGGCACCTTCGCGCTCACCATCGAGGGACGCGGCTTCGACTCCAAGGTCTCGCCCGGCGCCGCGGAGACGTTCATGGACTCCGAGTGCGTGTCCTGCGGGGCCTGTGTCCAGGCCTGCCCGACCTCCACGCTCCAGGAGAAGTCGGTGGTCGAACTCGGCATGCCCACCCGGTCGGTGGTCACCACCTGCGCCTACTGCGGGGTCGGCTGCTCCTTCAAGGCCGAGCTGCGCGGCGACGAACTCGTCCGCATGGTGCCGTACAAGGACGGCGGCGCCAACGAGGGCCACTCCTGCGTGAAGGGCCGCTTCGCCTTCGGCTACGCCACCCACCCCGACCGGGTCCTCAAGCCCATGGTCCGCGAAACGATCACCGATCCCTGGCGCGAGGTCGAGTGGGACGAGGCCATCGGCACGGTCGCCCGGCGGATGCGGGACATCCAGCGCCGGCACGGGCAGGGTTCGATCGGCGCGATCTCCTCGTCACGGTGCACCAACGAGGAGGTGTACGTCGTCCAGAAGATGGTGCGCGCCGCGTTCGGCAACAACAACGTGGACACCTGCGCCCGTGTCTGCCACTCCCCGACGGGATACGGGCTCAAGCAGACCTTCGGCGAGTCGGCCGGTACCCAGGACTTCCGCTCCGTGGCCGAGGCCGACGTCATCGTGGTGATCGGGGCCAACCCCACCGACGGACACCCGGTGTTCGCCTCCCGGATGAAGCGACGCCTGCGCGAGGGCGCGGAGCTGATCGTCGTCGACCCGCGCCGGATCGACCTGGTGCGCTCCCCGCACGTCGAGGCCGCGCACCACCTCCAGCTGCGGCCCAGCACCAATGTCGCCGTCGTCAACGCCATGGCCCACGTGGTCGTCACCGAGGGCCTGGTCGACCGTTCCTTCGTGGACACCCGGTGCGAAGGCTTCGACGCGTGGGCGGAGTTCGTGGCCCTGCCCGAGAACAGTCCGGAGGCGACCGAGGGGATCAGTGGTGTCCCTGCCGGCCAACTGCGCGCCGCCGCACGGCTGTACGCGAACGCACCCAACGGCTCCATCTACTACGGCCTCGGCGTCACCGAGCACAGCCAGGGCTCGACCATGGTCATGGGTATGGCCAACCTCGCGATGGCCTGCGGCAACATCGGCCGCGACGGCGTCGGGGTCAACCCCCTGCGCGGGCAGAACAACGTCCAGGGCTCCTGCGACATGGGCTCCTTCCCGCACGAACTGCCCGGCTACCGCCATGTGTCCGACGACGCCGTCCGCGAGGTGTTCGAGAACCTGTGGGGCGGCACCCTCCTCGCCGAACCCGGACTGCGCATCCCCAACATGTTCGACGCCGCGATCGACGGGACGTTCCGCGGCCTGTTCGTGCACGGCGAGGACATCGCGCAGTCCGACCCCAACCTCCAGCACGTCACCGCCGCCCTCGAGGCGATGGAACTCGTGGTCGTGCAGGACCTGTTCCTCAACGAGACGGCCAGGTTCGCGCACGTCTTCCTGCCCGGCGCCTCCTTCCTGGAGAAGGACGGCACGTTCACCAACGCCGAACGCCGGATCAACCGGGTGCGCGCGGTGACGAAGCCGAGGACGGGCAGGCACGAGTGGCAGATCGTGTGCGAGATCGCCACCGCCATGGGCTACCCGATGGCGTACGACCGTCCGGCCGCGATCATGGACGAGATCGCCGCGGTCACGCCGACGTTCACCGGAGTGTCCTTCGACCTGCTCGACAAGCTGGGCAGCGTGCAGTGGCCGTGCAACGCCTCGGCCCCCGAGGGGACACCGGTGATGCACGTCGACGCGTTCGTGCGCGGCAAGGGCCGGTTCGTCGTCACCGCGTACGTGCCGACCAGTGAACGCAGCACCCGGCGCTTCCCGCTGGTGCTCACCACCGGGCGCATCCTCAGCCAGTACAACGTCGGCGCGCAGACCCGGCGCACCGGCAACGTCGCCTGGCATCCCGAGGACGTCCTGGAGCTGCACCCGCACGACGCCGAGGTCCGCGGCATCACCGACGGCGCTCTGGTGACGCTGGCCAGCAGGGTCGGGCGGACGACCCTGCGGGCGCGGATCTCCGACCGGATGCCCACCGGCGTCGTCTACACCACGTTCCACCACCCGGTGACCGGCGCCAACGTGGTGACCACCGAGAACTCCGACTGGGCGACCAACTGCCCCGAGTACAAGGTCACCGCCGTACAGGTCGGGCTCGCCCACCCGCTCGGACACGGCGAGCGGACACCGCGGCGGGCCGCGGACGACGTCCTCACCGGTGGTGGACCGGCATGACGGCGACCGTGCCACCCGAACGCCGGATGGCGAACGACATCGCCGTGAACCTCGGGCACCTGCCGGAGGAGTCGGCCGCCGAGGCCGTCGCGGGTCACATCGGCCGCTTCTGGGACCCGCGCATGCGCTCCCGGCTCCTCGCGTACGCCGACGACGGAGCCGAGGGGCTGCATCCACTGGTGATCGCGGCGGTACGGCTCCTGCGCTGAGCCGGGGTGACCACCGCCAGAACCGGAAACCACCTGGACCAGCCACCGCCAGGACCGAAAACCCACAGAACCAGCCCAAGGAGGACCTCGGACCATGACCACTCCCTCGACACCGGAGACCGCGGCGAACACCGACACGCAGACCGAGCTCACCGACGGGTACCACCTGGTCGTCGACGCGCTGCAGATGAACGACGTCGACACGATCTACGGGGTCGTCGGCATCCCGGTCACCGATCTGGCCCGTCTCGCGCAGGCGCGGGGCATCCGCTACATCGGCTTCCGGCACGAGAGCAACGCGGGCCACGCCGCGGCGGCCGCCGGCTTTCTCACGAAGAGGCCCGGCATCTGTCTGACCGTGTCCGCGCCCGGATTCCTCAACGGTCTGGTCGCCCTGGCCAACGCCACCACCAACTGCTTCCCCATGGTGCAGATCTCCGGCTCCAGCGAGCGGCACCTGGTCGACCTCAGACAGGGCGACTACGAGGAGATGGACCAGCTCGCCGCCGCGCAGCCGTTCTGCAAGGCCGCCTACCGGGTGGGCCGCGTGGAGGACATCGGCCGGGGCATCGCCCGCGCCCTGCGCACCGCTGTCTCCGGGCGCCCCGGCGGTGTCTACCTCGACGTCCCCGCCGCGGTGCTCGGCTCCGTCATGGACGCGGAGGCGGGCGCGAGGACGTTGAGCCGCCTCGTCGACCCCGCCCCGCGCCAGTTCCCGGGGCCCGAGGCGGTGGACCGCGCCGTCGACCTGCTCGCGGGTGCCGAACGGCCGCTGCTGGTGCTGGGCAAGGGAGCCGCGTACGCGCGGGCCGACGAGCGCATCCGTGAGTTCGTGGAGTCCACCGGCATCCCCTACATCCCGATGTCGATGGCCAAGGGCCTGCTGCCCGACGACCACCCGCAGTCGGCGGCCGCCGCCCGTTCGCTCGCGCTGAAGAGGGCCGATGTCGTGATGCTCGTCGGCGCGCGCCTCAACTGGCTGCTGAACCACGGCCAGGCACCGCAGTGGAATCCCGACGCCCGGTTCATCCACGTCGACATCGAGGCCCGGGAGATGGACAGCAACCAGCCCATCGCGGCCCCGCTCGTCGGAGACATCGAGTCCGTGCTGGAGGCGATCGCCGAGCGGGCCAAGCCCGGCCGGATCGCGGCCCCCGCCGCCTGGCGCGCGGAGCTGGGAGCGCGGTCGGAGCGGAACGTCGCGAAGATGGCGGAGCGGCTGAAGGCGGACCCGCGTCCCATGCAGTTCATGGGCGCCCTGAAGGCCGTACGCGACGTCGTGCGCGAGCGCCCGGAGACGTACATCGTCAACGAGGGCGCGAACGCGCTGGACATCGCGCGCAACGTCATCGACATGCACGTGCCCCGGCACCGTCTCGACAGCGGCACCTGGGGTGTCATGGGCATCGGCATGGGCTACGCGATCGCCGCCGCCGTCGAGAGCGGCGCCCCGGTCGTGGCCGTGGAGGGCGACAGCGCCTTCGGGTTCAGCGGCATGGAGCTGGAGACGATCTGCCGGTACGGGCTGCCCGTCGTCACGGTCGTCATGAACAACGGCGGTGTCTACCGCGGAGACGACGTCAACCCCCTCGGTGACGCGCCCTCCCCGACCACCCTCATGCTCGCGGCCCGCCACGACCGGATGATCGAGGCGTTCGGCGGCAAGGGCTATCGCGCGACCACGCCCGCCGAGGTCACCGCCGCCCTCACCGAGGCACTGGCCTCCGGCGGCCCGGCGCTCATCGACTGCGCCATCGATCCCTCCGCCGGCACCGAGAGCGGCCACATCGCCCACCTGAACCCGAAGGGCATCACGGGGGGCAACATCGCGTCGGCCGCGAAGTGACCTGCGGACCGACTTCACAGGGATCGTGCCCGTCTGGTGATCGGGAGTCCGGCGTGGGATCGTTTCGCGGTGACCGATACCGCTCTTGGAGCGACCGCGTCGGGGCGGCCCGACGACCGCATACCCTCCGTCTTTCGCTTCGCGACGGAGATCGTGGCCTGGGTGGCCACGCCCTGGGCGCTGTCCGACCGTTCGTGGCTGCTCGCCGTCGTCTCCGTGGTGCTGCTCATCGGCCTGCCGACCGTCTTCGCGACCCCGGGAGACAAGTCCAACGTCATGGTGGCGGTGCCGGGTCGGGCGACCGTGCTGCTGGTGCTGCTTCAACTCGTCGCGGCGGTGGTGTTCTCGTGGCTCGCCTGGCCCGCCTGGGCGGCGGTACCGGTCAGCCTGCTGGCCGTCGTGACCTGTGTGACCGAGCGCAGACGGTGGCAGTGGCTGTCCCGAACCGGAAGGGACCGCCCGGCGGCCTGAAACCCGTTCCAGACCGGGCGCGTTCCGGCCGGCCCGAGCTCAGCCGCTCACGCCGAAGCGGCTGCCGGCGGTCTCGCCGTCGTCCGTGAGCGCCGCGGCGACGCGGCGGAACACCTGTAGCCCCTCCGCCCGTTGCGGGGCGGTCGGCGGCAGGACGTCCACGTCCCACCGGGTGCCGGCCGAACGGCTCGTGGACGTCGCAGCGGGGCGATGGCGAAGGTCTCCCACACGTGCGCGACTCGAAGGGGACGGGCCGGAAAGAGGCGGGGCCGAAGGAGGCCGGTCCGAGGGCGGCCGGGGACCGCGCAGACTCCCGCCCGGGCGCCCGGGTCCTCACGCGTCGCCGCCGGGTTCGGCGAACTCGGTGAGCAGGGCCGCGGCCGCGGTCACGTCGTCCGTGAGGGGGCGGTCCCGCATGTCCGGGTCCAGTGCCGCCGCCGCGCGGAGGTAGGCGCGGCCCGCGGGGGTTCCGGGCGCGGGCGCAGTGCCCCGCAGGCGCAACGCCCGTACGGCGGCGACGAGTTCGCAGGCCAGGACCAGCCGGTAGGGTCCCGCCGTCCGCAGCGCCTTGCGGGCCGCCTGGGTCGCGAAGGTCGCCGCCTCCTCCATGCCCTGGGACAGCACCGCATGCCCGAGCGCGGCCGGGGTGGCGCACGCCTGTATCTCGGCGAGGGCCGCGGCGGCGGTGTACTCCAGGATCATCATCCCGGACCCGGCCGAGGACGAGTCGGCCAGGTACGAGCGCAGTCCCGTCAGTTCGGGGCGGCCGAGTGCGGACAGCCGGGCCGCCGAGAGCCGGGCCGTGCCGAGCACGGCGAGGCCCAGCTGGTCGAGCGCGAGGGTGAGCGGCGCGGTGAAGAAGCCGCCGTGGTGCCGGGCGACGGGAGCGCCCGTGAGGTCGTCCCAGCCGATGAGGGGGTTCTCGGTGGCGGAGTTGAGGTCGATGGACAGAACCCGCTCCAGGCCGCTCCACGCTTCCATCGCGGGGCCGTGGGCCTGCGGGAAGCACCGGAAGCCGAAGGGGTCCTGCACCCGTGGCGGCACGTCGGCCGGCAGCCCGGCCAGGGTTGTCGGGCCGTCGGCCGCTCCGCCGAGCAGTCTCCGGACACGGGCCGCCGCCCGGCCGGTCGCCGGGTGCGCGTGGGCCGCGTGGACCTCGGGTGCGTACGGTTCGAGGGAGCCGTCCACCGCGTACAGGGAGAGCGCGGCCACGACGTGTGCGGCGCGCAACGGGACCCCGAGGTCGTGCCAGGCGAGCGCGGACTGCCCGAGGGTGAGGGCGTTGCTGCTCAACAGGGCCAGTGCGTCGCCGCGTTGCAGGGGGAGGCGCTCGGGGAACGGATGCTCGGGCGACAGGCCGTCGCGGAAGCGGCTTTCGGAGGCCGTCCGGTCCCGGATCCAGGTGCCGTGCCCGAAGAGGGCGAGCCCCAGCTGGGCCAGCGCCGTCAGATCACCGGTGCCCACGGACCCGTACTCGGGGACGCGGGGATGCACTCCCGCCCGCAGCGCCCGCGCGACGGCCGTGGCGACCTCGGGGCGCAGACCCGAGCCCGCGGACAGGAGTTGGTTCGTCCGCACCACCATCATCGCGCGGACCTGGCGTGCGGGCAGGGCTTCGCCCGCACCGCCCGCGTGACTCAGCAGCAGCCGCAGATCGTGGCCCGCGCCGTCGTGTTCCTCGACGGCCAGCCCCCGGTGTGCTCCCACGCCGGTGCTGCGTCCGTAGACGCGGGCGCCCTCCGCCGCCAGCCGGTGCGCCGCCAGCCGGGTGCGTTCCATGGCCTCGAGTGCCGCCGGGGACAGGGCCGGCGGTGCCGCTCCGTCGGCGACCTCGGCCACCGTGGCGGCATCGAGACCCCGGCCGTCGAGAGCCGCACCGGTCGGCGCGCTCCCCGTGGCCGGGCGTGCGGTGGCCGGGCCACCGGTGGCGGCGGCCGTGCGCTCGAGCATGCCGGACGTTCACTCCTCAGCCGTGTGCCCTTGCCGTCGCCGTCTTCGCCGGGAGCCGGGCCGGGAGGACGGCCTCCCGGCCCGCGGGCACCTGTCAGCCGGCCGCCGGCCCCGGCGTCAGCTCAGTCCCGCCGAGGCCAGCCAGTTCTTGGCCACGTCCAGCGGGTCCTTGTTGCCGTTCTGCACGTCGCCGTTGAGCTTCACCAGGGTGTCGGTGTCGAGCTTCGTCGAGACGTCGTTGAGGACCGCGATTCCGGCCGCCGGCAGACCGCTCCGGTAGGTCAGCGGAGTCACGTTCTCGAATCCGAACAGGTTCTTCGGGTCCTGCAGCACGACGAACTTGTTCTTGCTGATGGTGGGGTCCGTCGTGAAGACGTCCGCGGCCTGGATGTTGTTCTTCTGCAGCGCCGTCACGGTGAGCCGGCCGCCCGCGTCCAGTGCCTTGAAACTCTTGAAGTCGAGACCGTACACGGACTTCAGGCCCTTCAGGCCCTGCTGCCGGGTCTGGAACTCGGGAGACCCCCCGATGACCATGTCCTTCGCCACCGCGGCGAGGTCGCTGATGGTCGACTTGGCCGTGAGGTTGTACTTCTTGGCCGTCTCCTCGTTCACGGCGATCGCGTCCTTGTCCTCGGCCTTGGACGGCTCCAGCAGGGACAGCTTCGAGTCGAGCTTGGCCGAGATGGCCTGGTCGGTCTCGTCGACGGATTCCGGCGCGGCCTTGGCGTCCAGGTAGGCGAGCAGCGCGCCGTTGTACTCCGGAAGGACCGTGATCGTACCGTTCTTGATCAGACCGTACGTGGTCTCGCGGCTGCCGATGTTCAGCTTGTAACTGACCTTGATTCCCTTGGCCTTGAGGGCCTCGCCGTAGATGTCGGCGAGCAGGATGCTCTCGGGGAAGTTGTTGGAACCGACAACGACCGTACCGGCCTTGGCGGCGTCGCCCTGCAACGGGTCCTTGCTGTCGGAGTTGTCGGAGGAGCCGCAGCCCGTCAGCGCGGCGGCGGCCACAACCAGCAGGGAAACAGCGGAAGTTGCGGAGGTTCGAGTGCTTCTGGCGATGGTCACGTTGGTCATCCAGACTTGGCAATCGGTGGGGCGGTGGGGGCTGGTGGGCGCGGGTGACGGTCCTGACGATCCAATCGAGCCGCCTCAACTACCGTCAAGACACGAATAGATCACTGAAGGGGACCGTACAGCTTCAGCCCGTAGGCGCAACGTGACCGAAAGGGGAGCGAATCAGGCGTCCTGGCGTGCCACTTTTAGGTTGATCATGGCCGTACTCCGACGGCAGCCGCTAGTGTTGGCCGCGTCGAGGGCCCCCTTCCACTTGTCGGCCCGATCGCGTTCGCTCGTGACCATTGATCCACGCAGGCCCGCTTTTGGGCTGCCAACGGGGAATGAAGTCAAGGAGGTTGGGTGCCCGCGCACAGAAAGGCCGCCCCGGGGCAGCCGTCCACTGCTCTCGGGACCGGCCGGACACCATCTCTGCTGGACCGCTGGCCTTTCCGCCGGAAACTCAATGTTCTGGTGATCGTGCCGCTCGCCGTCATCTCCGTGATGCTCGCCTATGTCGTCTCCGGTGAGATCGGCCGGGCCCGGTCCGCCGCCGACACCGCCCGACTCGTGCGCGACAGCGTGCAGGTGACGAAACTCATCGACGCCGTGCAGACCGAGCACCGGCAGGCACTCCTGGTCTCCCTGCGCTACGAGGCCGCCGGCTCGGCGAAGAGTGCGCCGGACACCGCCGCCTATCTGGCCGCGCAGGACAAGGTCGACACCCGCATCGCGGCGGTCCGGGCCGTCTACGGCGACCGGCTGCCCGACGGCGAGGCCCAGGCGCTGAAGGAACTCGAAGGCCTGGACAGCCTCCGCGAGACCGTCGAGCAGGGGCCGATACCCGCCGACAACATCGACCCGGCGTACGGATCGGTGATCGAGGGTCTCATCGACGGCCTCGGTCTCGGCCGCTCGGGCGGCGAGTCCTCCTCGTCCGCGGGCAGTCTGCTCGACGCGCTGCTGCGCGCCGACACCGCCCACGCCTCCTTCGAGACCAGCGTGTTCGCCGCCCGCACCCGCGACGCCAACGCGCTCATCGAGTTCACCGCCGCCGTCGGCGACTACGACCAGTACACCTACCAGGCCGACCGGTTCACCCGGTCCGCCGGCCCCGAACAGGGCACCGACCTCGCCGGGATCGAGCACAGCCCGTACCAGAGCGTCATCGCCCAGCACTGGGCCACGCTCCAGGTCGACCCCGGAGCACTGGTCGCCGAGGACGCCGCGCAGTTGCGGGCCGCGCTCGGCGAGGCACTGCGCGCCGGGCCCACCTACGAGCGGCAGGCCGAGAACCGGCTGAAGATCGTCCAGTCACTGATCGGCGGCATCGCCGGGAACGCCCAGTCCGCGTCGAACGCCGCCTGGTGGCGGGTGGTCTGGCTGATCGCCGGCATCCTCGCCGCCTTCGCCGCCTGGCTGATGTTCTCCGTGCTGACCCGGCGTTCCGTCGTGCGGACCGTACGCACCCTGACGGCGGCGGCCCAGCACGTGGCCGGCGCGGCCAAGAGCGAGCTCGCCCGCGTCGCGGACGACGACGCCGACGACGCGAGCCCGCCGCGGCTGGAGGCCGTTCCCGTGCCGGTGCGCGACGAGATCGGTGAACTGGCCGAGGCGTTCAACCAGGTCCAGGTCACCGCGGGCGCGCTGCTGGCACGCCAGGTCGTCAGCCGGCGCAACATCGCCGAGATGTTCGGCAACGTCGGCCGCCGGGTCAGCAACCTGACGGCCCGTCAACTCGCCCTGATCGACTCGGTGGAGCGCGGTGAGACCGACCCCGAGGTGCTCGACCGGCTCTACCGCATCGACCACATCGCCGTCCGTCTCCAGCGCAACGCCGACAGCCTCATGCTGCTCGCCGGGATCAGCGAGACCGGTCTCAACACCGAACCGATGCGGCTCAGCAACGTCGTCCGCGCCGCGCTCGGCCAGATCGAGGGCTATCAGCGCGTCACCCCGCACGCCGAGGGCGATGTCACCGTCGTCCCCGACATCGTCGGCGATCTGACCCTGATGCTCGCCGAACTCCTGGAGAACGCCGTGATGTTCTCCCCGGCGACCAGTGGCGTCGAAGTCGTCCTGCGGCCCCGCCACCAAGGAGGCGGAGCCCTCGTCGAGATCATCGACCACGGACTCGGCATGAGCCCCGAGCGGCTGGAGCAGGAGAACGCCCGGCTGATCCGGCGCGAGCGCCTCGACCTGGCGCCGACCGAGGTCCTCGGTCTGTTCGTGGTCGGCGGTCTGTCCCGGCGCTGGGGCATCGAGGTCGCGCTGTCCCGCACCCCGGGCGGTGGTGTCACCGCCACCGTCGCGGTGCCCGCGGTCCACCTCGTGCCCGGTGACCCGGACTTCGTCGCCGCGCGGGCCCCGCGGATCGAGCCGCCCGCGCGCCGCTCCGGTCCGAGTGAGCCGCGCAAGGCACGGGTCGAGACGCCGCCCGGCCCCTCGGGCCTGCCCCGCAGGGTGCCCGCCTGGTCCAGGACCGCCGAGTCCCCCGGTCACGCCCGCCGTTCGGAGGCGGCGGACACCGGTGCCGAGCACGCGACGACGCACGGCGGTACCCGGCCCGGTGCCGGACCCGAGCCGGTACCCATCGGCCCGGGACGGACCGGCGAGGCCGGTCCGCTGCGCCGCAGGGTGCGCGGGGCGACCCTGTCGGCCGCCACCGCGTCGAGCCGGCTGCCCCGCCCCACGGAACCGCCCACCCACCGCAGGCCGCCGTCCTGGCAACCCACGGACGCCGAGGCGGCACGCTCCGAACTCGACGAGTTCGAGGCCGCCGTCCTGCGGGCCGAACGTGAGAGCGCGGCCGAGGACCGCACGACCGTGGTGACCCGACCGGGCGGCAGACCCGACGGCCCGGCCGGGACCCACACCCAGAACAGAAGACCCTCTTCCCCGGAAGGCATGAGCACGTGACCATGTGGACAGGCGGGCCCGAGTCCCGGACAGCGGAACCCGCGGCGGACGTGAAGACCGCCGCGGCCGACTTCAACTGGCTGCTCAACCGGTTCGCCACCGAGACGGCCGGAGTCGTCGACGTGATCGGCGTCTCCTCCGACGGACTGCTCATCGCGGTCTCCCAACTGCGCGGCCAGGCCGACTCCGAGCGGCTCGCGGCGATCGTCTCCGGCATCACCAGCCTCGCCATGGGAGCCTCCGGCAACTACGGCCTCGGCAGCCTCAACAAGGTCATCATCGACCTGGAGGAAGGGCATGTGCTGGTGTCCTCGCTCGGCGCCGGAGCGGTCCTCGGAGTGGTCGCCTCGAAGGAGGCGAAGCTCGGCAACATCGCCTACGAGATGACCCTCTTCGCCAACCGGGCCGGTGCGGTGCTGAGTCCGCAGCTGGTGATGGAACTGAAGCGAACCGTGGGCATCGCACCGGCCGGGTGATGTCCGACGGCGCGTCACATGACCGGTGACGCGCCGCGAACCGAAGGGGGAGGACGTGATGACGTCCGGCGAGCCATTGGCCGGCGGTGACGGCGCGTGGGGTGCGGAGCGCCCCGCCTCGGTCGTCCGGCCGTTCCTGCTGACCGCGGGGCGGATCGCCGGCGGGGACAGCCTCGTTCCGCCGATACCGATCGAGACACAGGTGGTGGCCACCAATGCGGGACTGGCGACGCTGGACCGCTTCGTCTTCGACCAGCACCGCGACATCATCACGGTCTGCCGCGAGCCGCAGTCGCTCGCGGAGATCGCGGCGAGACTGAGGATGCACTTGAATGTGGTCCGGGTCCTCGCCGACGATCTGCGCGCCGACGGCCAACTGGCCCTGTACGCGCCACAGGCCCGCTCCAACCGCGATGCCACTGTTCTGCGAAGGGTGATCGATGGTCTCCGAGCTGTCCCCGACTCCCGGGGCGCGATCCATGAGGGATGACGACGGGCGTCCCCGGCCGCCGCTGCCGGTGAAGATGGTGATCGCGGGCGGCTTCGGCGTGGGCAAGACCACGACGGTGGGGGCCATTTCCGAGATCGAGCCGCTGACCACCGAGGCGTCCATCACCTCGGTCGCCGCCGGTGTCGACGACCTCACCCACACCCCGGAGAAGGTGACGACGACCGTCGCCATGGACTTCGGCTGTGTCACCCTCGACCCGACCCTGAAGCTCTATCTGTTCGGCACCCCCGGCCAGGAGCGGTTCGGGTTCATGTGGGACGACCTCGTCGAGGGCGCGCTCGGCGGACTCGTCATCGTCGACACCCGGCGCCTGGACGACTGCTACGCGGCCGTCGACTACTTCGAGCACCGCGACATCCCCTTCGCGGTGGCCGTCAACGCCTTCGACGGCAAGGTCGAACACGATCTGGACGACGTACGCTGGGCCCTCGACGTCGCCGACCATGTGCCGCTGACCGTCTTCGACGCACGCGACCGGGGATCCGTACGGGACGCGCTGCTCGTCGTCCTCGAACATGCTCTGGCCAGGGCCGAAGGCTGATCACACCTCCCCGGGGCCGCGGGGCCTTCCCGGCGGCCGAGACCCGCACCCCGTCGGTCCGGCGGGTGTGGTCGAGGGCGGTGTCCGACGAACGGCTCGGGCCGTGCCTCGGCACGGCCGGGGGTACCCGCCCGTTCCTCGTCCGGCGGGGCCGAGCGACGCGGACGGGGACGGCTCGAAGCCGTCCCCGCAGGGTGGTCGTCCGTGCGCGTGGCCCTACGCCGCCCGGCGCCTGCGTACTCCCGGGGAGACCGCCACCCGGCCCACGGCCCAGAACAGCATGAGGACGAGCAGCGCGAGAACGGCCGTGAGAGCGGCTCCGCCGACCACCTTCTCGTAGTCGTGCTGGTACAGGCCGTCCAGGATGTACCGGCCGACCCCGCCAAGGGAGACGTAGGCCGCGATCGTGGCCGTCGAGACGATCTGGACCGTCGCCGAGCGCAGCCCGCTGAGGATCAGCGGCAGCGCCGCCGGGACCTCGACCTGGAACAGGATCCGCGCCTCCGGCATGCCCATGCCGCGGGCCGCGTCGACGGGGGAGGGGTCCACGGCGCGGATCGCCTCGTAGGTGGTGATGAGGACCGGTGGGACCGCCAGCACCACGAGCGGGATCATCACCGGCACGATGCCGAGGCCGAGCCAGAGGAACATCAGGACCAGGAGCCCGAAGGTCGGCAGTGCGCGGGCTCCGGTGGACAGGAAGGCCAGCGCGTTGCCGCCGCGCCCGGTGTGCCCGGTGACCAGGCCGATCGGCAGCCCGATGGCCGAGGCGATCGCGAGGGCCGCGGCCGTGTACTGGACGTGCTCCCACACGCGCTGCGGGATGCCGTCGTAGCCGTGCCAGTGGGAGCCGTCGCCGAAGAAGGACTGCATGAAGTTCAGTACGTTCACGAGGCGCCCTCCGCGGTGCGCGCGGGGGTGGCCCCGGAGCGCCCGGCGGCGCGGCCGGACGGCGGCTGCCAGGGGGTGAGGAGCCGCCGGAGCAGGACCAGCAGGGCGTCGATCACGATCGCGAGGACGGCGATGGTGACCACCGAGGTCACCGCGAGCCGGGGACGGCCGTACAACTGGGCGGTGGTCAGCAGGTTTCCGAGCCCGCCCTGGTTGCCGATCAGCGCGCCGACGCTCACCAGGCTGATGCTGGAGGCCGTGGCCACCCGCAGTCCTGCCATGATCGCCGGTACGGCGATGGGCAGTTGCACCTGGAAGTAACGGCGCGCGAGGCCGATGCCCATCGCCGAGGCGGCGGCGTTCGTCTCCTCGGGAACCGAGCGGATCCCGTCGACCACCGCCGGGACGAGCACGACCAGGCTGTACAGGCACAGCGGGATCATCACCGTGAGCTGGCTGAGCCCGGTGTAGTCGATGAGCACGACGAAGAAGGCGATCGAGGGGATCGCGTAGAGCACGGTCGAGGTCCACAGGACCGGCGCGTAGAGCCAGCTGTAGTGGACGCACAACAGGCCGACCGGCAGCGCCAGCAGGAGGCCGGCCAGCACGGGGACGAGCGCCTCCTGCAGATGGATGGCGATCAGACCGCCGTAGCTGTGCTGGAGGTCGCTCGGTATGTCGAAGAACCCGTTCATCGCCCGGCCTTCACCGCCGGCGCCCCCTGCGGGGCGTCCGCGGCCCGTCGCCGCCGGGCCGACCGGATCGCCGCGGCCACCGTCTCCTGCCCGGCGACCCCGAGGACCTTCCCGGAGCCGTCGACGCCGACCGCCTGGCCGGTCGGCGAGAGCACCGCCCGGTCCAGGGCGACCCGCAGCGAGTCACGGCCCACCTCGAAGCACGGGCCGCACGGTTCGAGGGCCTCGACGTCTCCGTCCCAGCTGCCGGGGTCGGCCCAGCCGAGCGGCTCGCCGCCGGCGTCGGTGACCAGCACGGGCGCTCCCTCGGGTGCGCGTCCGGCGATCTCCCGCCAGTCGGAGCCGACGGGGAACACCCGGGAGCGGTCGAGTCCGAGTTCGTGGGTGGACAGGAACGACAGACCGCGGATGCCCCGGTCGGAGCCGAGGAACTTCTCGACGAACGGATCGGCCGGCGCCGAGAGGATCTCGTCGGGGGCCGCGAACTGGGCGAGCCTGCCGCCGGTGCGCAGGACGGCGATGCGGTCGCCGATGGTGATCGCCTCGTCCATGTCGTGGGTCACGAACACGATCGCCTTGCCCAGTTCGCTCTGGATGCGCAGCAACTCCTCCTGCAGTCCCCGGCGTACGACGGGGTCGACCGCGGAGAACGGCTCGTCCATGAGCAGGATGGGCGGGTCGGCCGCCAACGCGCGGGCGACACCGACCCGTTGCTGCTGGCCGCCGGAGAGCTGGTACGGATAGCGGCGGGCCATGGCCGGGTCGAGGCCGACCCGCTCCATGAGTTCCGCCGCGCGCTCGCGGGCGCGCTGCCTGGACCAGCCGAGCAGCCGGGGCACGGTGGCGATGTTGTCGAGGATCGTCCGGTGCTGGAAGAGGCCCGCGTTCTGGATGACGTAACCCATGGAGCGGCGCAGGGTGTTGACGGGCCGGGTGCGGATGTCCTCGCCGTCGACCCGGATCGTGCCGCCGCTGGGCTCGATCATGCGGTTGATCATGCGGAGCGTGGTGGTCTTGCCGCAGCCCGAGGGTCCGACGAGAACGGTGATGGAGTGGTCCGGTATCTGGAGGGACAGGCGATCGACGGCCACCGTGCCGTCGGCGTATCGCTTGCTGACATCTTCGATGGCTATCAAGCGTCGAAACCCTTCGGGAACGGCCTTGCCCGCGCGTGGCGCGATCACGTGCACGAGGGTGCGTAGTCTAGTCAGTCGATGTTCGTTCCCGGCCATGACAGATCGTGAATGTCGTGCGTACGTCCGCTATTTCTGGGTGCGCCCCGGCCGGCTCGCACGGGTCATCGTGACACCGAGCCGCTCACCGCGCAGGACCCGCAGGTGGAGCGCGGCCCAGGTGCGCAGCGGCCGCCACTTCTCCGAGATCTCGGTCAACTCGCGGTCGGGCCCGTACTGTTCGGCGATCTCCGCCGCGAGCCTGGGCTCCTGGGTCGGCAGGACGTCGGGGTGGTTGGCCCCCCGGACCACGACGAGTTCGGCGGCGAAGGCGCCGAGTCCCTTGGCCTGTTGGACCTGGCGCATCGCGTCCCGCGGTTCCAGGGAACGCAGTCGGGCGCCGTCGAGCATTCCGTCGAGCGCGGCCCGTGCGACGGCGTGCAGGTATTCGGTCTTGCGCCACGGCAGTTCGGCGTCCAGGCGGAGCAGGGCCCCGGGCGCCGGGAACGCGCCGCCGGTGCCGTACGCGGAGATGAGGTCCTGGCGCATCCCGCGGGCCGCCGGCATCCCGGTGCGCTGGGTCAGCACCGCCCAGCAGGCGGCTTCGTAAGGGGAGTGGAAACCGCACGGGCGAAGTCCCGGCCGGCTCGCCTGGATCCGGCCGATCACCGGGTCGCGGTCGCCGACCTCGGGCCAGGCGCGGGCGTCGACGTCCAGCGAGAGGAAGCGGCGCACCTGCTCGGCGGCGGCGTCCAGATCGCCGTCTCCCGCGACCGTGACCCGGGCGGTGGACCCGCTCTGTGTCACCTCGGCCGTGACCTGCCGCCAGTCCGCGTCGGCGTGGAAGACGGTCCGCAAGCCCGCCCCCGTGCCCTTGGCCGCGGAGGGCGGCACGGGCGCCATCTCCTCCCAGAACTCCCTGCAGTTCTCCAGGGACCAGGGACCCGCCACCTCGAACTCGACCATGTGCCGCGCCATGCCGTACCTCCCGCTCGGGACACGTTCACCGTGTCGGTGAGCACCACTGTGGAGGCGATACCTGACAATATCCGTCAACTATTACGCGCGGCCCGCGGAACCCGCGCTGACCAGTTCCCGCGACGGCACGCGCTCGTGGCTCTCGCGGTTCTCCCGGGCCGGCTCCACGAGCCCCTGCCCGCCCTGCCGCCACAGCCACAGGATGTCGCGGCCGAACGACCACACCAGCAGCGCCAGCGCCGTCAGCACGGCCGCCGCCTCCACGTCGTACGGCAGCAGCCCGGAGCCCGCGACCAGCAGGATGACGCCCTGCAGGGCCGCCACCGTCTTGCGCGCCATGCTCGGCGGCAGCTCGCCGTTCAGCCACGGCAGCACCCGGGCGGCGGCGACGAAGGCGTAGCGCATCGTGCCGATCAGCAGCACCCACGGGCCGAGCGACATCCCGACGTACACGCTCAGCACGAGGATCAGGAACGCGTCCACCTCCATGTCGAAGCGGGCGCCGAGGGCCGAGGAGGTGCCGGTGCGCCGGGCGACCTTGCCGTCGACGCCGTCGAGGATCAGGGCGACCGCCGTCAGACCGACCAGCAGACTCACCGGCGGCGAGCTCTCGAAGGAGTCCGCGACCAGCGCGGTGACACCGCCCACCAGGATCGCGCGGCCGAGCGTGACCCGGTTGGCGGGCCCGAAGGAGCGGGGCTGCGTGCGCCGCAGAGCACGGGTGAGCACCGCCCAGGTGGCGAACGCGAACACCAGGCCGGTCAGCCAGCCCGCCGGCCCCATCCCGATCGCCGTGCCCAGCAGGGCCAGGACCAGGAGCTGCACGCCGGCTCCCACCATGGTCTCCTGCTGGGGGAGCCTTGCACCGTACATGTTGTTCAGGGCCACCGCAGATCCTCCGGCCGAATGACAGATTCGATCAACGCCGCGTACCGTGTGCGCGACTTGTCACTGCTCCGTACGTGAAGATCTGCGGAATCGTTCAGGAGGACGCTCATGGAACTCACAGCTCGCGCCTTCTGGCTCGCCTCGCCGGGCCACGGCGAGCTCCGTGACGTCACCCTCGACGCGCCCGCGGAGGGCGAGGTACTGGTCCGTACGCTCTACTCCGGAGTCAGCAGGGGCACCGAGACCCTCGTGTTCCGCGGGGGAGTCCCCGAGAACCAGCACGCCTCGATGCGCGCGCCGTTCCAGGAGGGGGATTTCCCCGCTCCCGTGAAATACGGCTACCTGAACGTCGGCCGGGTGGAGCAAGGACCCGCGCATCTGCTCGGGCGGACGGTCTTCTGCCTCTACCCGCACCAGACGCGGTACGTCGTCCCGGTGAGCGCCGTGACCGTCGTGCCCGAGTCGGTGCCCGCCTCCCGCGCCATCCTCGCCGGCACCGTCGAGACCGCGGTGAACGCCCTGTGGGACGCCGCCCCGCTGATCGGCGACCGGATCGCCGTGGTCGGCGGCGGCATGGTCGGCTGCTCGGTCGCGGCCCTGCTCGCCCGGTTCCCCGGCGTACGCGTCCAGCTCGTCGACGCCGACCCGGCACGCGGTGCCGTCGCCCGCGCGCTCGGCGTCGATTTCGCGCTCCCCGAGGACGCCGAGGGCGAACTCGACCTGGTCGTGCACGCCAGCGCCACCGAGGCCGGACTGAACCTCGCGCTCGGCCTGCTGGCCCACGAGGGGACCGTCATCGAGCTGAGCTGGTACGGAGACCGCCGGGTGGCCCTGCCGCTCGGAGAAGCGTTCCATTCGCGCCGTCTCACCCTGCGCAGCAGCCAGGTCGGCTCCGTCTCCCCCTCCGGCCGGGCCGGAAGGACGTACGCGGACCGGCTGGCGCTCGCCCTCGAACTTCTCGCCGAACCGGCCTTCGACGCCCTGATCACGGGCGAGTGCTCCTTCGGCGAACTTCCCGGCGTGATGGGGAAACTGGCCTCCGGATCGATACCCGCCCTGTGCCACCGGGTCGCCTACGAAGAGGTTTGAGCCGACGAGAACCGGCCTGACCTCTACGGACTCCGAAGAAAGGGCAACACGCGGCTGAACAAGGTGAACCGGGCAGCCGTACTACACGACGTGATCCCGGCAGGGGATCAGACGCACCGCACCTGGAGGGTCGTCCGTTGTTCAGCATCACCGTCCGCGATCACCTGATGATCGCCCACAGCTTCCGTGGAGAGGTCTTCGGACCCGCGCAGCGCCTGCACGGGGCGACGTTCCTGGTGGACGCCACCTTCCGTCGCCCCGAGCTGGACGACGACAACATCGTCGTCGACATCGGACTGGCCACGCAGGAGCTCGGCGCCGTCGTGAGCGAGTTGAACTACCGCAATCTCGACAGCGAGCCGGACTTCAAGGACACCAACACCTCGACCGAGTTCCTGGCGAAGGTCATCGCCGACCGGCTCGCCGACCGCGTGCACGCCGGAGGCCTCGGCGAAGGAGCCCGCGGCCTCACCGGGATCACCGTCACCCTGCACGAGTCGCACATCGCCTGGGCGAGTTACGAGCGTGCCCTGTGACCGACGTGACCCTGGACCAGGCGTCCCCGCCGTCCGGCCGTGCCGCCGGGCCCGGTGCCCTGAACTACGTGCCCGTGCAGAACGCGGCTCTCAAGAACGCCGAGATCATCCCCATGTCCCTGCGCACCGTGCACTTCGTCATGCCGGGCGGCGTCGACGACCCGGCGACGCCCAGCGGCGGCAACGCCTACGACCGCCGGCTCTGCCTCGACCTGCCCGGCTTCGGCTGGCAGGTCGAACGGCACATCCTCGACGGTGAGTGGCCCCGCCCCACCGCGGCCGCCCGTGCGGAGCTCACCCGGACCCTGGCCGACCTGCCCGACGGCACGGTCGTCCTCCTCGACGGGATCGTCGCCTGCGGAGTCCCGGAGATCGTCGCCCCCGAGGCCGGCCGGCTGCGTCTCGTCGTCCTCGTCCACCTGCCGCTCGGCGACGAGACGGGACTCGAACCCGCCGTGGCCGCCGAGCTGGACGCCCTGGAACGTACGACCCTGCGGGCCGTGTCGGCCGTCGTGGCCACCAGCGAATGGGCCGTCCGCCGGCTCGTCGCCCACCACGGCCTCGCCCCCGACCGGGTCCACGCCGCCGCCCCCGGCGCCGACATCGCCCCGCTCGCCTCCGGAACCGACGGTGTCTCACGGCTGCTGTGCGTCGCCTCGGTCACGCCGCGCAAGGGCCAGCACCGGCTCATCGAGGCGCTGGCCACCGTCACCGACCTGCCCTGGAGCTGCGTCTGCGTCGGCGGTCTGGGCCAGGACCCGGCCTACGTGGAGCATCTGCGCGGTCTGATCGCCAAGTACGGCCTCGGCGACCGGCTGCACCTCGCCGGTCCCCAGGCCGGTGCCGAACTCGACGCCACCTACGCCGCCGCCGACCTCATGGTCCTCACCTCCTACGCGGAGACCTACGGCATGGCGGTCACCGAGGCACTGGCCCGCGGCATCCCCGTGCTCGCCACGGACGTCGGCGGTGTGCCCGAGGCCGTCGGAGTCGCCCCCGACGGCGGAGTGCCCGGCATCCTCGTGCCCCCGGAGGACCCGGCGGCGCTCGCGAGCGAGCTGCGCGGCTGGTTCGGCGAGGCCGACGTGCGCCGCCGGCTGAAGGCCGCCGCCCGCGGACGGCGTGCCGCCCTCGACGGCTGGGCGACCACCGCGCGCAGCCTGGCCGGCGTGCTCGGCCGACTGCCCCAGGAACCCCGGAGGGCGGCGTGAGCACCGCGACGACCCCCGCGAGCGGGCCGGACTCCGGCCTCCCCGAGGAGAAGGTGAGGACGGGCGTGCCCGGTCAGCGAGTCGGGGACCCTGACACCGAAGAGGTGCGCTACGCACCCCAGTGGCTCCAGCTGCGCGAGCCCGCCGACGCCGCCGCGCGGGCGGTCGAGCTCCTCGACCCGCTGCGCATCCGGCTGGCCAACCGGCCCGTGCGCGGCGGCCTGGCCATCCACGACCTCGGATGCGGCACCGGCTCCATGGGCCGGTGGCTGGCGCCCCGGCTCGACGGCGCCCAGCACTGGATCCTGCACGACCGGGACCCGTACCTGCTGCACTTCGCCACCGTCGGGGCGCCCAAGGCGGCGGCCGACGGCAGTCACGTCGACGTCACCACCCAGCGCGGTGACATCGGGCGGCTGACCGCCGACGCCCTGGCCGGCGCCTCCCTGGTGACCGCCTCGGCGCTGCTCGACGTGCTCACCGCCGAGGAGATCGACCGGCTCGCGGCGGCCTGCGCCGGCGCCGGCGTGCCCGCCCTGCTGACGCTGTCCGTCGCCGGCCGGGTCGACCTCACCCCGGCCGACCCGATGGACGCCGAGATCACCGAGGCGTTCAACGCCCACCAGCGGCGCGGAGACCTGCTCGGCCCGGACTCCGTCACCGCCACCTGCGAGGCGTTCGCCCGCTACGACGCCACCGTGCGGGTGCATCCGAGCCCCTGGCGGCTCGGCCCCGACGAGGCCGCCCTCACCGCGGAGTGGCTGCGCGGCTGGGTCGGCGCGGCGGTGGAGCAGCGCCCCGAGCTGGCGGAACGCGCCCAGGCGTATCTGGAGTCCCGGCTGGCGGCGTGCGCCGCGGGCGAGCTGCGGGTCGTCGTCCACCACAGCGATGTGCTGGCGCTGCCCCACCCCGTCGGGGGTGCGGCGTGAGCGCGGGCCTGGAGACACTGGGCCCGTCCGCCGCTCCGGCGGCCGTGGCCGAGGACCTCGACGGCCCGCCCCTGAACGACCCCGCGGAGTCCGGCGCGCCTGCCTCGCAGGTCCCGGACCCCGCGGGCGCCGAGCCGGGGTCCGCCCCGGCCGGCGACTCCGGCAGCCCCGCGGCCGACGGAACCTCCCGGGCCCGGCGCGTGTCCGGCCGGGTCCGGCGGCACGTCGGCACCGCCGCCGGCGTCCTGATCCTCGGCGTACTGCTCTGGCGCCTGGGTACCGGGGTGTTCGTGGACGGGCTGCGCCGGATCGACGGGACCACGCTGACGGTGGCGATCGCCATCGGGCTTCTCACCACGGTGTTCAGCGCCTGGCGCTGGTGCCTGGTCGCCCGGGAGCTGCGCATCGAACTCCCGCTGCGCGGGGCCGTCGCGGACTACTACCGCGCGCTGTTCCTGAACGCGGCGCTGCCCGGCGGGGTCCTCGGCGATGTGCACCGGGCCGTGCGGCACGGGCAGAGCGCCGGTGACATCGGCCGGGGCGTGCGCTCGGTGGTGCTCGAACGCACCGCGGGACAGGCCGTGCTGGTGGCCGTCGGCGCGGTGGTGCTGCTCACCCAGCCGTCACCCGTGCTCGCCGAGGCCCGCGAGACCGCGTTGGTCCTCGCGATCGTCGCGGTGTGCGGCGCGGTGGCCTTCGCCGTCGTCCGCAGGCGGCGGGGTCCTTCCGGTTCCGGACGCTACGGAGCCGTGCGCGGCGCGCTCGTCGAGGCCCGGGGCGCCCTGCTGGCCCGGCGCAGCTGGCCCGGCGTCACGCTCTCGTCGGTCCTGGTGCTCGCCGGCCATCTGGCGATGTTCGTGCTCGCCGCCCGGGCCGCCGGATCCACCGCGTCCGTCACCGTGCTGACGCCACTGGCCCTGCTGGCCCTGCTGGCCATGGGGCTGCCGCTGAACGTCGGCGGGTGGGGCCCCCGCGAGGGCGCCACCGCCTGGGCGTTCGGGGCCGCCGGGCTCGGCGCCGGCATGGGCCTGACCGTCGCGGTGATCTACGGCGTGCTCAGCTTCGCGGCGGCCCTGCCCGGTGCCGTGGTCCTGGTCGTCCGGTGGGGTGCCGCGCTCCGGCGCCCCCGCGAGGAGAGCGCGGGAGGACCCGATCAGTGCAGCGTCTCGGACGTCACCAGCGAGAGATACGCTCCGAAGGCTTCGGTCAGCCCGGCGAGGAGTTCCTTCCCCTTCTCGGCGCCGGCCATCGAGGGACGTCCGATGACCCCGGACTCGGTGTAGGCCGACATGCCGAGGGTGAGCAGATGCCGACGGTCGTCGGCGACGAAATCGGAGGTCTCATAACCGTCTTTGACGCATTCCGGATGGGCGTGCAGGAGAATGGACGTCTCGATTTCTCCGGCATGCATATCGGTGAGCAACGACGTCTGCACACCGGCCCGTTCACACGCTCCTTCCCAGTCCTCCATGGCCGGGAAAAGCGCCATGCGGGTACCGGTGCCCGCGGATTCCTGGACCACATTGCCCAGTACGTAATTCCCGCCGTGCCCGTTTACCACGACCAGGGTGTCGACGCCCGATCGCCGCAACGAAGCGGCGATGTCCCGGACGACGGCGTACAGCGTGACGGCGGAAATGCTGACGGTGCCCGGCCAGGCGGCGTGCTCGTGCGAGCAGGAGATCGTCACCGGAGGCAGGAGATGCACCGGATAGGCGGCCGCGATCTCCCGCGCGATGGCGCACGCCACCAGGGTGTCGGTCGTCAGGGGCAGGTACGCGCCGTGCTGTTCGAGGCTGCCGACGGGAAGGACGGCGACCTGGCGGGCGACACCGGACCCCCGCTCGCGGACATCCTCCGTGGTGTCCAGTGACAGCAGACCACCCGACACCATCACGCGTGTTCCCGAACTACTCATCTTTCACGGCCCTTTCGACTCTGCTTAGGAACCAGATCATGACAGATAACTTTGGCGTACTCGGCGGGAATGCCCACCTCACAGGTGTCGAACGAGTCGTGATTGCCCCGCTGCCCACCGTGTACGGCGATTTCCACGCGGTCGGCTACCTCGACCACGACCGCGGCGAGGAACAAGTCGTCCTCGTGTACGGCGACTTGGACACCCTCGGAAAGGGGGACGTCCTGACCCGGCTGCATTCCGAATGCCTGACCGGTGACTCCTTCGGATCGCAGCACTGCGAGTGCGGCCCCCAGCTCACCGCCTCCTTGCAGGCCATCGTGGCCGAGGGCCGCGGCGTCCTCGTCTATCTGCGGGGCCACGAGGGCCGGGGCATCGGCCTGCTCGCCAAGCTCAAGGCGATGAAGCTCCAGGCGGAGGGCCTCGACACCGTCGAGGCGAACGTCGCCCTCGGCCTGCCGGTCGACGCCCGCGACTACCGGGTGGCGGCTCAGATGCTGCACGACCTCGGCGTACGGTCCGTGCGGCTGCTGTCGAACAACCCGCGCAAGCGGGAGTCGCTGCTGCGCCACGGCATCAAGGTCGCCGAGCAGGTGCCGCTCCTGATACCGCCGTGCGAGGACAACCTCACCTACCTGCTGACCAAGCGGGAACGCCTCGACCACTACCTGCCCCACCTGGACGGCGAGGAGTGGGCGAAGGCGATCTTCGCCGGAGAGGCGAAGACGGTCGTCACCGAGGAATGAAGCAAGAGGCCGGCGGAAGCGGGATGACGGAAGAGGGATGACGGAAGAGGGGTGTGCGGTTCCGGGGCTGTCCGAATCAGGGCCCCGGACCGGCCCCGCCCCCGTATGATCGCCGCTCGGCCGGGCACCGGACAGGACCGGACAGGCCCCTTTCCGGTGGCGGGAGAAGAACATGAAGACGGCGGCCCAGGTGCCGAAGGCTCCGACGGCACCCTGGCGCAGCGCCCGCTTCCGGCGGTTCGCACTGGCCGGGCTGATCTCGGCGACGGGATCCGCGATGGCCCCGCTCGCGCTCGCCTACGCGGTGATCGGAGAGGGCGGCGGAGCCGGATCGCTCGGCCTGGTGCTCGCCGTGAACACCGTTCCGACGGTCGCCTTCCTGCTGGTGGGCGGGGTGCTCGCGGACCGGATGTCCCGCAGCCGGATCCTGCTGGTGGGCAATCTGGCCGCGGCGGTGGCCCAAGGGGCGCTCGCCGTCGTCGTCATGACCGGTACGGCCTCGACCGGATCCATCGCCGCCTGCGGCTTCCTGTCGGGAGTCGCCGTGGCGTTCACCGTGCCCGCCGGCCAGGGCGTGGTGAACCAGCTGGTGGAGCCCGGACAGCTCCAGCAGGCCAACGCGCTGGTCAGACTGCCGACCAACGCCGTACGGGTGCTCGGCCCCGTGGCGGGCGGGCTTGTCGTCGCCCTCTGCGGACCGGGATGGGCGCTGTCCTGGGACGCGCTCACCTTCCTGGTCGCGGCCCTGCTGCTGCACGGACTGCGCCTGGACGCACCTGTCACGACGGGCGGTGTCCTGGGCGATCTGCGGTCGGGCTGGTCCGGATTCCGTTCCCGTACCTGGCTGTGGACGTACACGCTGGCCGGGACGGTCGTGGTCGCCGCCTGGCTGGCCGGGTTCCAGATGCTCGGACCGGTTCTCGCCGCGCGGCTGTACTCCGGGGCGAGCTCCTGGGGCCTGGTGCAAGGGGCGTTCGCGCTCGGGCTGCTGACGGGTGCGCTGGTGTGCCTGCGCTGGAAGCCGTACCGGCTGCTCGCCGTCGCCGTGAGCACCGCCTCCCTCCTCTTCCTGCCGTTGACGGCGATGGGACTCGCGCTGCCGCTGCCCGCCGTCCTGTTCGCCGCGCTCCTCGCGGGCATCGGCCTCGACGTCGCCATCGTCGCCTGGACCACGGCCTTCCAACTGCACGTTCCCGAGAACGAGCTGGGCAGGGCCGCCGCGTTCAACAGCGTCGGGGAACGCTGCGCGATCCCGCTCGGCTATCTGCTCGCCGCCCTGGCCGCGGGCGCCTGGTCGGACCGGGAGGTGCTTCTGGTCTGCGCGGGCGTGATCGTGACCACCACCGTGCTCAACCTGTGCGTACGGGACGTGTACCGGGTCAACCGCACGCCCCTGCCGTGATCGGACCCCGTACCCGCCTCCTGCACCGGCCCCTGCAGTGGTCAGGCCCGTACCGCCTCGTGCACCAGCCTCTTGAGGTCGGGGAAGACCGAGTGCGAACCCTTCGGGCGCAGTTGGCTCAGGAACTGCACGGTCAGGTCGCGCCGCGGGTCGACCCAGAAGGTCGTGGTGGCCACCCCGCTCCAGCCGAACGCGCCCTCGCTGGACGGGGACCGGGTGGCCGCCCGGTCCACCACGACGGAGACGCCCAGGCCGAACCCGAGGCCCGCGTTGCCGTCCTCCCGGTGGACCGGGCTGCCGAAGGAGCGCCGGTCGGCGTTGCCGGGCAGCTGGTTGGCCGCCATCAGGTCCACCGTCCCCGGGCGCAGCAGCCGGGTCCCGTCGAGTTCGCCGCGGCGCCGGAGCATTTCCATGAAGCGGTGGTAGTCGTGGGCGGTGGCGACCATTCCCCCGCTGCCGGACAGGAAGCGGGGCCGGCCGCGCAGCGGGAGACCGGCGATCGGGATGAGCTTCCCCTCCTCGTCCTGTCCGTACAACTCGGCCAGTCTGCCCGCCTGTTCGTCCGTGACCTGGAAACCGGCGTCCGTCATGCCGAGCGGCCGGAGGACGCGCCGGTGGAGGAAGTCGTCGAGATCCTGGCCGGACACCACCTCGATGACACGGCCGAGGACGTTGGTGGCCACGGAGTAGTTCCACTGCGTGCCCGGCTCGAACTGGAGCGGCAGCCGGGCGTACACCTCGCAGGTCCCGGCCAGGTCCGCGCCCGGTGCCACCGAGGACTCCACACCGGCGTCGCGGTAGAGCGCGTCGACGGGGTGCGTGCGGTAGAAGCCGAAGGTCAGGCCCGCGGTGTGGGTCAGCAAGTGCCGGATCAGGATGGGCTGTTCGGCGGGCCGGGTCCTCGTGTCCGGCCCCGACCCTCCGACGTACACCCGCGGCTCGGCGAAGGCCGGAAGGAAGTCGGCCACCCGGTCGTCGAGTCCGAGGCGGCCCTCCTCCAGCAGCATGAGCGCCGCGACCGAGGTCACCGGCTTGGTCATGGAGTAGATCCGCCACAGCGTGTCGCTCTCCACCGGGAGTCCGGCCGCGCGGTCGCGTCGCCCGTACGTCGTGAGGTGGGCGACCTGCCCGTGCCGGGAGACGGCGACGAGGAAGCCGGGGAGCCGGCCGTCGTCGACCAGAGCGGCGAAATGCCGGTCGAGTCGGTCCAGTGCCCCGGGGTCGAGGCCGACGGATCCCGGCTCGACTTCCTGTCGCAGATGTCCCATGGCTCTCCTTCGGACTGCGGCTCGTGTCCCTCGTCGTCCCGAACGGGCTGGTGAGGCGTCGGCCGGACCGGGATCTTACTGATCGTTCCCGTCTGCCCGGCGACGCCATGCGTGCACGCCCGGCCCGGCGGCGCTCACGGGTTTTTGTGCCCCGGAAGCCTCAGGGCGAGCAGGGCCGCCGTCGCGGAGAACACCGCGAGGGCGGTCAGCGCAGGACCGACGGCGGCGCCGGGCGTCAGCGACATCAGTGTGGCGGCGACCGCGATGCCCAGCGTGGGCCCGATGTTCATCGCCGTCTGCTGGAGTCCGCCCGCCACACCGGCCGACGCGACGGAGGCGTGCCGTACGGCGACCGCCGTCGTGGTCACCATCACGGTGACGAAACCGGCGCCCAGCAGCAGGAAGCCGCAGGCGACGGGCACGGCGGTGGACGCCGGCCCGAGCCGGGCCAGGAGCAGGATGCCGGACGTGAGGACGAGCGTCCCGGCCACGGCGGTACGGCGCGGGCCGAACCTGCGCATGAGGACGGCGGCGAGGGGAGCGCCGAGCACCATCGTCACGCCGGCCGGCAGGGCCCGCAGGCCGGTCTCCTGCGGGTCGAGACCCAGGGTCCGCTGGAGGAACCAACTGGCGGCGAACAGGGTGCCGAGCAGGGCGGCGGACACGGCGACCAGGATGCCGAGCGCCGCGCCGATGGTCGCCGAGCCGAGGATCTCGGGCGGCACCAGGGGGCTCGCCGCCCGGTGCTGCCGGTGTACGAACGCGGTGCCGGCGGCGGCCACCACGGCGAGTCCGGCCACGGTCGCCGCCGTCCAGCCGGTCTCGGGCACGGCGACCAGCGTGTGCACCAGGGCGACCAGGGCGACGGTGAGCAGACAGGCACCCGGCACGTCGAGGCCGTCGGCCGCCGGCCGGACCGTTCGGGGCTCCCGGGCGTCGGGCGTCCGGACGCCGAGCGCCGCCACGCCCATCGCCAGCGCCGGCGGAACGTTGAGGAAGAAGACGGACCGCCAGCCGAAGTGGTCGACCAGCGCCCCGCCGAGCAGCGGGCCCGCGGCCGCGGCGATCCCGATGGCGCTCGCCCGCAGCGCGATGGGCGTCCCGAGCCGGTCGGGCGGGTACGCGGCACGCAGCATGCCGAGGGTGGCCGGTTGCAGCAGCGCGCCGAAGACACCCTGGGCGACGCGCAGCGCGATCACCCAGCCGATGCCCGGCGCGAGGCCGATTCCGGCCGACGCGGCCCCGAAGCCCAGGATGCCGAGGGCGAAGATCCGGCGGTGTCCGTGGCGGTCCCCGAGGCGGCCCGCGAACACCAGCAGGCCCGCCACCGCGATGAGATACGCGGTGCTGGTCCACTGGACCTGCGCGAACGAGGCGTTCAGGTCGCCCTGCAGCGTGGGCTGGGCGACGGTGAGGACCGTGCCGTCGAGGGCGACGATCACGGCGCCGACGACACTGCTCGCCAGGGTGATCCCGCGGTGCGCCGTGCCCGGAGCCGCGGGGCGCGCGGCCGCAGTGGCGGGAGGGTGCGCGGTGCTGTCGGACCCGGGTGTCCTCATCGTTCCTCCGGTCCGAGGTGCGCGTCGAGTGCCGCGTTCAGCAGGGGGGCGCAGTCGTCGGCGTCCGTGGTGAGCCCCAGGCTTCCCCAGCCCCAGAGCTGGGCGATGCCGTGCAGGTTCGCCCACAGGGCACCGGCGACGATGCGGGCGTCGGCCTCCGGGCGGATCCGGGCGACGAGGTCCACCAGGACCGCGAACAACGGCAGGCTGGTCTCGCGGAGCCCCAACCGGTTGCTCTCCAGCAGGTCGTGACGGAACATCAGCTCGTACATGCCGCGCTGGGACAGCGCGAAGTCCAGATAGACCCGTGCCAGGGCGCTGAGCCGGGCGCGGGGGCCGGTCCGCTCGTCGCCGGCCGCGTTCGCCGCGCGGTCCCGCAGGTCGTCGAAGCCGCGGCGCGCGATGGCGGACAGCAGTTCCAGATGGGTCGGGAAGTAGCGGCGCGGGGCGCCGTGCGAGACCCCCGCCCGGCGGGCGATCTCCCGCAGGGTCAGCGCCTGCGCGCCCTCCGCCCGCACGAGATCGACCCCGACGTCCACCAGGCGCGCCCTCAGGCCCGTGCTCTCCAGCTCGTCCATAGACAGTGTCTACCAGAGGGGAGTAGACACTGTCTACGGGATGATGCGACGTGTCCGGGGCGTTGACGCGGATATGACCGATGAAGAGACCCAGGACGCACTGCTGAAGCTGCTCTCCGCGTACAAGGGCGGGGTGCTCGTCACCCTCAAGAAGGACGGGCGGCCCCAGCTGTCGAACGTCAGCCACGTGTACTACCCCGACGAGGGGATCATCCGCGTGTCGCTCACCGACGACCGCGCCAAGACCCGCAATCTGCGCCGGGACCCACGGGCCTCGTACCACGTGACCAGCGCGGACCGGTGGGCTTACACGGTCGCCGAGGGTACGGCCGAGCTGACGCCGGTCGCCGGGGATCCGCACGACGAGACCGTGGAGGAGCTCGTCCGGGTCTACCGGGACGTCCTCGGCGAACACTCCGACTGGGACGACTACCGCGCGGCGATGGTCCGCGACCGCCGGCTGGTGCTGCGGCTGCACGTGGAGCGGGCGTACGGGATCCCCGCACGCTGATACGGAATCTCCCGGCGCCCGGGTCGTGACGCGCCGCGTCGGTCCGCCGGCCGGCATGCCCGGTGCTCCGGCGGCGGCGGTCGACGAGGGCTCCGCGCACGCCGGCCGCCCCTGAACCCGGCCGGGGTGCGCGGAGTCACGGCCCAAGGGTGTCGCGTACGCGAGCGTTTCGGGTGTGGTGATCGTCGGGGTCGGCGCGGCGTCGTACCAAGTGCCCTGCGGGGCGCGGATGTTCCGGTCGAGGCGACGGGGCGTGCCGAAGCGTGCGGGCGGTCGGAATCGCGACGGCACGCGGAAACGCGAGGAGATGCCCACGTCCTCGGGAGGCCTCGCGCGTTCGGAGACCTGGGTGGTCCGGGCGGGCGGGCCACGACGACCACGCCCCGGACGGATCGGCGGTCACGGCTCGGCCGGGTCACGCGGAGGCCGACCGGCCGGCGTCCGCGGACCCGGGTGGTGCGGGCGGCCCCGGTCACCCGGGACGCCCGTACCACCGGCGGGCCTCAGCCGGTCAGGGACTTCCACAGGGTGATCGAGCGGTCCTCGACCGTGACCTGGTCGTTGTGCCCGCGGCCGTCGGCGATGCAGATGATCCGGTATTTCTGCTGGTGGAACACCCAGAACAGGCTCAGCCCGTTGACGCGCTGCATGTCCGGCACGGCGAGGAACTCGTCCACGCGGGAGACGCCGGCCAGCGACTGCCACAGACCGAGCGAACGGTCGCCGCGCTCGATGACGTCGTTGTGCGCGGAGCCGTCGGCGATCGAGATCAGTCGGTAGACCTGCTGCCCCAGGGAGGAGTGGAAGAGCCAGTAGTGGCTTTTCCCGTTCTGGCGCTGCATGTCGGGCACCGGCAGGAAAGCGTCCACCTGCTCGATGCCGTTGAACGAGGCCCAGGCCGAGATCGGCCGGTCGGGCCGGTCGACGGCGCCTGCCGCCTCGGGGTCGAGTCCGGACTCCGCCCCGTCCGCGATCGAGATCAGCCGGTAGACCTGGCGGCCTTCGACGGTGTGGAACAGCCAGTACCGGCTCCGGCCGCCCACGCGCTGCTCGTCCGGCACCGGCAGGATCGCGTCCACCTTCGACACGCCGAGGTAGCACGGCCAGGCGGCCAGGGGCCGGTCGGGGCGCTCGACGACGTCCTTGTGCTCGTCGCCGTCGGCGATGGAGACGGTGCGGCAGACCGGTCCGTCGCCGCCGGTCCCGTAGGCCCAGTACCAGCTCTTGCCGTCGTCCCGCTGGCGATCGGGAATCGGGAGGAAGGCGTCGGTCGGCCGGACGGCGTCCGGGAGCTTGTCGGTGAGGCGGCCGTCGCCCAGCAGCCGCAGTGTGGTGAGCGAGGGGACGAAGGCGTAGACCGAGCCCTCGGTGGTGACGAACTGGTGGAAGCTCAGCTCGGTCGTCGCACCGGGGCTCTCGAAGCCGACCTTGCCGGTGAGGCCGACCATCGGGTCGGGGCCGGGTTTCGCGGGGCGGTTCGGCGGGAAGTCGACGTTGTCGATCCAGCTCTTCTGGATGAACTCGAACTGCTCGACGAGGTCGGACTGGTAGCAGACGAAGAGCAGCCCGCGCGGGTGGTCGGGGCCGCCCGGGCCGTCCGAGGCCGGGTCGAAGGGCGCACCGTAGGGGGCGCCGCGGCGGATGATCCGGCGTCGGTCCATGACCGGTTTCTCGGGGAACGGCTCCGTGCCGGGCTTCTCCTGCAGGCCGTCCCGGGGGTTGGTCTTGCGCAGGTGGGAGAAGAGCGGGGTGGTGAACCCCTCCGGGTCGTTGCGGTAGCCGAAGTCGTTGTCCTGGCCCGCGAGGGCGTTGTCCGGCATGTCGGCGTGCGGGCACTTGGCGACGGGAGTGCCCGAGCGCCAACGGCCCACCAGCCGGGCGGCCAGCCATTCGGTGCTCGCCTCGTCCGGCACCACCTTGGCCTTCCTCAGGACCTTCAGCTGCGCGGCGACCTGGGCCCACCAGCCCGGCACGTCCTGAGCTAGCCGGCGCACCACCTGGAAGCTGCCGTTGGCGGCCCACTCCGGCATCTCGTCGTACGGAATCCCGCCGACCCGGTCGTGCCCGATGACGAACTCGCCGGGCGGGACCAGCCGGGTGCCCGGATGGTCCTTGACGTACTCCGGCCGCTCCGGGTCGGGCTCGTCGAAGCCGATCACCCCCGGCTCGCTGACCCCGTCCTTGAAGCCGAAGTGCTCCTTTCCGCGGCGGGTGCCCGGCAGCGTGGCGCCGTTCTGCTGGAAGACGATCACGATCTTGGCCTGCGCGGCTGCCTCGCGCTGGGCGGTCAACGCGTCCTGGAGACCGTCGGCGGTGTCGGAGGCGACGGTGATCACGGCGTGCACGGTCTGGCCCTTGCCGTCCCCGAACAGCCAGTTCTCGGGTGAGCTGTCGCCGGTGTCGCCCAGCGAGCGCTTGTGGGACCCCTCCTTGAACGCCTCCAGAGTGCCGCCCTTCCGCACCGAGGGCAGGGGGTCCTTGCCGCCCACGAGGACCTTCAGGCCCTCGTAGGTGAAGCTGACGTTCGTCCAGGTGGCCTTCAGCGTCTGCGGGTCGTCGCCGCCGGTGGACTGCCTGGCCTTGCTGAAAGCCGCGTTGAAGGCGGCCACCTGTCTGGTGGTGGAGATCTGGGACGCGAGCCGCTTCACCCAGGTACGGGCTCGCGCGGGGTCCTCGAATTTGAGGAAGAGCAGCGTCATGCGGTCCTTCTTGAAGCCCGCGATCACGTCACCCTGGATGTCGTCGCTCTCGCGCAGTTTGGTCTCTTCTGACACGTCTCCTCCTTGACAGCCGCATATGCCATGTAATGATCATAGTAATCATGGCGCTACGCCGCGTGATCGACGAAGGGGCGGGGCATCGTTGGCCGGACCCTTCGGCGGGTGTGCGCCGTGACGCAAAACCCTTGTCCTGTAAGGGTTCTGACTCGTTCGGCTGTCGGAGGGTCACCCGCCCGCCCGGCATCGCGCGACAGCGGGCGACCGAGCCGCGAACACTGTCAGTAGTCATGTGCTCGCGTCATGTGCCCGCCATCGGGTCGGTGACACGGCGCGGCCGCGACGCCACCGCTGCGCGCCCTGCCTCTCTCTCGCAAGGAGTCCCATGTCCCGTAGGAACCTGACCGGGCGGTCGTCCAGAAGGATGCTGTCCGCGACGCTCTCCGCGTGTGCCGTCTCCGCGCTGACCCTCACCGTGCTGTCGTCCGGCCCGGCCGCCGCCCACGGGCACGGCGGTGACGCCCCCTCGGCCGACCGGGCAAAGGCCGACCCGGAGGAGGCGAAAGTCATCGGCGAGGAGCACGCCGAGGAACACGCCATGACCAGGAAGGCCGTCAAGGCCGTCGGCGAGTACCCGCAGACCACCCGCACCGAGCGGCTCAAGGCGCTCACGGCCTCCCAGGCCAAGGTCAACGCGGACTTCGACGCGCTGGACGCCGGCAGGTTCCGGGAGTACTTCCAGTCCCCGGACTTCGCCGCGCACATCGCCATGCTGCCCACCGGCAAGGTGCTGCTGTTCTCCTTCGAGCGCATCGAGACCAACCCCCAGAAGGAGCCGGCCCCGACCGACACCATCGGCAAGGAGAACGCGGGCCGCGCCTACCTGTGGGATCCGGCCAAGGGCACAGGACCGGGCTCGTTCACCAAGGTCACACCGCCCGTGATCAACATGCCGGACGGGCTCGACCAGCCCCGTCCCGCGCCGTTCTTCTGTGCCGGTCACTCCTTCCTGCCCAACGGGATGCTCGGCGTCTTCGGCGGCAACCTCGGCGGCAACGGCGGTAGCGGCGCCAAGCTCTCCCTCGTCTTCGACCCGTGGGAGGAGAAGTGGTACCAGAACCAGGACATGGTGGTCGGCCGGTGGTACCCGTCGGTGGTGACCGGTGCGGACGGGCGGCAGCTGATCATGTCCGGCCAGTCGGAGCTCGGCTGGGGCACCCCCACCTCGATCGTCGAGCGCTTCCCCGCTCTGAACAAGCCGGTGCCCACGGCCAAGACGGACAAGCCGGAGGGCTGGGCGCCGGAACTGTTCAAGGCCGACGCCCCGTTCAAGCGGGACTACCCGCACCTCTTCTCGCTGCGGGACGGCAAGATCTACGGCCTGGGCCGCAACCCCGAGCAGCAGTGGAAGTTCGACCCCGTCGCCGAGACCCGGACGGACCTGGCACCCCGGCCGGACAACATGCCGCGCAACTACGGTTCGGCCGTGCCGCTCCCGGCCGGCTTCAAGGGCCCGGACTCGGTGCTGGTGCTCGGCGGGGACCGGGACGACCCGAACACCTATCAGCTGGTCGGCAACCAGTGGAGCAAGGAGAAGGCGAGAGCCTTCGGCCGCACCCAGGACGACACCCTGCTCATGCCGGACGGGACCCTGATGACCGTCAACGGCGCCTTCGACATCCGTGACTACGGCAACGGCCCGTACAACCCCAACGCGGATCTGAAGTACCGCCAGATCGAACTGCGCGACGAGAAGGGCAACTGGAAACTCGGCCCGGCCCAGCGGCTGCCGCGCGGCTACCACTCCAACGCCGTGGTGCTCCCGGACGGCCGGGTGATGGTCACCGGTGACGAGCTCCAGCAGCTCGCCAACGACCCCGACATCACCGACGACATGAACGGCAGCATCGAGATCTACGAGCCGGCCTACCTCCAGCAGGGCAGCCGTCCCCACCTCGGCACCGTGTTCAACCCGTCCGTCGGGTACAACGAGAAGATCACGGTGAGCAGCAACACCGCCGCCGACGTCACCCGCGCCGTCCTGCTGGCACCGACCACCGCGACCCACTCGCTCAACACCAGCCAGCGCCACCTCGACCTGCGGATCAAGAGCCGTAGCGGCAGCTTCCTCGAACTGCAGGCACCTCCGTCGGCCAACGCCGCCCCGCCCGGGTACTACATGCTCTTCCTCCTCAACGAGGAGGGCGTACCCAGCACCGCCGGCTGGGTACAGCTCAAGCCGGCCTCCGGCGGCCAGACGCGGGGGTCGAGCCTCCGTTCGCGGTAACCGCCCGGCTCCGAGGACCTCCGCTCTTCGGAGGTCCTCGGAGGCTTCGGCTCCGCCATCGCTCAGGACCCGGCGAGGTGTGCGCCGCTCCGGCCGCCCCGGCGTCTTCGGACGAGCCGGGGTCCGGTCGGCCGGGGTACAGGGCGCCCTAGAGGTCGAACTCGTGCGGGGGCAGGTCGAGCGTGAAGCACGCCTCGCGCACGACGGCCTGCTCGGTCTTGTCGAAGTCGCCGTCGGCACCTCCGATGACGATGCCGATCTGGATGACGGCGCGCGCCTCGGCGGGCTTCTTCTTGGCCTTGGCGATCTCCTGGAGAACGCTGACCTTGCCGAAGGCGAAGTCGGCGGTCAGCTTGTTCAGGTTGTCGTCGAAACGGCGCTGCAGGTCCATGGCGTCGAAGTTCTGCAGCACCTCGTTCGTGGCGATGAGCTGGGCCACGCGCTGCCGCTCGGACGGGTCGATCGAGCCGTCCGCGGCGGCGACGAGCGCGCACATCGCCATGCTCGCGTCGCGGAAGGCGCCGCTCTTGAGATCGTTCTTCTTCGCCACGAGCTGGGTCTGCATCGTCGACGCGGACTCCTTGATGCGGTCCCACAGGGCCATGAGAACTCCATATGTAGTCAAGAGCCCGGTCCGCCCGAGCGGGCGGACCGGAGTGCGCTTCGGTTTCTACGGCAGCAGTTTGACATCCTCCCCCTCCTGAAAGAGGGGGATTCCAGCCCGTGTGGGTTGGGGTTCACGGGTGTTCGAGCGGCCGGTGGCCGTTGTCACCCCTCCGGCACCGGCTGTTCGCCGGGGGCGGGGAAACCCGCCCTGTCCTGCCGCGACGTTGACTGCTGCGTTGGTGTCGGCGTTGCAGGTGAAGCCGCAGGAGGAGCAGACGAACCCGGCTTGGTTCTTGCGCGAGTTCTTGTCGATCCTCCCCCACTGCCTTAAGGGCGTGGGAGATGCCCCCAGCAGGCGTTGCAGCGCAGACTGGTGCAGGGGGCGGGGACGTCCTCGGTGCGGCCCGGGGCCTTGTGTCCGGTGCGTTGCCGGAGCAGGCCCCAGCCCTGGGCGAGGATCGCCCGGTTCAGCCCGGCCTTCTGGGCGACCTTCCTGCCGGGTTCTGCCACGGTGCCGCTGGCCGAGCGGGTCATGTTCCGAATGTTGAGTTTCTCGAACCGCACCAGGTCGTAGGTGCGGGCGAGCATGGTGCTGGTCTTCTCGCACCAGTCCTTGCGCCGGTCCGCCTCACGGGCCCTGAGCCTGGCTACCTTCGCGTACTCGGCGCTCTTTTGCTCGCTGTCCTTGGGGGCGCGGGCGGCCCGGCGCTGGTGTTTGCGGATCCGGGCGCGTTCCTTGACGGTGAGCTGCGGGCAGTTCAGTTTCCGGCCGTCGGAGAGGGCGGCGGTGATGGCCACGCCCCGGTCGATGCCGATGACCTCACCCGTGCCGGGGCCGTCCACGGGGGCGGGGACGACGGCGAACGCGATGTGCCACCGGCCGTTGCGGAAGGTGACACGGAACGTCTTGGCCTTGGGCAGTTCGGGCCGGGTGAGCCGGAAGCGGACCCAGCCGCAGCCGGGCACCTTCACCCGCGCCCACCGCCGGTTGAGCTTCTGCACGACGACCGACCGGCCCATGACCTGCCTGCCCCTGGCGTTCAGCTTCGGTGAGCCGTCCGCCTCGAACTCCGGAACGCGGTCGGTGCCGATGACGCGGAAGCCCTCGTGCACGTGCTTCCTGCGCCAGGTCGGCTCACCGAACCCGGACGCGAAGCGGGCCTTCTTGGCCGCGGCGAAGTCATTCAGCGTCTGTTGCTGCACATCGGCGTTGCCCGCGCCCAGCCACGCGTTCTCACGCCGGGCCTCGGTGAGCTGACGACACTGCTCGGCAAAACCGGGAGCCGCCCTACGACCCCTGTACCGCCTGCTCACCCGTCGGATACATCCGAAACCGCGCCATGACCGCGAATTTAGCCCGCACGTTCCCCGACCGCCCACACCATCGACCGACATCACCCGCGCGAGCGACCCTTCCCGGCCACCGACCCACCCGACCACGACTACCGGCCACCGCCGAGCGACCGCCGTCGGCTCCGAGGTGCCGCACCTGCTCGAGGCCGGCCTCACCACCGTCTCGCTCGAGACGCCGAACCGCCTTGTCGGCGATTCGGCTTCCCCTGCCCCGCTCCGCGGGAGCGGGCATTCACCCCGGCCCTGAAGGACCGGGTACCCTGCCCGGAAGAAAGGGTGGAAACCGGACGAGTAAGTCTGATCTCCGGTCAGTGGTCATATGCGGTCAGTGACCGGGTGATCGGGGCTTTGGTTGCGTTGTTGTGCCACATCGCGGCGGCCATCGCGAGGATGTGCTGAGCGACGCGAATCGCGACTCCGGCACAGCTGCGGCCGCCGTGGTGTTCGAGGTCGAGCTGACCTTTGAGGTGTCGTTCACCGACTCGATCAGTTGCCGCACCTTCTTGAGCATCGGTTCGCCGTAGCGGGCCTTCTCGTCCTTGCGGGACGGCCGCAGGAGCGTGATGCCATGTTCCTCCAGCAGCGTCTCGAAGGCTCGTCCGGCGAAGCCCTTGTCACTGACCAGCAGGATGCCATCGTGCTCGGCGACCATGTCTGCCTCGACTTCGAGCATCGAGGCCAGCACCTCCCGCTCGCCGATCTTCGGATCGGCCAAAGCCCACAGGATCGGCATCCCGGACGGAGTGCACACCAGATACAGCTTCAGCCCCCAGTAGAACCGCGAGTGGCTGGCGCAGTACCCATAGCCCGCCCATCCGGCCAGGTCCGAGCGTTTCACTGTTGGCCGCGGCATCCCGAACGAGACCATTCTCCTTTGCGCCCGCAGGACTTCGGACCTACTCGTCCAGCCCTACCAACCGGGGTGGGGAGGGGCCGCTCAGCATTCGTTACGGCGCGGGAGCGGCCCCCGCTCACAACCGGCGGGTGAACTCCTGGCGGTCGGCGAAGTTCTCGTAGCCTGCCCGTTCGAAAGCCATGATCATGGCGGTGTTGGCCGCGTCGCAGTCGCCGCGGATCTCCTCGGCGCCCGCTTCGACCAGCAGCCGCGTGCCGCGGGCCACCACCGCCGTCGCGTAGCCGTTGCCGCGGCAGGCGGGAGACACAGCCACCAGGCCGATCACCGCGGTCGAGGGGTTTCGGGCGGGGAGGCTGAGTGCAGCCGGCGTGCCGTCCGGAGCGTAGCCGAGTTCCCACCACGAGGGCTCGTACAAGAACTCCTCCATGTCCGCGAAGAGGCTCTCCGCGGCACGCCGGGCGCCATGCCGGGCGACCTTGGCGGCGAGTTGGGCGTCGGTGCTGGTCGGCAGCGCCTCGGCGAGGAGGGCGATGAACGGCTCACGGCCCAGACTGGGCAGGGAATGCCAGGTCAATCGGTCATCATGCGAAGTGAGTTCTACCTCGGAGCGGCGGCGGAAGCGGCGACCGTCACGGGCCCGCTCGAAGCCCGCCAGTCGGAGAAGCTCGGCGCGCCGTTCCGGCTCCGCCTGGTACTGCGGCGGCTGCGTCGGCGAGTCGGTGACGTGCTCCAGCTCCGTGGCGCCGAGCGAGTCGGCCAGGGCGACGGCCTCGGCCAGCAGCGCCTGGCCGGTGGCCAGGCCGGGTTCGTCCCACGGTGTCTCAAGGAGCACCAGGGCCATCGGGACGTCGTTCCCGGGGAGGGTCCATAGCGCGGTGGCCGCGGTGAGCCGACCGGCCTCGTCCTCCGCGACCAGGCACCACTCCGGCCGGGTGCATTTCTTGGCAAGTAGGTCGGTGAGGTAGGCGGCCGTCCCGGCGTTGCGCTCGGGCTGGTCGGAGTGCTGGACGAGGGCAGGTAGTTCGTCTGGGCGCGCTATACGTACAGGCATGTACTGGGATCATCCTGTCTCTCGATGACGTAGCCGGCTTTGCACGAAATCCCACCCAGTGGCACCGGCAGGCTTGGCTGTTCCTGCCCTTGTCAGACCGACCATCAGACCCGGGCCTACGGACTGGATACTGTCGGCCTCCTGCCGCAGCGGTGGATCCCACGGCCGATCGGCGGTGGTCGTGGCCTGGCGCAGGGCGGTACGGCGTAGGCATCTCATTCCACCGGGTAGCGCACCACCAACACCCCCTCCACATCCCTCCCCACCGCCTCGTACTGATGCGGTACATCCGCCGCCCACCGGGCGTGGCCGCCCGGGCCCACCTCGAACGGGGCGGAGGCGGGACCAACCCGCGCCGTGCCGCTGAAGACCAGCAAGTGCTCCTCCGCGCCCGGCACATGAGCGGCCGAGTGCTGCACCGCGCCGCTCTGAATGCGGATGCGATACACCTCCGACACTGCAGCCGCGTCCTGCACGCGGTCCGTCAGCACCGCGTGCACCGCCGCGCCCTGCACCGGGGCGGGGCCGACGACCGTGCTTAGCGGCGCCTCGAGGGCCGTGGTCAGCGCGTACAGAGTCTCCAGGGTCGGATTGCGCCGGCCGGTCTCCAGTTCCGAGAGCGTGCCCTTGCCGACGCCGGAGCGGCGGGCCAGTTCCGACAGCGACAGGCCGCCGTCCTGGCGCAGACGGCGCAGCCGCTCGCCCACCTCCTGGGCCAGTTCCATAGCTTTCCGCCCCTACCGCGCCGGCGATGCATTGTCGTGACGCGACTAGCGTTCCATAAACAGAACGTTCTGTAAACGGAACGATCGTGGCGATGCACACGCACCGCGGCTCAGGCGGGGTTCGGGCTTACTCGTCCAGCGGACCGTGACGGAAGTTCCCGGTTGATTCCGCGCGGCGGTCACGGGATCGCCGCGTTCGGTGGAGAGCCGGCCGACGGCTTCGGCCGTGAGCGGTCCCCCTCGCGGATCGGGTTCGATCCGCGAGCAGGACCGCCCTTCCCTACTTCGCCGACTCGACCGCGTGGCCGCCGAACTGGTTGCGCAGCGCCGCGATCATCTTCATCTGCGGCGAGTCGTCCTGCCGCGACGCGAACCGGGCGAAGAGCGACGCCGTGATGGCGGGCAGCGGAACGGCGTTGTCGATGGCCGCCTCGACGGTCCAGCGGCCCTCGCCCGAGTCCTCCGCGTGACCGCGCAGCTTGTCCAGGTGCTCGTCGTCGTCCAGGGCGTTGACCGCGAGGTCGAGCAGCCAGGAGCGGATGACGGTGCCCTCCTGCCAGGAGCGGAACACCTCACGTACGTCGGTGACCGAGTCGACCTTCTCCAGGAGCTCCCAGCCCTCGGCGTAGGCCTGCATCATGGCGTACTCGATGCCGTTGTGGACCATCTTGGAGAAGTGGCCCGCGCCCACCTTGCCGGCGTGCACGAAGCCGAAGTCGCCCTCCGGCTTGAGCGCGTCGAAGACCGGCCGCACCTTCTCGATGTTCTCGGCATCGCCGCCGACCATCAGCGCGTAGCCGTTCTCCAGGCCCCACACACCGCCCGAGACGCCGGCGTCGACGAAGCCGATGCCCTTGGCCGCCAGCTCCTCGGCGTGCTTCTCGTCGTCCGTCCAGCGGGAGTTGCCGCCGTCCACGACCGTGTCGCCGGCCTCCAGCAGGTCACCGAGTTCGTCGATGACGGTCTGGGTGGGGGCGCCGGCCGGCACCATCACCCAGACCACGCGCGGGCCTTCGAGACTGCTCACGAGTTCGGCGAGGCTGTGCACGTCGGCGAGGTCCGGATTACGGTCGTAGCCGACGACGGTGTGGCCCGCGCGGCGTATGCGCTCGCGCATGTTGCCGCCCATCTTGCCGAGACCGATGAGTCCGAGCTGCATTGTCAGTTCACTACTTTCGGAGGTTGCGGTAAGCGGCCACGAGCGCGGCCGTGGAGGGATCGAGTCCGGGTACGTCGGCGCCTTCGGTCAGGGCGGGTTCGACGCGCTTGGCGAGGACCTTGCCGAGTTCGACGCCCCACTGGTCGAAGGAGTCGATGTTCCAGATCGCGCCCTGGACGAACACCTTGTGCTCGTAGAGGGCGATGAGCTGGCCCAGGACCGAGGGGGTCAGCTCGGCGGCCAGGATCGTGGTCGTGGGGTGGTT